>CAZZWZ010000135.1:0-5980 GCA_964657955.1 uncultured Steroidobacteraceae bacterium
CCCCGCCCGGTACACCCGCGTGAGATCGGGGTCGGTGCCGTAGCCTTGCGCGGCGCCGTACCTCGGCGCGGCGCCGTTCCCCTGCACGGCCGCGCCGGCCGGACCACCGCGCACCCGGGCCGCCAACGGCATCGCCGCCGAGGCCGCCATCATCCATCGGAGCGTCGTGCGCCGGTCCATCACAGCTCCTTGCGACGCATCAGGTCGAGGATGCGATCGGCCGAACGCCACGCCAGCGCCATGATGGTCAGCGTAGGATTCTTGTCAGCGTTCGACGCGAACACGGCGCCGTCGGTGAGGAATAAATTGCCGACGTCCCAGGTCTGCCCCCAGGAGTTGGTCACCGACGTCCGGCGGTCCGCCCCCATGATGGCGCCCCCCACTTCGTGGATGATGGAACCGCCCGGCGCGATGGCCTGCGCACCGGGCAGCGGCGCGCCCTCCATGCGCCCGCCCATGGCGTCGATGATCGCCGCGAACGTCGACTGCATGTGCGCCGCCTGCCGCGTCTCGTGCTCGGACCACTGCCAATGAAACCGCAGCACGGGGATGCCCCAGCGATCCTTGACGTCGGGGGCGATTTCGCAATAGGAATGCTCGTTCGGGATCATCTCGCCGCGGCCGTCGAAGCCCACGAACGAGCCGTAGAAACGCCGCGCATCCTCCTTGAAGCGCGTCCCGTAGCTGCCGCCCGTCAACCACTCCGCGCCTTCCATGGTGCCCATCCCCGGCATGCGCCGCCCGCCGCCGATCTCGATGTGATAGCCGCGCGCGAAATCCATCCTGCCCGCGCGCTGCTCTCGGTACAGCCACCAGGGCGCGTACAGCGCATGTCCGCTCGCGCCGTCCTCGTTCTGCGGCGGCAGGCCCTCGAGCAGCGGCACCTGGCCGTGCACGCTGCTGCCCACCGTGTCCATGAGATACCGGCCCACCTTGCCGCTCGAATTCGCGAGGCCCTGGCGCGACCCCGCGACGCCCGAGTTCAGGAGGATGCGCACCGTTTCGCAGGCGCTCGCGGCCAGCACCACCACCCGCGCCCGCGCCACCCCGTCGCCGCCCCGGGTCTTGTCGACGAATTGCACGCCGCGCGCCGCTCCGTTCCTGCCCATCACCACCTGCCGCACCATGGCGTCGGTGAGGATGTCGAGCCGGCCGGTGGCGAGCGCGGGCGGCAGGTGCACGGTGGTGGATTGATAATTGGCGCGGATCGAGCAGCCGCGGCCGCACGGCGTGGCCCAGAAACAGGCGCTGCGACGCTGCATGTCCGCGGCGATGATCCGCTGCGCCGTTGCGTTGCCGGGATGGAGCAGCGCCGGCGAGCGTTCGAAGTCGAGCGGCCGCGTGAGCACCGCGCGATGCGCCGGGACGACGGGAATCCCCAGCCGCCGCGCGCGTTGTCGGATCAATAAATCGCTGACCAGCGGGGCGGGCGGGGGCAGCAGGCAACCCGCCGGCGAATTCGGTGTGTTCTCCAGGCCCTCGGAGGTGCCGTACACGCCGATCAGCCGCTCCACCTTGTCGTAGTACGGCGCCACGTCGTCGTAGCCGATCGGCCAGTCGAAGCCCAGACCATCGCGGCTGAAGGGTTTGAAGTCGTAGGGACCGTTGCGCAGCGAGATGCGGCCCCAGTGGTTGGTGCGGCCGCCGAGCATGCGCGCCCGCCACCACTCGAAGCGCCCCGCATCCTCCTGCGTGGTCTGCACGTAGGGTTCGCCCGGAACGGTCCAGCCGCCGTCGACGGTGGCGTCGTAGAAGCCGAAGGGTTTGTCCGGGGTGTCCGCGCCGCGCAAGGGCGCCTCGTGCGGCGTCTGGAACATCGGCGTCTCGTTCGCCGGCACGTAGTTGCGCCCGGCCTCGAGCATCAACACCTTCGCCCCGTTCATGCAGAGCGTGTAGGCGGTCTGTCCGCCGGCCGCCCCCGAGCCCACCACGATGACATCGTAGTCGCGTGCAAGGGTCGAGGCCGTGATGAAAGGCAGTGCCGTCTCGTCGGTGGAGCAGGCAGCCGCCTGCGCGGACAGTGTCTCACAGCCCTTCGCCGTCGGACAAATGCGCCCGACGCTTCCCCCGGCACGCAGGATTTTTCCGGCAGCCATCCGCGACGAGCGCCCGCCCCACCATGGCACACGCGGCGCACATCGCCCGGTTCCGCCGCACCAAGCCGGCGCGTTTCGCCGCGCTCTGTCGTCGATCCGCGACGGGCGCATGACGATACTTTCATCTAGCGCTTTTCGCCGGACCGCTTGGCTAGACTCGCCGCGTGTTCAGTTTGGCAACGACCACCATGCAACGCTGGTTACGTCTACCCAAGCAGCTGTGGGGTCAGCTGGCCAGCGAAGAGTTCTCGCATGCGGTCGAAGAGCTCATCCAGCGCCACGGTGCCGTCGGCGGCGTGGTCAAGCGCATGGAAGAGCTGGGCCTGGGTTCGGTGGCGCGATCGTGGCTGAGCAGCAACGTGAACGAACCCATTTTCAGCGAGCAACTGCACGCCCTGTTCGGCACCGGGGCGCTGCGGGCGCTCGCGGCCAAGCTCGATCTGCAGCCGCGCGATCTGGTGCTGCGGCTGTCGCAGGTGCTGCCGCGGGTCATCCACCGTCTTGCCTCGACCGGCAATGCGAACCCGCGGTCCGTGGCGGCGTACGGCGGGCTGAATTAGCGGTTTGATCTGAGCGATCGGTCCGGCGGCGCGGCACCCGGTGTTGTGGTGTCCGCGAAGAACGCCCGCTCGGCGCCGCGCAGCGCGACGGTCAGCCGCCGCGCCCACTCGTCCTGACCGCGTTCGTGCTCGATCAGGTCCTGCCTGATCTCGATTTCCACGTGCGGCAGCCCGCGCGCCTCCGCGTGGCGCGGGATGGTGTAATCGGTCTCGTCGCTCACGAAGTACGGCTCGTTGTCCGCCACCGACAAACCTGCCTCGCGGCGCAGCTCGTCGAGCACCAGACCGGCGAACCGACGGTCCCGGTTGTACAACACCGCCGCGTGCATCTCGCGCCGGACGCCCTTGAAGACGTTGGTCATGCTGTGCTGCGCCACGAGGATGGTGTGCCGTCCGGCGGCGGCGCGCGTCTCGAGCAGCGCGCGCACCCGGTCGTGGTACGGCGTGAAGATCTCGGCGCAGCGCAGGGCGGCATCGGCGGCGCTCAGCCCGAGATTGCCCGGAATCTGCGTCGACTCGCCCAGCGTCGGAATGGAACTCGGCACCGACGGATCGCGATTGCAGTCGATGACCAGGCGCGAATAGTTCTGCGAGATCAGCGGCGCATCCAGAGCGGCGGCCATCTGCCGCGCCACCGCCAACGCCCCGATATCCCAGGCGATGTGCCGCCGCAGCTCCGCCGGCGGCAGCCCGAGGTTGTCCAGGCCGCGCGGAATGCGCGCGCTCGCGTGGTCGACCACGATCACGAAGTTGGATCGCCCCTGCAGACCCTGGGCGCTGAAGGCGGGCGGCTCGTCCGGCGCCAGCAACCGACGGGCGGCGCTCGCCGGCGCGGCGGGATCAACGGATTTCGTCATGGCGCATACTGCAGCGCCCGGCGGCGGGCCCTCGGCGAAAGATGGACGCCGGGCAGGGTACCATCGCCGCGTGGTGCGACGGTAGCCGTGCCACGTCCGCCGCGCGACGGCGAACGAGGCGTCGCGACGACACACGAGAGAGGACATCCGACATGTTTCTGCTGCGCCACGGGCAAAGCTATTTCAATCTGCTCTTCAGTGAAAGCCGCGTCGATCCGGGCATCGTCGATCCGGAGCTGACCCCGCTCGGGCGGCAGCAGGCGGCGGCCGCGGCGCAGGAGCTGGCGCCCGTCGCGCTCACCCGCATCATCGTGTCCCCGTTCGTGCGGGCGCTGCAGACCGCAGAACCCATCCTGGCCGACCGCGACGCACCGGTGGAGGTCATGCACGAGATCCGCGAGCGGGCGGCCTTCGCCTGCGACATCGGCAGTCCGCCCGAGGTGCTCGCCGCGCGCTTTCCGCGGCACGACTTTTCACACCTGCCGTCGCCTTGGTGGCACGAGGGGGTCGAGACCTCGGAGCAGACCGTCGCACGCGCCGATGCGTTCCGGACGCTGGTGCAGGCCCGCCCCGACCATCACAGAACCTTGCTGGTCGGGCATTGGGCCTTCATCCTCGCGCTGAGCGGCCGGTCGCTGGCCAACGGTGAAATCGCGCAGTTCGATCCCAACGACCCGCCTCCCGCGAACATCGCGTGGGTGCCGTGAGCCGCCGCACGGGGCTCGTCGGCCGGGCGCTGCACGGCCTCCTGGGCCTGGCGCTCCTCGTGGGTGGCCTCGCCGGCGGCGCGGCGCATGCCGGCGCGCCGGTGTACCGTACCGGCCAGGCCAGCGAGGACGGCATCGGCAAGTTCTACGACGGCCGGGAGATCGCCGGCGTCATGGGATTCGAGGGCGCCGCCTGGCTCGAGCGGCCCGGGCGGGAACGCGAGGAAAGAACGGATTGGTTGGTCCAGGAATTGCGCCTCCGACCGGGGATGACGGTGGCCGACGTGGGAGCGGGATCCGGCTACATCTCGCGCCGCATCGCGCCGCAGGTGGCGCCGGGCCGGGTGCTGGCGGTGGACGTGCAGCCGCAGATGGTGGAATTGCTGACGCGGCTGTCCAAAGAGCCGGGAATGCAGAACATCGTGCCCACGCAGGGCAAGGTCGACGACGCGGAGCTGCCCGAGGGCTCGGTGGACCTGGCCGTGATGGTGGACGTCTATCACGAGCTCGCGTATCCCAACGAGGTGATGCTGAGCTTGGTGCGCGCCTTGAAACCCGGCGGCCGCGTGGTCTTCGTCGAATACCGCGGCGAGGATCCGGCCGTGCCGATCAAGGCGCTGCACAAGATGAGCGAAGCCCAGGTGCGCCGCGAGATGCGGCGCTTCCCCCTGGTCTGGGAACGCACCTCCGAACGGCTGCCGCTGCAGCACCTCATCGTGTTCCGCAAAACGGCGGGTTGAGCTGCGCGCCGGCCCGGCTCGCGCCGCTCCAGACGCCCGGCGTGCTAGGCCGCGCGACGCTCCTCGGCCAGCGCCGCGCAGAGCCGCTCGACCGCCGCCTCGTCCACGTTCAAGGTGAGGGCGATCCGCAGCCGCGCCGTCCCTGCGGGCACCGTCGGCGGGCGGATGGCGCGCACGTCGAAGCCGCGCCCGCGCAGCCGGGCCGCGAGCTCGGTGGCGGCCCGATCCTCGCCCACCACCACCGGCACGATGTGCGACCCCGACCCGGCGAGGCCGCAGTGCCGCGACAGCGCCTCGCCCGCCGCGGCGACCAGGCGCGCCAGACGTTCGCGGCGTGCTTCGCTGCCTTCGCACAGTGCGATGGCGGCACGCGTGACCGCCGCCATCAAGGGCGACGGTGCGGTTGAAAAAATGAACGGGCGGCCTCGGTTGACCAGGAACCGCGTGAGCACGGCCGGTCCGCAGACCAGCGCGCCCTCGGTGCCCAGTGCCTTGCCGCAGGTGTGCACCGTCACCACGTCGTCGGCGCCTTCCAGGGTGGCCGCCCGCCCCCGCCCGCCGGGACCCAGGACTCCGGTGGCATGCGCCTCGTCGATGACCAGCACCGCTTCGCGACGCTGCGCCAGGCCGTGCAGTTCGAGCAGGTCGGGCGCGTCGCCATCCATGCTGTACAGACTCTCGACGGCGATCCACGGGCGGCCAACGTGCCCCGCGGCGCGCCAGCGCAGGATGGCATCGTCGATGGATTGCGGGTCGGCGTGGCGGGCGACGGCCACGTCGGCACGGCCGCGGCGCGCCCCGTCGATGACGCTGGCATGGATGAGTTCGTCGTGCACCAGCAGGTCGCCGCGCTGCGGGGCGGTGCCGAACAGGGTCAGATTGGCCGCATAGCCGCTGCCGAAATACAGGGCGGACGCCGCGCCGAAGAACGCCGCGGCCGAGTGCTCCAGACGCTCGTGCTCCGGATGATTGCCGCGCAACAGCCGCGAGCCGCCGGAGCCCAGGGGCACGCCGCGCGCG
>CAZZWZ010000135.1:6038-9441 GCA_964657955.1 uncultured Steroidobacteraceae bacterium
CAGCGAGGGTGCGTGCACGCCCGCGGGCCGACAATCCTTCCAAATCGGCCGCCAGGTGCGCCAGGCGGCGTGTAGGACTCGCCGGACCGCCATTATCCATGCTCATCATCCTACAAATCGTGCGGACCATGCCGTATTCTCGACCAGAACACCAGCGGGGAGACTGGAGATCATGCAAACAGACATCGACATCGCACAGCGAGCCCGATTGCGGCCCATCACGGAGATCGCGGCCGGACTGGACATCCCGGCTGATGCGCTCGACGCCTTCGGCCGCTACAAGGCGAAGGTCTCGCTGGATTTCCTGGCCGGCCTGCCGCCGCGCCCCGGCGCCAAACTGATCCTGGTCACGGCCATGAGCCCGACGCCCGCGGGCGAGGGCAAGACCACCACCACCGTGGGTCTCGGCGATGCCTTGAACCGGATCGGCAAGCGCGCCGTGATCTGCCTGCGGGAACCCAGTCTCGGCCCCGTGTTCGGCATGAAGGGCGGCGCCGCGGGCGGCGGGTTCGCGCAGATCGTGCCCATGGAAGACATCAACCTGCACTTCACCGGCGACTTCAACGCCATCGCGCTCGCCGACAACCTGCTGGCCGCGCTCATCGACAACCACATCTACCACGGCAACGAACTCGACATCGACGAGTCGCGCATCACGTGGAAGCGCGTGCTCGACATGAACGACCGGGCGCTGCGCGAGATCACCTCGGGCTTGGGCGGCAGCGCCAACGGTGCGCCGCGCACCAGCGGCTTCGACATCGTGGTCGCCTCGGAGGTCATGGCCATCTTCTGCCTCGCCACCGGCATCGCCGATCTGAAGGAGCGGCTCGGCAACATCGTGATCGGCCGCACCCGGGGCGGCGCTCCGGTGCGCGCCCGCGACCTGAAGGCGCACGGCGCCATGACGGTGTTGCTGCTCCAGGCGCTGAAACCCAACCTGGTACAAACCCTGGAACACAGTCCGGCCTTCATCCACGGCGGTCCGTTCGCCAACATGGCGCACGGCTGCAACTCGGTGCTCGCGACGCAGGGCGCCCTGAAGCTCGCCGACTACGTGGTCACCGAGGCCGGTTTCGGCGCGGACCTGGGCGCGGAGAAGTTCATCGACATCAAGTGCCGCAAGGCCGGCATCTCGCCGGCGGCCGTCGTCGTGGTGGCGACGCTGCGGGCGTTGAAGTACCACGGCGGCTGCGACCTGAAGCAGGTGAACGAGGAGAACCTGCCGGCCCTGGAGCGCGGCATCGCCAATCTCGAACGCCACGTCGACAACGTCCGCAACCGCTTCGGGCTGTCCTGCGTGGTGGCGCTCAATCATTTCACCCACGACACCGACCGCGAATTCGCCCTGCTGGAATCCCGGATGAAGGCGCTGGGCGTGGGCATCGTGTCGGCGCGCCACTGGGCCGAGGGCGGCGCGGGTGCGGAGTCGCTGGCGCGCGCGGTGGTGGAACTGGCCGAGAAACCCTCGGCGGGCTGCCGCTTCCTCTACGACGATGACATGCCCCTGTGGGACAAGCTCACCGCCGTGGCCACGCGCATCTACGGTGCCGGCAGCGTCACCGCGCCGGACGCGGTCCGGGCGCAGATCGCGGCCCTGCAGGACGGCGGCTACGGCCACTACCCGATCTGCATCGCCAAGACGCAGTATTCGTTTTCCACCGATCCCACGCTGCGCGGCGCGCCCACGGGCCACGAAGTGACGGTGCGCGAAGTACGGCTCGCGGCCGGCGCCGAGTTCGTCGTGTTCGTTTGCGGTGCCCTGCTCACCATGCCGGGCCTGCCGAAGATTCCCGCCGCCGAGCGCATCGACGTCGACGATCAGGGACGCATCGTGGGGCTCTTTTAGATCGCTGGACCGCTGACGGCGGACGCGCGTTGGCGTAGGCTTCGGGGTGGGCGCCACGATCGCACCGTGGTCGGGCGCACCGCGGGGCGCCGCTGGAACTGGGCATCTCGCTGGCTTTAGTCTCTGATGGCAGGAGGCGCCGATCGGTTAAAGTGGCTTCAATGGAGTCGAAAATCTCAACAACGGGATCAGCTTTTGCCAAGGCATTGCGCTCAATCGAGAGCGGCGGCGTCGAATACGAAGATTTCGTGAGCCAGGTGGACGAGCTGCTCGATGCCGGCGCATCCCCGGACGAGCTGCTGCGCATTCTCGAGCGGCGCGACGCGGTGGAGGGATTGCCGGCGCACGCGCGCGAAGCGGTCTTCCGGCTCATGGAGGATCTGCGGGCGCAGTCGGCGGGGGAGGATTCCGTTCCGCCCGAGGCGCCCACCGTGATCCTGGGGGACGGCGACGAAGCCGATCGGACGTCCGACGACGCGCACCGGTCCACCGTGAAGGTGGGGGACGTCCTCGCCCAGCGCTACCGGCTGATCGAATTGATCGGCGAGGGCGGCATGAGCCGGGTGTACAAGGCGCTCGATCTGCAGGCCGACGCGGCGGGGGCACCCCGCACAGGGGCGCCCAGGACGGCGACGCCCTCCACGGGGGCGCCGCATTACGTCGCCGTAAAAGTGTTGAAGCGTCCCCTGGTCGAGGACGATGCCTCGCTCACCCTGCTGCAGGAGGAGATTCGGAAGCTGCGCAGCCTCGTGCATCCGAACATCGTGCGCCTTTACTCCTGCGATCAGGATGCCACGGCGATCTTCCTCACCATGGAACATCTGGTCGGCGAATCGCTCTATGCCAGGCTGCACGGCCCCGTCGTCGGCGGCGGGCCCTCGCCGGTGAGTCGCGACGAAGCCGGGGCCGTCATCGCGGCGGTTGCCGAGGCCGTGGACTTCGCGCATGGGCACCGGGTCATCCATGGCGACCTGAAACCCGGCAACGTCATCGCCACCGCGGCCGGCGAGATCAAGGTCATCGATTTCGGCATGTCGAGTCTGCTGGCGCGGCCCCGTTCGGCCCTGGAGCGCCGCGAAGCCGCGCAGCGTCAGGCCGCCCTGACCCCGCGGTACGCCAGCCCGCAATTGATGGCGCGCTACAAGCCCGAGACCACCGACGACGTGTATGCGCTCGCCTGTCTCGCCTACGAACTGTTCACCGGCATCCATCCCTTCGAGGAAGGTGCGGGTCCGCAGGCACTGCGCACCGCGCCGCCCATGCGGCCGGGATTGAATGCGCCGCAGTACGCGGCGGTGCTCGGGGGCCTGCAATTCGAGCGCCGCGATCGCACCACGAAAGCCGTCGTCGGTATCGAGTAGCAACGCCTGCCTGCCCGAACGCGCGAGCTCGGCGATCGCTTCCGGCGTCGCCGCATCGGGATGCGGCTCGTTCGACTTGCGCCACAGCAGGAAGCCGCCCGTCGCTGCGCCGGCCACCAGCAGCGCGACGAGCCCGATCAGCAGCGTACGCGCGCCCCGACCACGAGCCACGACGTCCGGCGGATCGTGATCGAGC
>CAZZWZ010000136.1:0-9379 GCA_964657955.1 uncultured Steroidobacteraceae bacterium
GAAGCGAATGCCTTCGTGAGAGCCGGCAAACCCGGCATGGCCGTGCTCTATTACGAACGCGCCCGCCTGCTCGCGCCCGGCGACCCGGACATCGCGGCCAATCTGCGGGTGGTGCGTGAGGCCGCCAAGTTGACGGTGGAGCCGCCGGGGTCGTTCGAGCGCGCCGTCACCCGTGTCGGACCCGCGACGGCGTCCTGGCTGGGTCTGGCGGGTGTGCTCCTGGCCGGCGGCGGCCTGCTGGCCGCGCGCGCCGATCCGCGCCGGCGCCGCATCGGCCGCGCCGCCGCCGCGCTCGGCCTGGTACTCATGGGATTCACCGCGTGCCACGCCTGGGTGCTCTGGCCCACGCTGCACGAGGGCGTGGTGCTCACCGCCTCGACGCCGGTGCTGGTCTCACCCGTCCCCATGAGCGATCCCGCGTTCGTCCTGCCCGAGGCCGAGACCGTTCGCATCACCGCCGAGCACGAAGGCTACGCGCTGATCCGGACGCGGGCGGGGCGCACCGGGTGGGTGGCCGACGCCAATCTCGCGGCGGTGGTACCCGCCGCACCGTGACTGTGGCCGCCGCGCCGCACGGTCTCGTCGCCCGTCAACCCTCCATGTCGTGCTGGATCGATGCCAGGATGTGCGGCGACCGCGCCTTCAGCAGCGCGAACCAGATCGCGCCGACGAGCATGTAGACGAAGAACGCGTACGGCAGGATGTTGTACGGATACATGGGCACCGGATACACGCTGCCGACGATGACGAACAGCATCAGCGCGGTGCCGAGCAGCCCGACGATCACGTGCCGCGCCCGCATCTCGCGGGTCTTGCGCAGGTCGAGCGGCGCGACCAGGCAGAGCAGCAGGTACACCGTGACGAAACCGAAGCTCGCGAAGGTGCCGGCGTAGCCGAACGCATCGAGGAATCCGGCCGGCAGCATGGCGAGGCAGATCAGGGCCAGCAGTGCTCCGCAGAACATGATGGCCCGGTGCGGCGTGCGATGCGTGTCGTGCACCCGCCCCATGGAGCGGTGCACGAACCCATACTTGCCCATGGAGAACAACAGACGCGCCGCCGCGTTGACGCTCGCCAGACAGCAGGCGAACACGCTGATCATGGCCGCGAAATACACGATGACCGACGCCCACCCCAGTCCCGCCCGCTTCGCCACGTCGCCGAACGGCGCCGCGCTCGCACCCAGCGTGGCGGTATCGCCGTCCATGCCGAACACCATGAAATAGGCGATGCAGGTGAAAAAAATCCCGGCGAAGGCGCCGCACCCGATCACCGCCAGGGGAATGTTCCGGCGCGGATCGGCCGACTCCTTCGCCAGGGTCGCGGAACTCTCGAACCCGACGAAGCTGAAGATGACGAACGGCAGCGCCGAGAACACCGCACCGTACTTGAACGAGCCCACGTCGAGCTGGACCCGGTCGACCACGGTGCCCCTGGCCCGGACGAACAACACCGTGATGGCGATGATGATGGCGATGGAGACCACTTCGAGGAGCAGCCCCGCACGCGACGACAGCTTCACGTCGCGGTACGCGCCGTAGGTTACGGCGGCGATGAACACCAGCATGACCGCGGCCATGGCCGGCGCACCGAGCTCCACGCCGGTGGCCGACAACAGATTCCCGAGGAAGATCGCGAACGAGAGGGCCACGGCGGTGGCGGTGAAAAGGTACGCGCTGATCATGGCCCACCCCGCCAGGGCGCCGGCGAACGGCCCGAAGGTGCGCCCCACGTAGACGAAGTAGGCGCCGGCCTCGGGATGTCGCGCGGCCAGGGTGCCCACGCTCGCCGCCACGATGACCACGCCGATGGTGCCGATGAAGTAGGCCATCCAGCAGCCGACGCCCGCCAGGCCGGCCACCACCGAGATGTTGAGTGCCGGGGTGAGCGTGGGCGCGATGGCCGCCAGGGACTGGCCGACCATCTCGATCAGGCCGAGCGCGCCCGTGCGCAACTGCGGAGCGGCATTGCCGGTGCCGAATTCATTCGCGGCGGCGCTCATCGTGCGGTCTTCTCCAGTCGGGGCGGGGGGTGGTCGTCTGCGAGGAATATTCCTAACACGGCGGCCGGATCCGCGTCAGGCTTTTCGTCCGCCGCGACGGCGCATGGTAGGCTTGCGAGGTGAAAGGCTCGGGAACCCCTGTCGAGATCGCGCTGCCGCTGCGGTGCCGGAAACTGCTGCCGTTCGGCATCACGCTGACGATCGCCGCTTCATTCGCGCTCTGCGCCGCGCAGAGCGCGCACGCCACCGTCTATCCGCTCACGTCGCGCGACGAAGCCGTGGTGGGATCGGATCAGACCGTCGAGACCGTCTACGAGGACACGCTGTACGATCTCGCGCGCCGGTACAGCCTGGGCTCGGAGGAGATCATCCGCGTGAATCCCGGCGTCGACCCGTGGATTCCCGGCGCCGGCAAGCAGATCACCGTGCCCGGCCGGCACATCCTGCCGCCGGGCCCGCGCGAGGGCATCGTCGTCAATCTTCCGGAGCATCGCCTCTACTATTACCCGAAACCGAATCGCGACGGCACGCGGGAAGTGGTCACCTATCCCGTCAGCATCGGCAAGATGGACTGGCGCACGCCGCTCGGTCTCACGCACGTGATCCAGAAGCAGAAGGACCCCAAGTGGTACCCGCCCGAGTCGGTGCGCAAGGAGCACGCGGCGGCCGGCGATCCCCTGCCCGCGGTGGTCCCGGCCGGCCCCGACAATCCGCTCGGGGAGTACGCCATGCGGCTGGCCGCGGGCAACGGCACGTATCTGATTCACGGCACCAACAATCCCATCGCCGTCGGGCTCGCGGTGACCCACGGCTGCGTGCGCATGTACCCGGACGACGTGGCCGCGCTGTTCCCGCTCATTCCCGTCGGCACCCCGGTGCGGCTCATCAACGATCCGGTCAAGGTGGCGTGGGTCGACGGCGAATTGCTGCTCGAGGCCCATCCGCCCGTGGACGCGGAGGGTCAGAGTTTCGAACCCAACATCGACCAGTTCGCGGAGCTGCTGCGCGCGGCCGTCGGTAACACCACGGTAGCAATCCACTGGGATTATGCCCGCGAGGTGTTGCAGAAGGCCGACGGCGTCATCGCCACCGTCGGACTCGAAGCCGACCCGTCGGCGCTCAACCCGCCGCCCGCCGCCACCGGCAACTGAGGCGCGGTCCGGCGCCAACATCGATTCTTGCAAACCCAGGGACCCATCATGATGTTTCACGCCTCCGCCTTCGCGCGCGATCTCGTTCGTCTGGGCCGGACCGCCGCTCTCTGCCTGACGCTCGGTCTGATCGCCTGCCAATCGCCGCAGCAGCGGATCGAACACCACGAAGACAATCTCGCCGCCGCAGGCTTCGTCGTCCGGCCCGCCAACACGCCGGAACGGCAGGCGATGCTCGCGCGCCTGCCGCCGCACAAGTTCGTGCAGCGGGTGAACGGCGACGTCGTGCACTACGTGTACGCCGATCCGTCGGTGTGCAACTGTCTGTACGTGGGCACGCAGCAGGCCTACAACCAGTACAAGCGCGACCAGCAGCAGAAGCAGCTGGCGGATGAGCAGCAGATGAACGCGGACATGTATTCGGATGCGGCCTGGAACTGGAATGCCTGGGGTCCGTGGGGCCCCTCGTACGGCTTCCGCTACGGTCCCGGCATCGGCTGGTAGCGCATGCGGCGGCTGCCAGGGATGTCGTTGCTCCGGGGTCGGCGGCGCACCGTTGCCGGCCGCGCTCGGCTGCCGGCAGCCACCCGGTCGTCTTCCGTCATGCCGCGATTGGCCGGCATGCTGTTGCTGGCGGGCGCCCTGCTGCCGCGCGCCGGCACCGGCGCGGACGCGGGTCCCGGCGGCTACGCCGCGCTGGTGCGGCGTGTCGCCCCCAGCGTGGTCACGGTGATGGTGGCCGAGCAGACCGTGGGCGCCGGGCAACGCGCGGCCGAACGCGCCAATGCCGACACGGGCTCGGGCTACGACGCGGTGGGCGAGCTGATCCGGCGTCTGCTCTCCGGCGCCACCGGCAATCCCAGCGGCGATGAGCGCGGCGGCGGCGCGCTGGGATCGGGTTTCGTCATCCGTGGCGACGGGCTCATCGTCACCAACCGCCACGTCATCGTGGGCGCCCGCGTGGTGCGGGTGCGGTTGTCCGATATGCGCGAGGTCCCGGCCAGGATCCTGGGGGCCGACGCCGTGACCGACATCGCGCTGCTCAAGATCGAGGCCGGACATCTGCCGGTGCTGCGACTGGGATCCTCCGGCGCGGTGGCGGTCGGCGATGCGGTGATCGCCATCGGCAATCCCTTCGGCCTGGGGCAGTCGGTCAGCGCCGGCATCATCTCGGCGCGCGCACGCACGCTGGAGGACGACCCGTACATCGATTTCCTGCAGACCGACGCGGCCATCAACCGCGGCAACTCCGGCGGTCCCCTGCTCTCGCTGGACGGCACCGTGGTGGGCGTGACGTCGGCCATCTTCTCGCCCAGCGGCGGTTCGGTGGGTCTGGGTTTCGCCATCCCTGCCGAAACCGTCTCGGCCGTGATCGGCCAGCTCGAGGCCCACGGCCACGTGGAACGCGGTTACCTCGGCATATCGGCGCAGGCCACCACCCCGGTGCTCGCCAGGGCGCTGGGGATGAAGAAGGCCACCGGCGCGCTGATCACGGCGGTGGACGCGCAGGGTCCGGCCGTCGGCACGCTGTGGGTGGGCGACGTGCTGCTCAGCGTCGGCAAGAGCACCGTGACGTTCAGGTCCCTCAGCAAGATCACGGCACGACTCGCGCCCGGCCAGCTGGTCGTGGCCTCGGTGCTGCGCGCCGGCAAGCAGGAGTCGGTGGGTCTGACCATCGGCAGGCTGCCCGAGCCGCCCTCCGATCCCACGCGCACCGGCGACGAGGACACCTGGGTGCCCGCGCTGCGCCTGGGGGTGGCCAACACCACCGCGGACATCCGCAAGTCCATCAAGGCCGGCGAGGAATCAAGCGGCCTGATCGTCACCCAGCTGCGGCCCGCCGGGCCCGGCGCGCTGGCCGGCCTCAAGGTGGGCGACCTGGTCACGCACCTGGGGACGAAGCAGCTGGTGGACGTGCAGGACGTGGGCAAGCTGGAGACCCCCACGCCGCAGGCGCCGCTGCTGCTGCGGGTGGTGCGCGACGGCACGGCGACGTTCGTCGCCGTCACCGGCGAAGCCGAGTTGCAATTTCCTTGAGCCAGAACGGGTCTCCCTCCACGCCCCCGCCCGGGCCCCTGCCCACGCCGGACGTATCCCGCGAGGCGATCTTCGTGCAAACCCTGGCCCTGGGTGGCACCGGCTGGCGCGTGGCCGTCAAGGACTCGCTCGACATCGCCGGGTATCCCACGCGGGCCGGCAGCGCGGCGCTGGCCGACGCTCCACCCGCCGCCCGGCACGCCGCCGTGGTGCAAGCCTTGCTCGATCAGGG
The DNA here is from genome assembly GCA_964657955.1 of uncultured Steroidobacteraceae bacterium. Classification (GTDB taxonomy): domain Bacteria; phylum Pseudomonadota; class Gammaproteobacteria; order Steroidobacterales; family Steroidobacteraceae; genus Bog-1198. The sequence goes on from CAZZWZ010000136.1 coordinate 5,423, forward strand.
ATGCCGCATCGTGGGCAAGACCGCCATGCACGAACTGGCCTACGGCGTCACCGGGATCAATCGCTGGGCCGGCACGCCCGTCAATCCGCGGTATCCGGACCGCGTTCCCGGCGGATCGTCCAGCGGGTCCGCGGCGGCGGTGGCCGCCGGTCTCGCGGACTTCGCCATCGGCACCGACACGGGCGGTTCCATCCGCATCCCGGCCGCTTGCTGCGGCATCTATGGCCTGAAACCCACCTTCGGCCGGGTCAGCCGCGAGGGCGCCCATCCGGCCAGGTCGTCCTTGGACTGCGTCGGCCCGTTCGCCGCGACTCTCGACAGGCTGGAAATCGCGATGACCCTCATCGACCCCAGCTACCGGCGACTGCCCACACCCACACTGATCCGTGTGGGCGTGATCGATCTACCCACGCTGCCCGCCGGCTCGGCGGTCACCGGGGCGGCCGGCGCGGCGCCGCCGATCGGCATCACCCCCGCCATCCGGTCCGCCGTGCGCGACGCCCTCGCGGCGGCGCCCATCGAAACCACGCCGGTGCAGCTGCCCGGCTTGGCCGCGGCGTTCACGGCGGCGTTGCACCTGGTGGGCGCGGAAACCTGGAGCGGCTTCGGCCACCTCATCGACTCGCCCGGCATCGGCGCCGACGTGCGCGCCCGCCTTCTGGGCGCGAAGCACATCGCCGCCGACGCGCTGGCCGCCGCAGAAACCTGTCGTGCGGAATTCCAGCGCGAGATCGACGGGCTGCTCGAGCGCGTGGACGTGCTGGCGCTGCCCACGCTGCCCGATTACCCGCTGACGCTCGACGCCGCGGCCGATCCGCGCGCCGCGCTCGCCACCACCACGCTGGTGCGGCAGTTCAATCTGTCGGGACATCCCGCGCTCACGCTGCCGCTGGTGCGCCATGCCGCCCTGCCCGCCGGTCTGCAGCTCGTCGCCCGGCTGGCCCGCGTGATCGCCGAGCGCGGCGGCTGATCGCGGGCGGCCGCCCGCGGCAGAACCCCGCAACCCGCCCTCATCCGGCCGCCGCCTCGTCGCGCCGCCGCTGGCGTTCCTGCGCGGCGAGACGTTCCTCCTCGATCTGTTCGAGCACCGCCTCCACGTCCGCCGCCGCCGTGGGCCGCGCCATGCGCCCCGACAGCACGGTGTCCGGCGCGAGCTCGCCCTCTTCGTACAGCGCCCAGATTTCCCGCGCGTACTCGGTGGTCAGCAATTCGGGGGCGGCGGCACCGAAGGTGGCGCGCATGTTGTTCACGTCCCGCTCCAGCATGGCGAACGCATTGTTGTTGCCCGCCGCATTGACGGCCTGCGGCAGGTCGATGATCACCGGCCCGTTCACGTCCACCAGCACGTTGAACTCCGACAGATCGCCGTGGATCAACCCGGCGCACAGCATCCGCACGATCTGACGGATCATGAAGTCGTGCCACTCGCGCGCCTGCTCGGGCGAGATCTGCACCTCGTTGAGGCGCGGCGCGGGATCGCCCTGCGCATCCTGCACCAGTTCCATCAGGAGCACGCCCTCGTGCACCAGGTGCGGCGCGGGCACGCGCACGCCCGCCCCGCTCAGGCGGTAGAGCGCATCCACCTCCGCGTTCTTCCATTCGGCTTCCTGCACCTGACGGCCGTGACGGCCGCGCCGGCCCATGGCACGCGTGTCCCGGCTGTTGCGGGTCTTGCGCCCCTCCTGGTACTGCGCCAGCCGGTGAAATCCGCGATGCTCCGCCTCCTTGTAGACCTTGGCGCAGCGCAGCCGGCCCCCGCAGTTCACGATGTAGACGGAGGCCTCCTTGCCGCTCTTCAGGCTGCGCACCACCGTGTCCACCATGCCGTCGTCGATCAACGGCTGCAGTCCCTTGGGGATTTTCATCACAAGGGCATCAACGCATAGCCCTGCTGTTGCAGCACCGTGATGGTGGTGAGCGCCGACAAGGCCAGGGTGACGTCGTGGGAGATCCAGCCGGTCTCGAAGCGGCTCTCGGCCACCGCCTGACCGCAGACCGCCACGTCCACCCCCGCGGTGCGCAACTTGTGCAGCAGCTCGAGATTGGGATTCGCGACGCCGAATTTCTCCCGGTAGTGCGCATCGTCGAGCATGGCGGCCGTGGCCGGCCCGTAGGCCACGGCAACGAATTTCAGGTGCGCCAGCGGCACGCCGGCGGACGCGTACAGATTGACGGTGCGCGCCACCCGCTCCAAGGACGGGCTCACCTCGCCGGGCTTGTCCCCCGCCCGGGTCACCGCGAACACCACCCGGTAGGTCGCGTCCTTGGCCGGCTGATAGGCCGCCTGCGGAAACGGGTGCATCGCGCCCTCGCCGGGGATGCCCGGCGTGATGGTGGCCGGGTCGGCGAAGGCCGCGCCCATGCTCAACCAGCCCACGGCGGCCGCGCCCGCCGCCCGTGCCGCGATTGCCGCCCACGCTCTGCGCCGCGCCGGCCGTTCGTCTCGAAAACCCATGCCGCCTCCCAGTGTGTCGCGCACGCCGCGCGCCGACGGATCAACCGTCCCCACGGCGATCGTCCGTCGCAGGAATCGCCCGGCGGGCACCCGCCACGCCTGCCGGCCGACGCGCCATCCGTTCACGGGAGCTCGCGAATCCGGATGTGACGCAGCGCCAGCGCGCCCGGATGATCGCCCTGAATGCCGATGTAGCCGCGCCTGGCCAGGCCATAGTGCGGGTACTTGGAGAATTTGCTGGCCGCGACCTTGGCCTGCCAATCCGGGCTGCCGAGATCGTAGCTCACGGCCAGACGGCCGTTCAGCCAGTGCTCGACGTGAGAAGCCCGGATCACGATGCGCGACGTGTTCCACTCGTCGAACGGTTTGACCACACCGCGCGGCGCCGGGTAGAGCCCGTAAGCCGCGCCGCTCGACGTGAGCGGGCTGCGTCCGTCCGGCGCGTCGGCATCGTCGAGCAGTTGATACTCGGGGCCGCTCCAGTACAGGTGATCGTATTCGCGGGTCACCCGGTACAACACCCCGCTGTTGCCCTCCTTGCCGATCTTCCATTCCCATTCCAGTTCGAAGTCGCCGAACTGTTCGCGCGTCAACAAATCCTCCACGTTCCCGTTCTTGGCCAGCGTGCCGTCCACCACGTGCCAGCCCGCCGGCAGCACGCCCGACACCCAGCCGCGAAACGCCTCGGTGTCGTGACCGTCGAACAACGTATGCCAGGCCGCCGACGCCGCAGGGTGCGACGCAGCGCCACCCTGGGCATGCGCGCAAGGCATCGACGCCAGGCTCACGGCGAGCCCGAGCATGCCCAACCCGCCGGCCCGCCACCCCGCCTTCGGCGCAGACACGGCCGCCCTCACCGCGGCGATCACCCTCGCTGCCATCGATTTCCCGTCCATCGCTGCCCTCGTTGCAGTTCGCACCGCGCCGGCACTCTCGTTCGGTCATTCGTCCAGGCCGAGCCTTCGCAGCAGGTCGGCCGGCGGACCGTCGAACGCCGTGAGCGGCACGTTGCCGACGTAGCCCAGGTCGCGCCGCCCCTCGGGCGTGGAATAGAAACCACCAGCGGTCAGATCGCGGAACCGGGCGAAGAATTTGGCCGCGCCGGCGAATGCCGGTCCGGCGGTCCGTTCATCACGGATATCATCGCAGATTGCACGCTGGCGCGCCGGGTCGAGCGCCGCGAAGGGCGGGGCCGCGCCGGGCCGCGCCGCCCGCGGCTGCGGGAAGCGCCGCGCGCTCTCCGCGTCCAGCCATTTCAGACCGTCGATGACGAGCACGCGATCCTGTCGTTGCTGCGCGTACGGCGCACTCACCCATTCGTCGATGAAGTCCACCACGCCCACGCTCGACGCGGCGGGCGAATGCGCATCCGCCGGGATCACGAGGTCACACAACACCGCCGCCGTGCTCCGCTGTTCCGCCGACAGGATCAGCGGCCACAGCTCCCCCGCCCGGTACACCCGCGTGAGATCGGGGTCGGTGCCGTAGCCTTGCGCGGCACC
>CAZZWZ010000137.1:0-1686 GCA_964657955.1 uncultured Steroidobacteraceae bacterium
GGCGGACGCTGCGGCGCCCGCGGCGGCGGCCGACGAGCCGGTCAAAGTGGCCTTCGTCTACGTGGACCCGGTGGGCGACACAGGCTGGTCGTACCAGCACGACCTTGCGCGGCGCGAACTCGAACGGGTGCTCGGTGCCCGGGTGAAGACCACCTACGTCGAGAGCGTGCCGGCCACGGCCGACGCCGAACGGGTGCTGCGGCAATTGGCCATGGCGGGGAATCAGCTCATCTTCACCACTTCCTTCGGCTACATGGAGCCCACCTTGCGGGTGGCCAAGGTGTTCCCGAAGGTCAAATTCGAGCACGCCACGGGCTACAAGACAGCGGCGAACGTGGTCACGTACGAGACCCGGTTCTACGAGGGCGCGTACCTCTTGGGCGTGATCGCGGGCAAGACCACCAAGTCCAACATTTTGGGATACGTGGGCTCCTTCCCGATTCCCGAGGTGATCCGCAACATCGATGCCTTCGCGGTGGGCGCGCGCAGCGTCAACCCCCGGGCCACGGTCAAGGTGGTGTGGGTGGACACGTGGTACGACCCGGGCAGGGAGCGGCAGGCCGCCGAGGCGCTGATCGCCCAGGGCGCGGACGTGCTCGGCCAGAACACCGATTCGCCCGCGGTGGTGCAGGCGGCGGAAACCCACGGTGTGCATGCCTTCGGCTGGGATTCCGACATGGCCAAGTACGGTCCCCACGCCCAGCTCACCGCGAACACGGAACGTTGGGCGGACTACACCATCGAGGAGGTGCGCAAGGTCATGGCGGGCACGTGGACGGGCGGACGGCAGACGGCCGACGGGCTGAAGGAGAACATGGTGGCGCTGACGCCGCTCAACCCGGCGGTGCCCGCGGACGTCGCCCGTCTGGTCGAGGAGCGCAAACGCGCGCTGATCGCCGGCACCGTGGCGCCTTTCGCCGGTCCGCTCAAGGACAATACGGGCTCGGTGAAGGTGGCTGCGGGAACCACCCTGACTCACGAGCAGTTGCGCTCCATCGACTGGTATGTCGAGGGGATCGACGGCTCCCTCCCGAAATGAGCGCCGTGGCGGCGGGCTGGCAGGCCGAGATCGCGCTGCGATTCGTCAGGCGCGGCGCGCGCACGGTGATGACCGAAAACCGGCACCGCGGCCCGTTGCAGGTGCAGAAGGCGCTGTATCCCGAAGGCGCCGCCATCTGCCAGGTCGCCGTGCTGCATCCGCCGGGCGGCATCGCCGCGGGCGATACGCTCGAGATGGCGGCGCACGTGGGCGACGGCGCGCAGGTGCTGCTCACGACGCCCGGCGCCACGAAATGGTATCGTTCCGATGGCGCGTGGTCCGGGCAGACCATCCGGTGGCAGGTGGGCGAGGGCGCGGTGCTCGAATGGCTGCCGCGCGAGAACATTTTTTTCGACGGGTCCCGGGGTGCCGCGATGCTCGACCTCGATCTGGCGCAGGACGCGCAATACGTCGGTTGGGACATCCACTGTTTCGGGCGGCGCGCGTCGGGCGAGTCGTGGCGCCGCGGGGCGCTCAGGCTTCGAACCCGGATCACCCGTGAGCGGCAGGTGCTCTGGTCGGAGGTCGCCGACGTCTCGGCCACCGGTGGTTTCGCGCGTTCCGCCGTGGGGCTCGACGGTTTCAGCGTGTGCGGCACGTTCATCGCGGCCGGCCGCGACATCGATGCCTCGCTGCTCGCGGCATGC
>CAZZWZ010000137.1:1696-9263 GCA_964657955.1 uncultured Steroidobacteraceae bacterium
GCCGCGCGGTCCCGGTGCCTCCCGGTCGTGCGCGGTTCGGCGTCACCCGGCTGCCCGCGGTGCTGGTGGGGCGTTATCTCGGGGATTCGAGCGAAGCCGCAGCGGGTTGGTTCATGCGTCTGTGGGATGCGTCGCGGCGCGCACTGCGCGGCACCGCGGCCGTGGCGCCCCGCTGTTGGGCGTGCTGAGGCCGGCCATGGAACTGACACCCCGCGAGAAGGACAAGCTGCTGATCTTCACGGCATCGCTGCTGGCCGAGAGGCGCCGTGCACGCGGGCTGAAGCTCAATTATCCCGAGGCCGTGGCCCTGATCACCGCATCCCTCATCGAGGGCGCGCGCGACGGCAGGACCGTGGCCGAACTCATGAGCCATGGCCGTACCATCCTGAGCCGCGACGACGTGATGGAGGGGATACCGGAGATGATGCCGCAGCTGCAGGTCGAAGCCACGTTCCCTGACGGCACCAAGCTGGTGACCGTGCATCAACCCATCGCGTAGGAGGCCGGGTGCATGACGCGGGTCGATCGATGATTCCGGGCGAGGTGATCGTCGCCGCGGGCGAGGTGGAACTGAACGCGGGTCGCGAGACGGTCACCTTGCAGGTCGAGAACACCGGGGACCGGCCCATCCAGGTCGGATCGCACTATCATTTCTTCGAAGTGAATGAACACCTGCGCTTTTCCCGCGAGCTCAGCCGCGGCTTCCGCCTCGACATCGCGGCGGGCACCGCCGTCCGTTTCGAGCCCGGCCAGGCGCGCACCGTACGCCTGGCGGCCTATGCCGGCGCGCGCCGGGTGTTCGGCTTCCAGGGGAAGATCATGGGAGACCTGTGATGGCGACCCGGGTGTCCCGCCAGGCCTATGCAGAGATGTTCGGTCCCACGGTGGGCGATCGCGTGCGGCTCGCCGACACGGCGCTGCTGATCGAAGTCGAGAAGGATTTCACCGTCTACGGCGAGGAGGTGAAATTCGGCGGCGGCAAGGTGATCCGCGACGGCATGGGCCAGAGCCAGGCCCCGAGCGCCGCCGTGGCCGACACGGTGATCACCAATGCACTCATCGTCGATCACTGGGGCATCGTCAAGGCCGACGTGGGCCTGAAGGGTGGACACATCTGGGGCATCGGCAAGGCCGGCAATCCCGACGTGCAGCCCGCGGTGACCGTGCCCATCGGCGCGGCCACCGAAATCATCGCCGGCGAGGGCCTGATCCTCACCGCCGGCGGCATCGATTCGCACATTCATTTCATTTGTCCTCAACAAATCGACGAGGCGCTCTCGTCGGGCATCACGACCATGCTGGGCGGCGGTACGGGACCCGCCGCCGGCACCAGCGCCACCACGTGCACCCCGGGCCCGTGGCACATCCACAGCATGTTGCAGGCGGCCGAGGCGTTTCCCATGAACCTGGGTTTCCTGGGCAAGGGCAACGTCAGCCTGCCGGAACCGGCGCGCGAACAAATCCGCGCGGGCGCGATCGGCCTGAAACTGCACGAGGACTGGGGCACCACGCCCGCCGCCATCGACAACTGCCTCACCGTCGCCGACGAACTCGACGTGCAGGTCGCCATCCACACCGACACGTTGAACGAGTCCGGATTTCTCGAGGCCACCGTGGCCGCCATCCGCGGCCGGACGATTCACACCTTCCACACGGAGGGCGCCGGCGGGGGTCACGCGCCCGACATCATCAAGATCGCCTCGCATGACAACGTGCTGCCGAGTTCCACCAATCCCACCCGGCCGTACACGGTCAACACCATCGATGAGCACCTGGACATGCTCATGGTGTGCCATCACCTCGACCCGGCCATTGCCGAGGACATCGCCTTCGCCGAATCGCGCATCCGCCGCGAGACCATCGCCGCGGAGGACATCCTGCACGACCTCGGGGCCTTCTCCATGATGTCCTCCGATTCGCAGGCCATGGGGCGGGTGGGGGAGGTGATCCTGCGCACCTGGCAGACGGCGCACAAGATGAGCGAGTTGCGCGGTGCGCCCGGCGCGTTGCACGACAACGCCCGCGTCAAGCGTTACGTGGCCAAGTACACCATCAATCCCGCCATCACCCACGGGATCTCGCATCTGGTGGGTTCGGTGGAGGTGGGAAAGCTTGCGGACCTGGTGCTCTGGAAGCCCGCCTTCTTCGGGGTCAAACCGAGCCTGATCCTGAAGAGCGGCATGATCGCGCAGGCGCCCATGGGAGACCCCAATGCCTCCATCCCGACGCCGCAGCCCTCGCATTACCGTCCCATGTTCGGCTCATTCGGCCGCGCCGTCGAGAAGTCCGTGACCTTCGTGTCACGGGCGGCCCTGGAGGACGCCGGCTTCGACGCCCTGGCATTGCGCCGGCGCATCGAGCCCGTGCGCGACACCCGCCGGGTGCGCAAACAGGACATGATCCACAACGGCGCGTGCCCGCACATCGAGGTGGACCCGGAAACCTACGCGGTGCGCGCCGACGGCGAACTGCTGGTGTGCGAGCCCGCCGCCAGCCTGCCCATGACGCAGCGATATTTTTTGTTCTGAGGACGCCGCCCCATGTTGCGCGTGTCATTGCCCTTCGAGGCGCGTTGCAGGAGCCGTCTGCTCCTGCGGCTGGAGGACGGCGAGCAGGCCGTGCTCCTGGGCGAACGCGGCCGTGCGCTGCGCGGCGGCGACCGGGTGCGGCTCGCGGATGGCCGCGAGGTCGAGATCGTCGCGGCCGACGAGCCCTTGCTCGACGCGGTGAGCGAGGATCCGCGCACCATCGCCCGCGCGGCGTATCACCTGGGCAACCGGCACGTCGCGGTGCAGGTGCTGCCGGATCGGCTGCGGCTGCTCGACGATCACGTGCTCGGAGACATGCTCGCGGGTCTGGGGCTCGCGGTGAGCGCGTTGGTGGCTCCCTTCGAGCCGGAAGGGGGCGCCTACGGTCACGGTCAGGGCTACGCGCATGGCCATGCGCCCCCGGGCGCAACGGTCGCAAAGATTCATTCGTTTTCCGGCACGCCGTGAATCAGGTGCTCGCGCGCATCCGCCTGCTGCAGCTGGCCAGCCAGGCCTTGCCCATCGGCGGCTACAGCCACTCGTACGGCCTGGAAGCCGCCATCGACGGCGGCCGTGTCAACGACGAGGGCGCGGTGCGGCAGTGGATCGCCGACGTCTTGGAATTCTCGATGAGTTCCTACGAGATTCCCATGTTGACGGCCATGGGCAGGGCATGGAGCGCCTGTGACACGCAGACGCTGCACCGTCTCAACGGGGAATTCCTCGCCACCCGCGAGACGGCGGAACTGCGCGCCGCCACCGTGCAGACCGGATTCTCCATGACCCGGCTCCTGCTCGGCCTGCCGGCAGGGTCCGCGTACCTCACCGACACGCTGCGCGCGCTGCCGGAGCCCGCATTGCCCTGTGCCTGGAGCGGCGCGGCGCAGGCCTGGTGCCTCGATGCCGTCGACGCGGCGGCCGCCTACGCCTGGGCCTGGGCGGAGAACCAGGTGCTGGTGGCCGTGAAGAGCGTGCCCATCGGACAGTCGGCGGGACAGCGGATTCTGCTCTCGCTCGGGGCCGAACTCGCCGCGCTCGCCGAACGCGCCGCGTCGTGCGATCCTCCGGCACCCCCATCGAATTTCGCGCCGGGACTTGCCATCTTATGTTCGCAACACGAAACCCAGTACTCGCGCCTGTTCAGGTCGTGACGTCGCAGGCTGCCACGTCATCGCACGGCACGGCGCCGTCCCGCGGCGCAACGCCGACGTCGCCGCTGCGCGTGGGCATCGGCGGTCCGGTGGGATCGGGCAAGACCGCGCTCACCCTGGCGCTGTGCCTGGCCCTGCGCGAGCGTCGTCAGGTGGCCGTGGTCACCAACGACATCTACACCGAGGAGGACGCGCAGTTCCTGGTGCGCAACGAGGCCCTGGCGCCCGAGCGCATCCTGGGCGTCGAGACCGGCGGCTGCCCGCACACCGCCATCCGCGAGGATGCGTCCATCAATCTGGAGGCGGTCGCCCGGCTGAGCTCGCGCTTTCCCGAGCTCGACGTGGTGTTCGTGGAGAGCGGCGGCGACAACCTGGCGGCCACCTTCAGCCCCGAGCTGTCGGATCTCACGCTGTACGTCATCGACGTCGCCGCCGGCGACAAGATCCCGCGCAAGGGCGGGCCGGGCATCACCAAGTCGGACCTGCTCATCATCAACAAGATCGATCTCGCGCCGTATGTGGGCGCCTCGCTCGAGGTGATGGACGCGGACGCGAAGCGGATGCGCGGGGCCCGGCCCTTCGTCTTCACGAACTTGAAAACGGGGCACGGACTGTCCGTGGTGATCGATTTCATCGAAAGGCTGCTGCCGCCGCAGCCGGGGAAGCTCGGCAATGGTTGATCTGAATCGGCCCCGCCCCGGCAGCCCCGCCGTCGCGATCACCGCAGGCGTCGCGATGGCCGCGATGCTGGCCGGCGGGTCGGCTCATGCCCTCAACATTCTCATCACCAACGACGACGGCGTCGAGGCATCCACCGTCCACGCCCTGTATCGAACCCTGAAGTCGCGGGGACACGACGTCATCGTCGCCTCGGAAGCGCAGGACAACAGCGGCAAGGGGGGCGCCGCCGACTTCTTCAAGCCGGTGCAGCCGCTGCCGCGGGACTCGCGCGGCGGAGCCATGAAGGCCGGCGCGCCGGGCGTGGGAACGCTGCCCGGGGACGAGCGCGTGTCCTACGTCGATGGGACCCCCGTCGCGGCGGTGCTGTACGGTCTCGACATCGTCGCGCAGCGGCGCTGGCATGCGCCGCCCGACCTGGTCATTTCAGGTCCCAACTACGGCAACAACACCGGTCTCGTGAACAACAGTTCGGGCACGGTGAATGCGGCGCTCATCTGCATCAATCGCGGCGTGCCCGCAATCGCGGTGAGCACCGCGACGCCCGCCTCGTTCAAGCCGTACGCCCGGCTCGCCGCCGGCGATCCGGAGTACGAGGATGCCGACATCGTGGTGCGCATCGTCGATGCGCTCGATGCCCACCGCGAGCGCAGCGCCCACCGCCTGCTGCCGCCAGGGCTTGGATTGAACGTGAACATTCCGGCCTTTACCCCGGGCGCCGCACGCCGGTTGCCGATGCGGTCGAGCCGCGTGGGCATCGCCACCTCGGCAACGCCCGTCTTCGTCGAAGACCTGTCGCAGGATGCCGCCGCGAAATCCCTCGGCCTGCACGACCTGCCCGCGCTGCCCGGCGTTTCATTGATCCCCGCGGGTGCGCCGGTCGGCGATCATGCGGTGCTGGCGGATGCCGATCCGCGTTCCGAGCAGAACGTGATCCGCGCGGGCGCCGTGGCCATTTCCGTCATCCAGGGAAATCACGAAGCCGGGCCGCGGTTCGCGGCGGAGGTGGATGGTCAGCTCGACAGCCTGCTGTCGCCGGCGGGCGCGCCGCGGCGACGCTGAGCGACGGGCGCGCGCAGCGGGCGCCGTGCAACGGGCGGCGGCGCCGGGCGGTAATCCGTGGGAGCGTCCCGGAGAACCCTACAAGTCGCTGGGCATCATGTTCATGTTGGTGTTCATGTGATACATGATCCACAGCGATCCCGCGATGACGATGCCGACGATGAGCACGCCGAAGGCGAGGGCGAGCACGTTGTTGAGATTGTCCGGGCCGGTGGTGATGTGCAGGAAGAAGGCCAGATGCACGCCCATCTGGCCGATGGCCAGTGCCGCGAGCGCCATGACCACCCCCGGGGCGTACACCAGACTGGTGCCGCTGGCCACCCAGAACGACGCCGCCGTGAGCCCGGCCGCCAGGACCAGACCGATCAGGTAATTGCGAACCCCGGCGGCGACGCCTCGTTCCCCTTCCTCCGGATCGCCGGGTGCGGCGTCGTGGACTTCGCTCTCGTCGGTCAGGTCGGCATTGATCTCGCTCGTGGAGTTGCTTTCGCTCATGGACTGATTCCCAGCAGATAAACGTTGGTGAATATGCCCACCCAGATGATGTCCAGCGCATGCCAGAACAGGGCGAAGCACAGGCCGCGGCGCATGATGTCGGCCCGAAAACCCTTGGCCCACACCTGCGCCATCATGGTGGCGAGCCACAGCAGCCCGATCGCCACGTGCACGCCGTGCAAGCCCACCAGCGCGAAGAACGCGGACAGAAATGCGCTGCGATCCGGACCCGAGCCCGCCGCCAGCATCCGCGCGAATTCGCTCGTCTCGATGAAGAGAAAACCCAGCCCCAGCGCGCCGGTGACGGCATAGGAGATCTGCGTCCAGCGCATGTTGCGCACGCTGCTCGCGAGGTTCGCCATGCCGCAGGTGAAGCTCGACAGCAGCAGGAATGCGGTCTCGAGCGCGAGGGTCTTGAGGTCGAACAGCTTGGCCGGCGTCGGACCGCCGACGGTGGCGTGGGACAGCACGGCGTAGGAGGCGTAAAAACCCGCGAACAGGATGAAATCGGACAGCAGGAAGATCCAGAAACCGTACCCCGTGATGATGCGCTTCGAGGCCGGGCCCTGGAAACTCCCCTCGGGCTCGTCGCGGGAGCCGAGCTTGTGGGGATTGTGGGCATGCGCACCCATCTGCTCGGCCGGCGGCAGCGGCACCACGCTGATGCCCGGTTCCCGGCCCTCCACCAGCGCGATGCGCGCCTGCCGCCGCAACCCGTCGAGCCGCGCCAGCTCCTCGGCGGGCATCTCGTACTCGGCGCGATCGCGCCAGGCGAACACCACGAAGGTGGCAAAGGCACCCGTGAGGCCCAGGACCACCATCCACCAGATGTGCCAGATCAGCGCGAAACCGGTGACCACGGCAAAGAACGCCACCACGAACCCCGTGGGGCTGTTGCGCGGCAGCTCCACCGATACGTAGTCCGGAAGATCGACCAGACGGCGCTGGCCGATGGCTTTCTGTTTGACCCCCCAGTACACCTCTTCCCCGGTGACGTTCGGCAGCACCGCGAAGTTGAACGACGGCGGCGGGGAGAGGGTGCTCCATTCGAGCGTGCGGCCGTCCCACGGATCGCCCGTGAGGTCGCGCAGCGCGGGCGTGTTGCGACGACGGATGGAGATGACCAGCTGGGCGATCTGAAAGCCGATGCCCGCCATGATGATCAGGGCGCCGACGGCCGCCACCAGCAGCCAAGGACGCCAGGCGGCGACGTCGTAATGCTGCATGCGCCGGGTCATGCCCTTGAGGCCGAGCACGTACAGCGGCAGGAACGCCACGTAGAAGCCGATGGTCCAGCACCAGAACGCCGCGAGGCCCGTGGCTCGATGCAATTTGAAGCCGAACGCCTTCGGGAACCAGTAGGTGTAGCCGGCGAAGGCGCCGAACAGCACGCCGCCGATGATGACGTTGTGAAAATGCGCGACGAGGAACAATGAATTGTGCAGCACGAAGTCGGCCGGCGGCACGGCGAGCAGCACCCCCGTCATGCCGCCCACGACGAAGGTGATCATGAAGGCGAGGGCCCACAGCAAGGGCGGGTCGAAGCGCACCCGGCCGCCCCACAGCGTGAACAGCCAGTTGAAGATCTTCACGCCCGTGGGCACCGCGATCACCATCGACATGACGCCGAAGAAGCCGTTCACGTCCGCGCCC
>CAZZWZ010000138.1:0-9256 GCA_964657955.1 uncultured Steroidobacteraceae bacterium
TGGCAACTGGCGCAGTCAAGGTGTTTAAGATCTTATGGCTATTGACAGAAATTTGAGCCTGTGAGCCTACCGGGTAAACCGTCGAAAGCGCAACCATGTTGCAACGCCACAAACACGTCTAAGTCTCGGAAATGGCTAATTCTTAGGCAAATCTGCGCAACGGTGCGGGACGAATGCACCGCCATGTGGTGTAATACGAGCGTTAAGGAAGCCCAGTCATCTCTCTGGGTGTTTAGTATATTAAACATGACGCGCTTGCCGCTCATCGGAATTCCAGCCGACCGCCGGCTGCTGGGGAAACATTACTTTCACCTGGTCGGCGAGAAATACATCGAAGCCGTCGCCGCCGGTGCGCAGGCACTGCCCCTGCTCGTCCCGGCGCTCGGGGACTCGCTGGACCCGGCCGATGTGCTGGATGCCTGTGACGGTCTGTTGCTCACCGGCAGCGCCTCGAATGTCGAACCCCATCGTTACGAAGGACCGGCCAGCGAGCCGGGTACGCTACATGATCCAAATCGGGATGCTACGACGCTTCCGCTGATATCCCGGGCGATCGCCGCCGGCCTGCCGGTGCTCGCGATCTGCCGGGGTTTTCAGGAGATGAACGTTGCCTACGGCGGCACCTTGTGCCAGCGGCTGCACGAGGTGGCGGGCTACCGCGACCATCGCGAGGACGAGACGGCGGCACTCGAGGTGCAGTACGGCCCCGCACACGACGTGACCCTCGAACCCGGGGGATTGCTGCGACGGATTGCCGGGACCGACCGTTTGCGGGTCAATTCATTGCACTGGCAGGGCATCGAGACCCTGGGGCGGGATTTGCTCGTGGAGGCGCGCGCACCGGACGGGGTCATCGAGGCGATCCGCGTGCGCGGTGCGGCGGAATTCGCGGTGGGCGTGCAATGGCACCCCGAATGGCAGTTTGCTCAGAATTCATTTTCCAGCGCGTTGTTTACGGCTTTCGGTGCAGCGTGCCGCGCGCGCGCAGCGCTCAGGTGATCTATGGCGAGTACGATTCAGCAATTCTTGAAGGAACATGGCATCTCGGAGGTCGAGGCCATCATCCCGGACATGGCGGGCGTGGCGCGCGGCAAGCTCATGCCGGCGGCGAAATTCGCGGAGGAGGAGGGCATGCGGCTGCCGGAGGCCATCTTCCTTCAGACCGTGACCGGCGATTACCCGGACGATCAGAGCGCCATGAATCCGTCGGACATCGACATCGTGCTGAAGGCCGATCCGAAGACGGTGCGCGTGGTGCCCTGGGCCGCCGAACCGACGGCGCAGGTCATCCACGATTGTTTCTACGGCGACGGCCGGCCCGTGACCATGGCGCCGCGCTACGTGCTGCGGCGGGTGCTCGATCTGTACGAAGGGCAGGGCTGGGAGCCGGTGGTGGCCCCGGAACTGGAATTCTTCCTGGTCGATCCGAACACGGACTCGGACTATCCGCTCAAACCGCCGGTGGGCCGTTCGGGCCGGCCCGAGACCGGCCGGCAGGCCTACAGCATCGCCGCCGTCAACGAATTCGATCCGCTGTTCGACGACATGTATTCGTTCTGCGATGCCCAGGACATCGAGATCGACACCTTGATCCACGAGTCGGGCGCGGCGCAGATGGAGATCAACCTGCTGCACGGCTATCCGATGAGCCTGGCGGATCAGGCGTTTCTGTTCAAACGCACGGCGCGCGAGGCGGCCCTGCGGCACAAGATGTACGCCACCTTCATGGCGAAGCCCATGGCCAAGGAGCCCGGCAGCGCGATGCACCTGCACCAGAGCATCGTCGACACCAAGACCCGCCGCAACATCTTCAGCAATCCCGACGGGTCGCCGACTTCGTTGTTCTTCAGTCACATCGCCGGCCTGCAGAAATACCTGCCGGGGGCCATGTCGCTGTTCGCGCCGAACGTCAACAGCTACCGGCGCATCAGCCGCTACTCGTCCGCGCCCATCAACGTGCACTGGGGCTACGACAACCGGACCGCGGGCCTGCGCGTGCCCATGTCGGGCGCGGAGGCGCGGCGCGTGGAGAACCGGGTGGGCGGGGCGGACGCGAATCCCTACCTGGCCATCGCCGCCTCGCTGGCCTGCGGCTATCTGGGGATGGTGGAGGGCCTGAAGGCGTCGGAGCCGATTTCGGGCAGCGCCTACGATCTGGCCATCGCGCTGCCGCGCACCCTTGCGGAGTCGCTGCGCCTGCTGCGCGAGTCGAAGCCGCTGGTGGATCTGTTCGGCGACCGCTTCGTGCTCGCGTACACGGCGGTGAAGGAGGCCGAGTACGAAACCTTCGCGCAGGTCATCAGTTCCTGGGAGCGCGAGCATCTGTTGTTGAACGTTTGACGGGCGAAGGCCTGTCCTGCGGCGCCCGGCTGCGCTATAAAGTAGCCCTGGGGTGATTCACCGCGGCGCGCAGCGCCTGAGGATACGCGTTTGATGTTCAGCGTGCGCCGGACGGCGATACTGGTGTTCGGGTGCGCGATTTTATTGAGCGCCTGCGGCGGCAAAGCGGGCGGCGGCGGGGCCGCCGGGAACGGCGGCAAGCCGGGCATCCTCAATCTGTACATCTGGTCCGATTATCTCGCGCCGAACGCGCTGCCGGATTTCGAGAAGCAGACCGGCATCAAGGTGAACGTGGCGTACTTCGACGCCAACGAGACGCTCGAGACGCGCCTGCTGGCCGGCCACAGCGGCTTCGACATCGTGGTGCCCACGGCGTCGTACTTCGAGCGCCAGATCAAGGCCGGTGCCTTCCTGACGCTCGACAAGAGCCGGCTGCCCAACCTCAAGAACATGGACCCGCAGCTCATGGCGCGGGTGGCGGTGCACGATCCGGGCAATGCCCACGGCGTGATCTACACCTGGGGCACCAACGGCATCGGCTACAACGAGAAGATGATCAAAGCGCTGCTGCCCGATGCGCCGCTCGACAGCTGGCGTCTGGTGTTCGATCCCGCGGTCGCGGCGAAGCTCGCCAAGTGCGGGATCAGTCTGCTCGATTCGCCCGCGGAGATGGTGCGGGCGGTCCTGGGCTATCTGGGGCGCGATCCGAATTCGCAGAAGCCCGAAGATCTGGCCGCCGCCGAGGGCACGCTCGAGAAAATCCGTCCCTTCGTCCGCAACATCAATTCCTCGGAATACATCGAGGCGCTGGCCAACGGCGATCTGTGCCTGGCCGTCGGCTACAACGGCGACGTGCTGCAGGCGCGCGACCGTGCGCGCGAAGCGAACAAGGGCATCGACATCAAGTACATGGTGCCCAAGGAGGGTTCCATTCTCTGGTTCGACGTGCTGGCCATTCCGAAGGATGCACCGGACGTCGCCAGCGCCTACGCCTTCATCGATTACATGATGACTCCGCAGGTCGCGGCCGACGTCTCGGATTTCAGGCGCTATGCCACCGCCAATGCCGCGGGACAACCGTTGGTGGAGGCCGCGGTACGCGACGATCCGGGGATCTACCCGCCGCAGGAACTGCGGCAAAAACTGGCGGTGCAGACGGCCGATTCGCCGGAGCAGACGCGTGCCATCACGCGGGTGTGGCAAAAATTCAAGACGGGGCTGTAGGCGTGTCGCGCGTGGACGTTCAAGCGACGGCAGCGGGCGGGCCCGTCAAAGCGGCACCCTGGAACGATCCGGCGGCCCGCCCCTACGTGCAGGTGGACCGCGTCACCAAGTCGTTCGGCGATTTCAAGGCCGTCGACGATGTCTCGCTGAAGATCTACCAGGGTGAGATCTTCTGCCTGCTGGGTGCATCGGGCTGCGGCAAGACCACGCTGCTGCGCATGCTCGGCGGCTTCGAGACGCCGAGCGCGGGAAGGATCTTCATCGACGGCGAGGACATGACGGGCGTGCCCCCGTACGAGCGGCCGGTCAACATGATGTTCCAGTCGTATGCGCTGTTTCCGCACATGACGGTGGCGCAGAACGTCGCCTTCGGCCTGAAGCAGGACCGGGTGCCCAGGGCCGAGATCGCCGAGCGCGTGGCCACCATGCTCGAACTCGTGAAACTGGACGGCCTCGCCGGCAGGCGCCCGCACCAGTTGTCGGGGGGCCAGAAACAGCGCGTCGCGCTCGCCCGCTCGCTGGTGAAACGGCCGAAGCTGCTGCTGCTCGACGAGCCGCTGGGTGCGCTGGACAAGAAATTGCGCGAGCACACGCAGTTCGAACTGGTGAGCCTGCAGGACAAGCTGGGCGTGACGTTCGTGGTGGTCACGCACGACCAGGAGGAGGCGATGACGCTGGCGAGCCGGATCGGCGTCATGGACCACGGCGAGATCGTGCAGGCCGGCACGCCGTCGGAAATCTACGAATTCCCGAGTTCGCGGTTCGTGGCGGATTTCGTCGGCTCGGTGAACATCTTCGAGGGCAAGCTCATCGAGGATGAGCCGGAGTACGTGCGCATCGCCTCGCCCGAACTGGGCGGCACCATCTACGTGAGCCACGGGATCAGCGCCGCGCCCGAAGCCGTGGTCTGGGTGGCCGTGAGGCCGGAGAAGATGTTCATGTCCACGGCCGAGCCCGAGGGTTCGGACAACGTGGTCCGCGGCGCCGTGCAGGACATCGCCTATCTGGGCGACCTGTCCATCTACCTGGTCAAGCTCGCCACGGGCAAGGTGGTGCGGGTGACCCAGCCGAACACGTCGCGCCACGCGGAGGCCATCACCTGGGACCAGCAGGTGTACCTGTCCTGGGATGCTGCGAGCCCCGTGGTGGTCACACGCTGACCGCATGAAAGACACGCGACTGCAACGCATGGGCATCACCGGACGGGGTCTGGTCGTGGCGCTTCCCTACGTGTGGCTGCTCCTCTTCTTCGTCGTGCCGTTCGTCATCGTGCTGAAGATCTCATTCTCCGACATCGATCTGGCCATCCCGCCGTACAAGCCGTTGCTGGCGTGGCTGGGCAGGCACTCCCTGGCCATCACGGTGGATTTCGACAACTACGTCTTCTTGTTCACCGACTCGTTGTACATCAACGCCCTGCTCAATTCGGTCAAGGTGGCGTTCATCTCGACGCTGTTGTGCCTGCTGATGGGATATCCCATGGCCTACGGCATCGCGCGGGCCAGGCCCGCGACCCGCAACCTGCTGCTGCTGCTGGTGATCCTGCCCTTCTGGACGTCGCTGCTGCTGCGGGTGTACGCGTGGATCGGCTTGTTGAAGGCCAACGGGGTCATCAACAACGTGCTGCTGTGGCTGGGGTTGATCCACGAACCGCTCACCATGCTCTACACGCCCTTCGCGATGTACGTGGGCATCGTCTATTCCTACCTGCCTTTCATGATCCTGCCCCTGTATGCCAATCTGGAGAAAATGGACTGGCAGCTGCTCGAAGCGGCGCAGGATCTGGGGTGTCGCCCGTGGCAGGGTTTCTACAAGATCACGCTGCCGCTGTCGCGCAACGGCATCCTGGCGGGTTCCATGCTGGTGTTCATCCCCGCGGTGGGCGAGTTCGTGATCCCGGCGCTGCTGGGCGGTCCGAACGCACTCATGATCGGGCGCATCCTGTGGGATGAGTTCTTCTCGAACCGCGCGTGGCCGGTGGCGAGCGCCGTGGCCATCCTGCTGCTGATCATCCTGGTGCCCTTCATGATGTGGTACCAGAGCGTGCAGGCGCGCGAGACGGCGGGTGCGCGATGAACCAGCGGCGCTCGATCTTCGTCATCACCTGCATCGCGTTCGGCTTCGCGTTCCTGTACATCCCCATCCTGTCGATGGTGGTGTTCTCGTTCAACGCCTCGAAACTGGTGACGGTGTGGGACTCGGCCAACTCGCCCACCCTGAAATGGTACGTCTCGTTGCTGCACAACGAGGAGATCCTGGATGCGGCATGGATCTCGCTGAAAGTCGCGGTGATCAACGCCTCCGGGTCGGTGATCCTGGGCACCCTCGCCGGTTTCGGTCTGGCGCGCTTCGCCAGATTCCGCGGCCGCTTCACCTTGAGCGCCATGACCACGGCGCCGCTGGTGATGCCGGAGGTGATCACGGGCTTGTCGCTGCTGCTGCTGTTCGTGGCGCTGGAACAAACCATCGGGTGGCCGGCGGGACGCGGCATCACCACCCTGACCATCGGGCACATGACCTTCTCGATGGCCTACGTGACGGTGGTGGTGCAGTCGCGGCTCGCGAGTTTCGACACGGCGCTGGAGGAGGCGGCCATGGACCTCGGGGCGCGTCCGCTCAAGGTGTTCTTCGTGATCACGCTGCCCATCATCTTTCCGGCGATCTTGTCGGGCTGGCTGCTGGCATTCACCCTGTCGTGGGACGATCTGGTCATCTCCAGTTTCACCTCCGGACCGGGCAGCAGCACCTTGCCCATGGTGGTGTTCTCGAAGGTACGCCTGGGCGTGAGCCCGGAGATCAACGTGCTGGCGACCCTCACCATCGCCGTCGTGACCACGATGATCGTGGGCGCGAGCCTGTGGATGGCTCGTGCCAGCCGTCTGGCGAAAATGACGGCGCGATGACGAAGAGGCTGTGTGTGACTGCGCAGGGTGCCCGCGACCACGAGCGGGCCCGGCGTGACTGCGAGCGGCGCCCGCGGCGGGATCGAGGGCGCTGGTCCCGTTGCTTTGCCCGGAACGGTACGCTTTAATACGGCGGCGGACGAATCGACCGCCGGGGCGAGTCGGAGAGGAACGGCGCGATGGAGGATTCGGAGAAATCGGGCGATGCACCGGGCGATGCGCCCAGTCCACGCCGCACCCTCAAATTGAAGGCACGCATCGCGAGACCCGCGGCGCCGCCGGCGCCGGCACCGAGACCCATGGCTCCGCGCCATCATGAACCCGCCAACTGGGCCGACGAGCACAAGAATCGCATGCAGGCGGACATGGACGCGTTGAGCGCGGGGTTCGCCCCTCCGAATCGTCCCCGCCGGCGCTGAGGCGGGGGCTCATCAAAACGCCGAGTCTTCCAGCGCCATCAGGGACGCCTTGCCGGCCTTGATCGTGGCGAGCAGCGCGCCGGCCTGCGGCAGTATGCGGTCGATGAAAAAGATCGCGGTCTGGCCCTTGGCGCGGTAGAACGCCGCGTCGTCGCCGGCACCGGGAAGTTTGTCCGCGGCCACCTTGGCCATGCGAACCCACATGAACCCGAGCGCCACCAGCCCCAGCATGCGCAGATAGTCGGTGGCGGCTGCGCCGGCCTCCTCGGGATCGGCGAATGCCTTCTTCGCGATGAATCCGGTGGCGAGCTGCAACGCACCGAACGCGCGGGCGAAGCGCTTCACCAGACCGCCCACGGCTTCATCCTCGGCGTGCCGGTCGATGAACTCGGCCACGGGATGGAAGAACCGGCGCAACGAGCGTCCCATGCCCGCCGGGAGCTTGCGCCCGACGAGGTCGAGCGCCTGGATGCCGTTGGTGCCCTCGTAGATCATGGCGATGCGCGCGTCGCGGACCATCTGCTCCATTCCATGGTCGACGATGTAACCGTGGCCGCCATAGGTCTGCACGCCGAGATTCGCCGATTCGAAACCCAGGTCCGTGAACAAGGCCTTGACCACCGGCGTCATCAGGGCAACGAAGTCTTCGGCCTCGGCGCGCTCCGGCGAGGCAGGCAGGCGCTCCATGCGATCGAGGGCGTTGGCCACCCACACGCCGAGTGCCCGGCAGCCCTCGTTGTAGGCGCGCATGGTCATCAGCATGCGACGCACGTCGGGATGCACGATGATGGGATCGGCGGCCTTGTCCGGATACTTCGGCCCCGCGAGTGAACGGCCCTGGACGCGATCCCTGGCGTACGCGACCGCGCTCTGATAAGCGAGCTCGCCGATGCCGAGGCCCTGGATGCCCACCGACAAGCGTTCGCTGTTCATCATCACGAACATGGCGCGCATGCCCTTGTGCGGTTCGCCCACCAGCCAGCCCGTGGCGCCGTCGAAATTGATCTGGCAGGTGGCCGACGCCTTGATCCCCATCTTGTGTTCGATGCCCGCGCATTTCACGCCGTTGCGCGCGCCGACGCCGCCGCCGGCGGTGGGCAGGAATTTCGGGACGACGAACAGGCTGATCCCCTTGATGCCCTTCGGTGCGTCGGTCATCCGCGCCAGCACCAGATGCACGATGTTCTCGGTGAGGTCGTGTTCGCCCGCCGAGATGAAGATCTTCGAGCCGTCGAGACGATAGCTGCCGTCGGCCTGCGGTGCGGCGCGCGTCCGCAGCAGCCCGAGATCCGTGCCGCAGTGGGCTTCGGTCAGGCACATGGTGCCGGACCACGAGCCGTCCACCAGCTTGGGCAGATACAAATCCTTGAGTTCCCGCGACCCGTAGCTCTTCAACGCCAGGTAGGCGCCGTGCGACAACCCGGGATACAGGCCGAACGCCAGATTGCCGGCGCAGATCATCTCCTCCACCAGCTTGCTCACGCTCTCCGGCAGGCCCTGACCGCCGTACTCCGGGTCGGAACTGAGCGAGCCCCAGCCGCCGGCGGTGAAGGCGGCATAGGCCTCCTTGAAACCCCGCGGGGTGTGCACCCGGCCGTCCTCGTAGCGGCAGCCCTCGGCGTCGCCGTCGGCATTGAGCGGAAACAGCACGCCCTGGATGAATTTCGCCGCTTCGTCGAGCACGGTGTCGTACAGCGCGGGATTCATGTCCTCCAGCCCCGGCAGGGCGGACAGCCCGGCGCTGTCATGCAGCTCGTGCATCACGAAACGCATGTCACGCAAGGGTGCGGTGTAAGTCTGCATGGGACCTCCGGTTAATTGCGCAACGGCTTGCCGGTGGCGAGCACGTGTTCGATGCGGGCCAGCGTGCCCTCGGTCTTGATCAGCCGCATGAAGGCGGCGCGTTCGAGCCTCAGCAGCTCGTTCTCGGTGAGCACATCGATGCAATCCGCCTCACCGCCCGACAGCACGCCCGCCAGCTCGTTCGCGACGACGAGGTCGTGGTCGGTGGCCAGGCCGCGCCGATGAAAGCTCTCGGCGGCCAGGTTGAAGGCCACCCGGCCGGCGGCTCCCGGAAGTTTCAGGGCCGCGGGCTGGGGCACGGCGTAATTCGCCGTCAGCCCGAGCGCCAGCGCCTTGGCGTCGGCCAGCAGCCGGTAGCGATTCATGGTGATGCCGTCGCCCGGCCGCAGGAAGCCCAGCTCCTGCGCGTTGGCGGCCGATTTCGACACCGTCGCCGTGCTCACCGTCTCGAACACCTTGGTGGGTGCGGGCATGGGACCATGCGGCAGGAGGCCTTCGACGGACCACCGCATGAGCATCTCCTTGCAGCCGCCCCAGCCGGGCACCAGCCCGACGCCGCACTCCACC
>CAZZWZ010000139.1:0-9246 GCA_964657955.1 uncultured Steroidobacteraceae bacterium
AGCCGTTGCGGTGAAGCCGTCGCGGCCGGCCGTCAGGCCGGGGGGGCGTCGATCTTGTAGCTGCTCAACGCGGCGCCATCCGCCGCGTGCAATTCCCGAAACACCAACGTCGACACCATGGTCAGCGCGCCCAGCGCGCGCAGCGCGAGATGGATCCCGTGGATCAGCTGCGACGGGTCGGCGCGCACGTGATCGGGGATGAACAACGCCGCGGTGAGGGAGGCCGCCGCCACGCCGAAGCTGACCGCCAATTGCTGCACGGTGCCGGCGATGGTGCTCGCGCCGCTCGCCTGTTCGCCGTTGATGTCGGCGAAGGCCAGGGTGTTCATGCTGGTGTACTGCGTCGAGGTGAAGAAGCCGTAGACGAACGCCAGCAGCGCCACCGACCACGCCGGCGTGCCGGTGTCGATGGTCGAGAACAGCATCAGCATCACGCCCAGCATGACGGTGTTCGAGATCAGCACGCGCCGGTAGCCGAACCGACGCAGCAGGTGCGGCAGGGTCAGCTTGAAGGTGATGGCGGCCAGGGCCTGCGGCATGATCATCAATCCCGACTGGATGGCGGTGTATTTCAGGCCGACCTGGTAGAGCAGGGGGAGCAGGAAGGGCAGTCCGCCGATGCCGAGGCGGGTGAACAGGTTGCCCAGGATCGACACCCGAAAACTGCGGATGCGCAGCAGCCCGAGGCGCAGCAGCGGGTGCGGCATGCGCAGGGCGTGCAGGCCATAGGCGCCGAGCAGGGCGCAGGCGATGCCGAGCAGCCCGAGGATCTCCCATCCGCCCAAGGTGTGCTCGCCGAAGACCTGGAGCACGTAGGACAACAGCGAGATGCCGGCGCCGAACAGCGCCAGCCCGACGAGGTCCGGCGGGAAGTTGCGGGCCGCGCGGTAAGTCGGCATGTGCCGGTGCACCATGTACAGGCCCGCGATTCCGATCGGAATGTTGACGAAGAAGATGACGCTCCAGTGAAAGTAGCTGATGATGAGACCGCCGACCAGCGGGCCCAGCATGGGCCCGATGAGGCCGGGGATGGAGACGAAACTCATGGCGCGGATCAATTCGGATTTGGCGAAGGTTCTCACCATGGTGAGCCGCCCCACCGGCAACATCATCGCGCCGCCGCAGCCCTGCAAAATCCTGAACGCGACCAGCCAATGAATGTCGGTGGCGAGACCGCATGCCATCGAGGCTGCGATGAAAATGCCGATGGCCGCGCCGAACACGCGCCGGGTGCCGTACCGGTTGGCCATCCAGCCGCTGATGGGGATGAACACCGCGAGACTCAGCGTGTAGCTCGCCAGCACGGCTTTCATGCTGAGCGGCGGCACGCCCAGGGAACGCGCCACCGTGGGCACCGCGGTGTTCAGGATGGTGGTGTCCAGCGCCTCCATGAAGAAACCGACGGCCACCACCCAGGGCAGCACGCGTTTCGACGCCGCCGACGCCGCGGGATCGGGGTCATCGCCGGAGTTCGGCGCCCCGTGTGACGTCATGGCGTGCCGCCGCGGGTCGGATGTGCGCTACGCGAGCGCGGCATCCACGACCGTCTGCGCATCGGCCAGCAGACGTTGCAGATGCGCCTGGTCGCGAAAACTTTCGGCATAGATCTTGTAGATGTTCTCGGTGCCGGAGGGCCGCGCGGCGAACCAGCCGCTCTTCGCGATCACCTTCACGCCGCCGATGGGCGCATCGTTGCCGGGGGCACGCGTCAGCACCCGTTCGATGGGTTCGCCCGCGATCTCGGCGGAGGTGATCTGCGCGCGGTCGAGCCTGGCCAGCCGCTGCTTCTGCGCCGGCTCGGCGTGCGCGTCGACACGGCTCGAAAAGGGTTCGCCCAGGTCGTGCGTGAGGGCCCGGTAACCCTCGCCCGGATCGCGTCCCGTGCGTGCGGTGATCTCCGCCGACAACAGCGCGGTGGCGATCCCGTCCTTGTCCGTGCTCCATGCGCCGCCGTCGAAGCGGTTGAACGAGGCACCGGCGCTCTCCTCGCAGCCGAAACCCAGGGTGCCGTCGAGCAACCCGGCCACGTACCATTTGAAGCCGACGGGCACCTCGTACAGGCGACGGCCGAGTCGGGCGGCGACGCGGTCGAGCATCGCGGTGCTGACGACGGTCTTGCCGAGGGCCGCGTCGGCGCGCCATCCGGCGCGGTGGCGGAACAGGTAATCGGCGGCCACCGACAGGTAGTGATTGGGCGGCAGCAAGCCGCTGGTGGCGGTCACGATGCCGTGGCGGTCGTGGTCGGTGTCGCAGGCGAAGGCGACGTCGTAGCTGTCCTTCAAGCCGATGAGGCGCTGCATGGCGAAGGGCGAGGAAGGGTCCATGCGGATCCTGCCGTCCCAATCGAGCGTGATGAAGCGGAACGTCGGGTCCACCTCGTCGTTGACCACCCGCAGGTCCAGCTTGTAGCGTTCGGCGATGCGGCTCCAGTAATGAACGCCCGCGCCGCCCAGCGGGTCGACGCCGAGCCGTACCTTCGACCCGCGGATCACCTCCATGTCGATCACCGATTCCAGGTCGGCGACGTAGGTTCCGACGTAGTCGTGCACATGCGTGCTGCCGAGGCGGCGCGCCCGCGCGTAGGGAACGCGGCCGATGCCCTGCGCCCCGGCGCCGAGCATTTCATTCGCCCGCGTCTCCATCCAGGCGGTGATCCGGGTGTCGGCCGGTCCGCCGTCGGGCGGGTTGTACTTGAAGCCGCCGCTGTCGGGCGGATTGTGCGACGGCGTGATCACGATGCCGTCGGCCAGGCCGCTCGTCCGGCCGCGATTGTAGGCGAGGATGGCGTGCGACACGGCCGGGGTGGGGGTGTATTCGTCGCCCGCGGCCATCATCAATTCGACCCCGTTGCCCGCCAGCACCTCGAGCGCGGTGGCGAACGCGGGGGCCGACAACGCGTGGGTGTCGAAGCCGATGAACAAGGGACCATCGATGCCCTGCCGCTTGCGGTACTCACAGATGGCCTGGCTGATGGCGAGCACATGCGCCTCATTGAAGCTCAGGTCGAACGACGAGCCGCGGTGGCCCGACGTACCGAACGCCACCCGCTGCGCGGGCACCGCCGGATCGGGCCGCTCGCTGTAGTACGCGGTGATGAGCCGCGGGACGTTCACCAGACTGGCGACGGGCGCGGGGCGGCCCGCGAGCGGGTCGATGCGCGAACTCACGACGTGGCGAGCACGGCGCCCTTGTCGGCGATGCGCTTCATCAGCTCGGTCCACGATTTGACGAAGGACTGCGCGCCTTCGGCCTGCAACTGCGTCGCCAGCGCATCGACGTCGATGCCGGCCGCGGCGAAACGCTGCAGCACCGCCTCCGAATCGCCGCCGTCCTTCGGCATCACGCCCGCGACCTTGCCCTTCTCGGCGAAGGCCAGCAGGGTCTTCTCCGGCATGGTGTCGATGGTCTCCGGCGCGGCGAACGCGGAAACGTACAGGTCGGCCGGCGCCTTGGGGTCCTTCACGCCGGTGCTCGCCCACAGCATGCGCTGCTTGCGCGCGCCGGCCGCCTCGAGATCGCGCCAGCGTTTGGTCTGCAGGAGTTCGCAGTGGGCGCGGTAGGTGCGCATGGCGATCGCGATACCCAGCCGGTTGCGCAGCTCCTGGGGCACCTTGTCGCCCACCGCCTTGTCCCAGCGGCTCACGAACAGCGAGGCCACCGAGCTGATGCGCGGGTCGAGGCCTGCGGCGATGCGCCGCTCCAGGCCCGTCATGTAGGCGTCGGCCACGGCCAGGTAGTGCTCGCGCGAGAAGAGCAGGGTCACGTTGACGGGCACTCCGGCGAAGATGGCGGCCTCGATGGCGGGCACACCCTCTGGGGTTCCCGGAATCTTCACGTAGAGATTGGGGCGGTCCGCCAGCTTGTGGATGTGCAGGGCCGAGGTGATGGTGGCCTGCGTATCGGCGGTGAGCAGCGGCGAGACCTCCATGGAGACCCAGCCGTCCGTCCCGCCGGTGCGATCCCAGATGGGACGGAACACGTCGGCGGCGCGCCGCAGGTCCTCCAGGGCGAGTTCGAGAAAAAGGCTCTCGCCCGAGAGACCGGCGCGCGATTTCTGCTGGATGCCCTTGTCGTAGGCCGCGCCGCCGCCGATGGCCTCGTCGAAGATCGTCGGATTCGAGGTGAGCCCGGTGACCGACAGTTCGTTCACGTAGCGACGCAGGGTTCCCTGGTCGAGCAGATCGCGGGTGATGTTGTCGAGCCAGAGGCTCTGTCCCATTTCGTGGAGGGTTTGCGTGGGTTTCATGGCGGCACCTGGAAGTCGTTCGTGTTGAAGGAGAGCAGATCGCCGATGCGTTCGATCACCCGGTCGGGCGGCGGCACGTCGGCGGCGGTTCGCGCGGCCAGAGCATAATGGCCCTGGCGTACGAAAATTGTGGTGAGGAGGGTGCCGAGCACCCGCTTCATGGCGGCGAGAAGATTGGGTTTGTCGTCCACCATGACATAGTGCGCGGCCGGGAACCGGCGCTGCATGTGGTCGAGCACCTTCTCCTTGTGCAGGTAGATGAGCACCCGGCCGTCCACGGCCTCCCAGATCCCGGCGCGCTGGATCTTGCGCGGCTGGAAGACGACGTCGCCGTCGGACAGCACCACCGGCGTTCCCAGCGTCGCCAGATGCGCGACGGCGGCGAGCGCCTGCGGGTACACCAGCTGCCGGAAGGGATATTCGAGCAGGAATTCCGACAGTCCGAGCAGATGCGCATCGTCGTCGAGGCCGGAGCGGAACAGCTGCAGGCTGCCGAGGTAATCGGCGAGACCCAGCTGCTCGCGACGCTCGTTGAAGATCGCCCAGTACCGCTCGCGCTGTGCGGCGTCGAAGCGCCGTTCGAGGGTGTCGCCCAGATCGGCGGCGAAGCGGTCGTTGTCCAGCAGCGTGTTGTCCACGTCCAGCAGGAACACCGTGCGCGGGGGGACGTCGCTCAACATGGCTGGGTATGCTCGGGCTGGGGATCGTGCCAGACCTCGTCGCCGTCGACGATCTGCGCCGCCGCCGCCGGACCCCACGTGCCGCAATCGTATGCCTGCACGGGCAGGGGATCCTTCAGGATCGGATCGATCACGCGCCACGCCGCCTCGACGCTGTCGTCGCGCGTGAACAACTGTGTGTCGCCGCGGATGGCATCGCCCAGCAGCCTCTCGTACGGGGACTTCTCGCGCTGCGTATGGTGGCGTGCGATCAGCTCCACCGCCTCGCCGCGCATGTCCTCGCCGTTCTTCTTCACCAGTGCGCCGGTGCACAGCACCACCTCGGGGCTGAGGCGGAACCGAAAGTAATTCGCCGGCATGGCGGCGCCCGTGTCGAAGATGGTCAGCGGCGGTCGTTTCAGGTTCACGACCACCTCGGTGGCCGAGAGGGGCAGGCACTTGCCCGCGCGGATGTAGAACGGCACGTCCGCCCAGCGCCAGGTGTCGATGTGCAGGCGCAGCGCCGCGAACGTCTCCACCTGCGAATCCTTGGCCACCCCTTTCTCGTCGCGGTAGCCGCGGAACTGGCCGCGCACCACCTCCTTGGGATCGAGCGGCCGCATGGCGCGGAACAGGCGCAGCTTCTCCGCCTGCATGGCGTCGATGTCGTGGCTCACCGGACAGTCCATCGCCAGCAGCGCGATGACCTGCAACAGGTGATTCTGCACGACGTCGCGGATGGCGCCCACTTCCTCGTAGAACCCGCCGCGTCCCTGCACGCCGAAATCCTCGGCCATGGTGATCTGCACGTCCTTCACGTAATTGCGGTTCCAGACGGGCTCGAGGAAGGTGTTGGCGAACCGGAAATACAGCAGATTCTGCACGGCCTCCTTGCCCAGGTAATGATCGATGCGAAAGATCGACTGTTCGGGAAACACCTCGTGCAGCGTGGCATCGAGGGCCCGGGCACTCGGCAGGTCGCGCCCGAAGGGCTTCTCGACGATGACGCGGGCATCGTCGGCGCATCCAGATTTCACCAGTCCCTGCACCACGCTGCCGAACATGCTGGGCGGGATGGCGAGATAATGGATGGGTCGTTTCGCGAGGCCCAGCGCCTGCTTCAAATTCTGGTAGGTCTTCGGATCCGAATAATCGCCGTCCGCGTAGCGCATCAGAGCCGCCAGCTTCTCGAAGCAGGCGGGCTCGTAATCGCCGGTGGCCTGGATGCTCTCGCGCGCCATCTCCTTCAGCGTCTCGAGCGTGCGGCCGGCGCGCGCCAGCACGATGATCGGTATGTTCAAGCCGCCCCGGTGCACCATGGCGTACAGCGCCGGGAAGATCTTCTTCCGCGCCAGATCGCCGGTGGCGCCGAAGAAGACGAAGGCATCCGAATCGCAGGCGCTGGTCATCGATTTCCAACCTCGAGGTCACTGCGCAGTCGGGCGAGTTCTTCCATCAGTTCGAGCGCCAGCGCGACGCCGGGCAGATTGATCTCCAGATCCCGCTGCAGGCGCACCGCGGTGCGGGCGCGGCGCACGGCCGTGCCGGGAAAGCGCCAGTCGGCCGATTCCACTTCGATGACGTTCAACACGCCTTCCTCCACCAGTTCGACGATGGCGTCGCGTTCCACCGCACACAACCGGCACAGATCCTCGACACTGAGGACCGCATACTCCTCGACGATCTCTCCGGTCAGCAATTCCAGGGGCCTCATGAGCTTACACTCCCAGACTGGTGCGGGGGTTGAAGGGCAGCGCGTCGGCGAGCGCGCGATAGGCGTTCTTCGCGCGCTCGTCGGCCGCGGGCGGCAGGGCGATCTGCAGGATCACGTAAAAATCGCCGGCTTCCGTCGCCGGGATGCCGCGGCCTTTCAACCGCAACTTGGTGCCCGCACGCGAGCCCGCCGGGATCTTCAAATCCACGATGCCGCCCGGCGTCGGCGTCTTGATGGCGGCCCCCAGTGCCGCCTCCGAGGGCGTCACCGGCAGCTCCAGATACAGATCCCGGCCGTCGACGCGGTACAGGGGATGGGGTTGGAATTGCACTTCGATGTACAGGTCGCCGGCCGGGTCATCGCCCATCGGCGCTGCGCCCTGGCCGGCCAGACGAATGGTCTGCCCGGGCAGGATACCCTTCGGCACCTGCACGTTGAGCGTGCGATCCTTCGCCACCACGCGGCCTTCGGCATCCATTTCGGGAATGCGCAGCGTCAGGGTGCGGGATCCGCCCGACAACGAGGCATCGAGATCCAAGGAGACCCTGGCGTGGTGGTCTTCCCCGCGTCCCGGCCGAAACCCGCCGGCGCCCTGGCGCGCATCGCCGGCCGCACCACCGAACAAGGACTCGAAAAAATCGCTGTAGTCGGCCGCGTTGCCGCGGCCGAACCCGCCGCCGGCCGAGGCGCCGCCGGCCGCGCCGCGACCCGAGCCGGCACGGTGCCCGGCACGGCCGAAATCGAATCCGGCGCCCCAGTCCGGCGGCGGCCTGAAATCCTCGCCGGGCCGCGGGCCTTGGCCCAGCCGGTCGTAGGCGGCGCGCTTCTCCGCACTCTTCAACACTTCGTAGGCTTCGCCAAGCTCCTTGAACCGGGCCTCGGCATCCTTCTCCTTGCTGACGTCGGGGTGATATTTGCGCGCGAGCTTGCGGTACGCCTGCTTGATCTGGGCGTCGGTGGCGTCGCGCGCCAGTCCCATCACCTTGTAATAGTCCTTGAACTCCACCCATCACCTGCTGTGCAGTCGGATCGGGAAAGCGGCCAAGGATACCCTGCTCGATCCGGCCGGTTTCAATAATCCTGTGTGGGGCATTTCCTACCGCCGGGCCGTCACAATTGGTAGGCGACGGTGAGCAGCAATCCTTCGCACAGGTCGCGCCAGAAGCCGGCAGGCCGGTTCAGGAACGGGCGCGCGGCGGGCAACAGGGCGAGCATCCACTGCGCCAGCCAGTCGATCTCGGCGGCGCCGTAGAACACCACCACCGATTCGTAATTCAGCAGCAGGCTGCGCGAGTCGAGATTGCACGAGCCGCAGAGGGCCACGCTGTCGTCGAACACGACGGCCTTCGCATGATTCATGTAGGGCAGCAGGTGGATGGACACGCCGGCCGCGCACAGCGCCCGCAGCGACCGGTTGCGCACGAAATCCGCCAGCAGATGATTGGATTTCGCCGGGATGCACAGATCGATCTTCACCCCGCGGCGTGCCGCCAGGCGCATGGCGGTCTCGAGGCCGGCATCGGGCACGAAGTAGGGCGTGACCGCGAGCACCCGCTGGGTCGCCTGGAAACAGGCGTCGACGAGCAACGCATGCACCGTGTCCTCCATCTGATCGGGTCCGCTCGGCAGGAACTGC
Organism: uncultured Steroidobacteraceae bacterium; assembly: GCA_964657955.1. Classification (GTDB taxonomy): domain Bacteria; phylum Pseudomonadota; class Gammaproteobacteria; order Steroidobacterales; family Steroidobacteraceae; genus Bog-1198. The sequence goes on from CAZZWZ010000139.1 coordinate 8,256, forward strand.
GTGCGGCATTTTTCGTCGTGCCCCTTCGTCGCCGGCAGGGGTTCCGCCGGCCGGCCGCCCGCGGCATCCCAGTCGGCCTCGAATTGCACGGCGGCGGCGCCCGCGGTCGCGCCTTCCAGTTCGAACGACAAATCGGACCAGGGAGGCGCGCCGCGCAGACCGGTGAAATATTCGGCGGCCAGATTTCTGCCGCCGGCCCACAGCCTGGCGCCGTCCGCCACCGCCCACTTGCGGTGATTGCGCAGGTTGCGCGGACCCTGGGTCTTGCGGGCCAGGAGCGGACTGAAGATGGCGGTCTCCACGCCCGCGGCGTTCAGCCGGTGCGCCCACTTGCGTGGCAGCTGCAATGCACCCACGCCGTCGAGCAGCAGGCGTACCCGCACCCCCCGCTGCGCGCAGGCGATCATCAGATCGGTGGCCTCCTTGCCGAAGGCATCGTGACCCAGGATGTACGTGCAGATGTCGAGACGCCGTGCAGCGCCCCGCATCGTGGCGATGAGACCCGCGCGCGATTCGATCCCGTCGCGGTGGAAGCGCACCTGCGATCCCGCGGCCGGCGGCAGGCCGAAGCTCTCGATGAGGTCTTCGGCCCAATGCAGCGCGTGCAGCCGGCGTCCCGACCAGCGCACGTTCTTGCGGTGCAATTTTCTGCGGCCGAACAGCAGGTACATCGGCAGCACGGCGTAGGGCAGCGCGATCATGCCGAGAACCCAGGCGATGGCGATGGACGGCGGCCGCCGCTCGTGTTCCACCCGCGTGGTCAGCACGTACGTGAGCACGCTCACCACGATGGCGAGCGAGTGGGCGGTGATGCGTGGCGACCAAGCACTCACGAAGCGAGAGAGGCCAGCCGCCGCAGCACCGCGGGCAGCAGATCGGGCAAATCCTCCGCCAGCAGGCCCGGACCGAATTCCGCCGCGGCGGCCCCGTGCAGCCACACGGCCGCCGCCGCCGAGCCTCCGCTGCGCACGGCAGAGCTTGCCGCCGAGGT
>CAZZWZ010000140.1:0-9232 GCA_964657955.1 uncultured Steroidobacteraceae bacterium
TCTCCGGAGTGCCATCCGGCCGCACCGGCCGCCGGGTCGCGGCGATATACACCACCTCGGTGGCGAGACTTCACGCGCCGGCAGCGAGGCGGATCGGGATCTTGGGTGCCGTGTCGAGCACGGGGACCGGGCGGTGATAGCCGCACTGATCGAGTGAAGGCGGGAAGCCTATCCGGCGGGCGACGACCGGTCGGTCGCCGACGCGCTCATGTGGGCGCTTCCTCGTTCTGTCTGCGCTTCATCAGGCTGGCGACGTCCCGACGGAGACCCTCCACCGCATCGGCGATGTAGCGCAGTTCGAGCAGCTGGGCCTTGGCGATGGAATCCCGCTCGATGTTCTCGCGCTCGGTCGCGCGGGCACGCCCGATGGCGGCCACGTCGCTCACGCGGCCTCCCGGGACAACGTGGCCAAGTCGATGACGTAACGAGCCCTGATGGGGCCTGCATCATGCCCGACGGTTGCGATCAGGCTTTCGGCTTCGATCATTGTCAGGCACTTCGGTGTGTCATGGATGGTGCCTCATGTTCGCAGCAGACCAGGTCCGCGCCTATGGGCAAATGCGAGGAGGAGATGTCGGACGGTGTCGCATCGCGAGGGCAGCGTCGCGCCACCGTGCCATGCGGCGCAGCTTCCGGCGCGAAGCGACTGGGGCGAAGCGTCCGGGGCACAGCCTTGAGACTCAAACCAGCCGCACGGATCCCCGGTACTTCGCCATCGCCGAGTCCGCCCCGCATGGCGACCGCCGGCTTGGTTTGGTGGGGTTGGTTCAAGGGATGGCGGGTGGTTTGGCCAGCGTCCTCGCCCGCGCCTGCCGTTGCCTGGCGTGGCCCGACCAAAAGAGGATGGTCAGCAGGACGCTGGCGCCCAGGGTGGCGAGTGCATCGACCAGATAACTGCCACTCACACCCTGCCAGCCGTAACCCCAGCCATCCGCCAGCAACATGTAGGTGTTGGCGACGTTGAAGGCCGACACCATCAGACAGTACGTGGTCGAGGCCAGCGGGTTGTCCCGTCCCACGGTGTCGAACGTGATGGCCGTGGACGCGGTGATCGCCAGCGATTGGAACACGTTCTCGCCGATCAGCGCGATCGCAAAACTCGAGGGACTACGGGGCAGCGTGATCAGCGCCAGCGTGAACAGCGAACCTGCGGCGCCGATGGCCAGGTAGAGAAAACGCAGCGGCAGGCGGCGACTCACCAGGGGAAAGAGCAGGCTGCCGGCGATCCCGGCGACGGCCACGCCGACCCCCCCGATGCGTGCGACGAATTCCGGGGACGCTTTGAAGTCGGGGCCGAAGCCGGCGATGATGTTCACCAGAGAAAAAGTAGCCGCGGGCGCAACGAACATGAGCGCCGCCAGCAGAACCTCGCGACGCCCGAGGGTGGTCCTGACCTCACCGAAGAACTTCCGAAAGCTCTCGGTCGCGCGGCGGCGCTCGATTTCCGGGACGGGAATCCAAAGAAACAGCACGATGGGAATGAGGATGGCGAGGCTCAGCAGCGCGGCTGCCGCATCGAGCGGCAGCGCATGCACCAGGCTGCCTGCCAGGACCGCCATCAGGCCACCGCCGCTGATGTTTGCGATGGTGATCGACACGCTCAGCGCTTTCGCTTCGCCGGTGGTGATGACGCCGGAGAGCCAGCCGCCGAGTGCGCTCTGGTACAGGTTGGCGAAAAAAAATCCGGTCACCAGCAACACGGTGACGACGGCCGGCTGCTCCAGATTCAGCAGCGCGCACCATAGCAGCACCGCCGATACCAGCGCCGTGATCACGGAATAGGTGCGACGACTGAATCGCACGTCGAGGACGGGACAGAACAAGAACGTCCAGAAGCCGGGTGAGATCGCCGCAGCCGTGATTGCCGCGATGGAGGACTCCGCCATTCCCCGCTCGCTCAGCAGCTGCGGCACGGTGATCACCAAGACGCCGCCGTACATGCCGAACAGCATGTTCGTCAGTCCCAGCGCCCAGACGGGCAGGCGCCTGCCCGTCATGGCGTCTCCCATCGACCTGACTGCACCGAACGGTACAGGGCATCGATGACCCTGATGTTGGCCAACGCGTCCTCGAGCGGGAACTCGGGCGCCTCCTCGCCACGGAAGATGGCCGATGCCCGGTCACACTGCAAGGCATACTGGTCGGCCGCCGCGACGGTCTCGACCTGCGCACTGCTGCCGTCCAGGCTCTTGCCCGTATCGATCTTGAGCTCACAGACATGATCCTTGGGCGGCGTGAACGGCAGGGCGGCCTCGATGCGTCCGGCGCTGCCGAGCACCGTCACCCGCTGGTAGTTCGCCAGCTGCATGGCGCTGCTGAAAACCAGCTGCCGTCCGCCGGGGAAGGCGACCAGGCCGCTGGTCAGCCGGTCGATGCCCATGACGGGGTCGCGGTCGCAGAGCGCGATCACCCGTTCCGGTTCGGCCTCGAACAGGTAGCGCGCGGTGACCAGCGGATAACAGCCCACGTCGTAAAGGGCCCCGCCGCCCAGTTCGGGCTTGTTACGCACGTTGTTCGGATCCAGCATGGTGAACAGGAAGGCGGACTGGATGGCCCCGACGTTGCCGATCCGGCCGGCCCGCACCCATTCCCGCATCCGCTGCCACTGCGGGTGGTGACGCACCATGAACGCCTCGATGACCTGCCGGCCGCTGGCATTGCGCGCGTCGATCATCGTGCGAGCCTCCTGTGCGTTGAGGGCGATCGGCTTCTCGCACAGCACGTGCTTGCCGGCCCGCAGGGCCTTGATGGTCCATTCCACGTGCAGGTGATTGGGCAGGGGGTTGTAGATGGCCTCGATGGCCGGGTCTTCGAGCAGCGCCTCGTAGCTGCCGTAGCTGCGCGCGATCCCAAATCGTTGCGCCACCGCCGCGGCGCGGGCCGCATCGCGCGACGCGATCGCCGAAATCTCTCCGGAAGAACCCGCGAGGATGGCCGGAATGAGACGTTTGATGCCGATGTTGGCAGTGCTGAGGATGCCCCACTTGAACTTGTGCATTTTTTTGATCTGACTCCGGTGGTTGCGAGAAACGGGGCCGCGAGGCAAGCAGGAACCGATGGCGCGGTGCGATCGGTCGGAAAGGGCCGATTACGTCGAGCGGCTCTCGGGTCTTTCGAGCATCTCGCGGATTCGCGTGGCCAGCGCCTCCATGGCGAAGGGCTTCGTGATCAGCGACATGCCGGGTTCCAGAAACCCCGATGCGGCGGCGGCATTTTCCGCGTAGCCGGTCACGTACAAGACCCTCAGGTGGGGACGCGTGCGGCGCGCGGCGTCGACCATTTGCCGGCCGTTCATCCCCGGCAGCCCGATGTCGGAGACGAGCAGATCGATGCGCCGGTCCGACTGCAGGATCTGCAGGCCGGATGGGCCGTCGCCGGCTTCGTGGGCTTCGTAGCCCAGATCCTGCAACACCTCGACGATGAGGGCACGCACCACGGGCTCATCTTCCACCACCAACACGGTTTCGTGCACTTCGGTGTGGTATGCGTCCGTCAGTTCCAGCGGGGACTCGCGTTCGTTCGCGTGCCCCCGGTGTCGGGGCAGATAAATTTCCACGCTGGTGCCGCGCCCGATTTCGCTGTGGAGCAGGGCGTGGCCTTCCGATTGCCGGGCGAATCCATACACCATGGACAGTCCCAGTCCCGTTCCCTGGCCCAGGGGTTTGGTCGTGAAGAACGGCTCGAAGGCCTTGGCGACGGTGTCCGCGCTCATCCCCTTGCCCGTATCGGTGACCCGGATGCACACGTAATCTCCCGCCTTCAGGTCGCGGTGGCTCGCGGCGAAAAAATCGTCCACGTGCGCATTGGAGGTCTGCACGGTCAGGGTGCCTCCGTTCGGCATGGCGTCGCGCGCATTGATGACCAGGTTCAACACGGCGCTTTCGAGTTGATTCGGATCGCACTTGGTCAACCACAATCCGCCTTCCAGCACCACATCCATCTGGATGGTCTCGCCGTTCGTGCGCTGCAGGATGTCCTGCATGGAGTTCAGCAGGGCGTTCGCGTCGACGGCCTTGGGATCGAGCGGCTGCCGGCGCGAGTATGCGAGCAGCCGGTGCGTCAGCGCGGAGGCGCGATTGGCGGACGTCATGGCGCCCGTCACGAATCGATCGATCTCTCCGAATCGTCCCTGCTGCAGGCGCTTTTTGACCAGGTCCAGACTGCCCGTGATGCCCTGCAGCAGATTGTTGAAATCGTGGGCGATGCCGCCGGTGAGCTGGCCGACGGTCTCCATCTTTTGCGATTGCCGCAGCGCCTCTTCGGTGGCCCGCTGCTCGGTGATGTTGCGTCCGACGATGTAGGCCAGGCCGCCGACGGGCTCCGCCGACCAGGCGATGAGCAACGCGCGTCCGTCCTTGTGCACCAGATGGTCCTCGAGATTTGCCAGCGACTCGGCGGCGCGCAGCCGCTGCATCACCGTGGCGAGCCTGGCGCGATCCGGTTCGGCGATGAAGTGCGCGAACGGATGAGCCAGGAGCTCCTGCACCTCGTAGCCCAGCAGGCGTTCCCATGCGGGATTGACCGATTTCAAGAAACCGTCGGCACCCAGCGTTCCCATCAGATCGTTGGTGGAATTCCAGATCCGCTCGCGATCGCGGCTGTGCTGGTCCGCCGAGAGTTTGCGCTCGTGCACGTCGGTGTTCGTGCCCATCCAGCGGCTGATGACGCCGTCCTCGCCGCGCATGGGCAGCGCGCGGGCCAGATGCCAGCGATAGGCCCCGTTGGCGCCCCGCAGGCGAAATTCGGATTCGAAGCTGTGACCCGCCGCGAGCGCGGCGGACCAGTGCGCCGCGGCCTGCGCGCGGTCGTCCGGGTGGATAAGCTGCGGCCAGTCGCGAAATGACCCGCGTTGCGTGCCGCTGTATTCGTAGACGCGGTCGTTGAACCAGTCCAGCGACCCCGTGGCATCCGCCGTCCAGACGTGATTGGGCAGGGTCTGGGCCAGCGTTTGAAACTGGGCGGCGCTCTCCTCGGCGGCCCGCTGCGCGGCGCGGCGGTCGGTGATGTCCATCACCACACCCACCAGGCGCGCGGGCCTGCCGTCCGGCCCCCGCTCGTACTCGGCCTTGCGCGACAGCCAGCGCAAGCGCCCGTCGTCGGCGCGACGGATCCGGTATTCGACGTCGAGCGGGGCGGTCTCCGGGTCCGAAAGCCGGGCCGGCGCCAGCGGCGCACGGTCCTCGGGGACGACGAGCGCTTCGATCGCGGAGGCCGCAATGGCGTCCGTCGCACCGCCGATCCCGAAGATGCGGGAAAATTCGGCCGTGCCCGTCAACCGATTGCTCTCGAGGTCCAGACTGAACACGCCGACGCCGCCGGCCGCCTGGGCACGGCGCAGGCGCTCCTCCGAAGCACGCAACGCGTCGTTGGCCCGATGCTGCTCGGTGCGGTCGCGCAGCACCTTGAGAAATCCCATCAGCGTGTCGCCGTCGCGGATGGGCGTCATCTCGCCGTTCGCCCAGAAGCGCTCGCCCGATTTGCGCAGGTGCCAGCGCTCGTCATTTCCCGCGCCTTCGGCCAGGGCGGCGCTCATCTCGGTTTCCATGCGCCCGATCGCCCGATCCTCGGCCGTGAAGATCAGCGCAAGGTTGCGGCCGATCATCTCCCATTCGGTCCATCCCAGCACGTTCTCGGCGCCCCGGTTCCAGCTGGTGATCCGACCCTCGAGGTCCGTGGCGATGATGGCGTAGTCGGCGCTCCCCCAAATGATCTGGTCACGCACCCTGGCCACGCGGTCGGCGGCCCGGCACCTGCGCCTTTCGAGTCGTTGCATGACGAGGCGGCCGAGCGCCGCGAGTGCCCGACGCTGCGCCTCGCTCAGCCGGCGCGGTTCGCGATCGAGCACCCACAGCGTGCCGACGGCCACGCCGTCGGGCGTGCGCAGCGGGGCGCCGGCATGGAACCTGAGACCGGGCTCGCTCGCGATCAGCGGATGGTCCGCGAAGCGTACGTCCTGGGAGGCATCCTCCACGACGAACACGCCGTCGTGCCGCAGGGCGTGCGCGCAAAACGCGCTGTCGTGCGGCGTTTCGGCGACTTTCAGCCCGATCGCCGCCGCGAACCATTGGCGCCGGTCGTCCACCAGACCGATGAGCGCCATGGGGACGCCGCAAGTCGCGGCGGCGATCTCGACGATCTCGTCGAACTCGCGGTCGCATTCGGCTTCGTGCCCGCCGAGCAGGCGGTAGGCCTCGAGAGCGGCAAGCCGCGCTGCCTGCGCATCTGGGGACGGACTCATGAACTCGAGGGCTCTTGCGGCGCTGGGACCATGTGCGTTCGGGCGAAGTGGCGTCGTGACCCGGCTCGACTCGGACGTCGGAGCAGAATCCCGCCCACCGATGCCGGGTGGGTTTTGTAGGATACCGCACCGACGGGAGCATTTCTCGCCTTGGAAAGTGACGCCCGGGCCGCAGGGTTCGCCCACCGACGGCGCCGTGTTTCGTGCCGGGTGCGAGTCTCGTTGGCAATGAGCGCGTCGATTTGCGATGATCCCACACCTTTCGCAGCAGCCTTCTTACAACACAATAATCCGGGAATTCGCCATGTCACGAGTACTCATCGCCGATGACCACGCCGTCGTCCGGGCGGGCTTCAAACAGTTCTTGCAGGCCGATCCGTCCATCAGCGACGTGGGCGAGGCGGCCAGCGGCAGCGAGACGCTGGGGTTGCTGAGGCAGCGCGAATGGGACCTGCTCATGATGGACATTCACATGCCCGATCGCGGCGGCCTGGATATCCTGAAGCACGTGCGATCCGGCTACCCCGATGTGCGCGTGCTGATCGTGAGCGGCCTGCCCGAGGATCAATATGCCCGCAACGTGCTGCGGGCGGGTGCGAGCGGCTACCTGTCCAAGGGCAGTTCGGCGGACGAACTCCTGAAGGCCGTGCGCACCGTACTGGTGGGGCGGCGCTATGTGAGTCCCGCCCTGGCCGAGGCAATGGCGGCCGATCTGGAGAATCCGCGCGATCTGAACCAGCCGCCGCACTCCACGCTCTCGACACGCGAGTTTCAGATTTTTTGCAAACTGGCGGCGGGCGTCCCCGTGGGAGTCATCGGCGTCGAGTTGAGCTTGAGCACCAAGACGGTGAGCACCTATCGTTCGAGAATCCTCGAGAAGATGAACGTGAAGTCGAATGCCGAGATCACGACCTATGCCCTGCGCAACGGACTGATCCAATGACCGCCGGCCGGAGCGGCGGGCCGGCCAGCCGTCGCCCCGAACGCCGGCGGGATCATGGGAGGGCGGTTCCAATCGCGTGCTGATTCGAATGGAGCCCGCGCTGGCATATGGGCGCGATGCGACATATGAAGGCTGCTCGGCGTGCACTCCGTGCACGCCGCCGCGTAAGTCCAAAGCGCCGACGCGATGCATCGCCGGGGTCCTACACGCCGGTCAAAGTATTCGCTGCATCGTCGATGGGATGGTGTGCCGCGGGCGGCGCGCCGTTTTCCACAACTCGTCGAGGTAATGAAGACATGAACATGAAAATCTGGTCCGGCGCGGCGGTGCTCGCCATGGCGCTGATCGCCGGCTGCGATACGGCCAAGTCCCCGCAGGCCGTGGCCACCGATACGGCAACGGCGCAGCAGAAGGCGGCGGCCGACGTGAGCGACGCACAGAAGAGCGCTTCCGACGACAACGCCAAGATGGAAGCCAAGGTGGATGAGAAGAGCGCCGATCTCGCCAACACCGAGGCCAAGGGTGCCTACGACGTGGCGCTCAAGAAGGCCGAAGGGGCACACGACGTGTCGCTCGAGAAGTGCAAGGCGTTATCCGGCGCCGCGCAGAAGAAGTGCAAGGATCAAGCGGACGCCGATTACACCACCGCGAAGGCCAGCGCCAAGAGCATGGAAGTATCGAAGACCCAATAGCGCTCGATGCTCCCGACTTCCCGAGTCTGCCGCTCCGAACGCCGCCGTTGCCCCGCATGGCCAGCCACTCGCCCGTAGATGAGGACTCGATGCGGCCGGGGGCACCGGCGGGCGTGCAGTTCCTCTCCGCCTTGCTGGAGGCCAGCCCGGATTGCGTGAAGGCGCTCTCCTTGGACGGACGGGTTCTGTATATCAACGCCCGCGGGCTCGAATTGAATCAGCTGGATTCTTTCGACCGCATCCGCGGCCGGCGGCTGGCCGATCTGTGGCCGGTGGACGAGCGGCCGAAGGTGGCCGATGCGGTGCACGCCGCGGCGTCCGGGACCACGGTGCAGTTCGAAGGGTATTGCCCCACCTTCAAGGGGGAGCCCCGCTGGTGGGAGGTGCGGCTGTCGCCGATGCGCGGCGCCGATGGCGCACCCCAGTACATTGCCGGCATCTCCCGGGATGTCTCGGAGCGGCGCCGCGTCGACCTGGCAGCCCGGGCCAACGAAGAGAAATTTTCATTGTTGCTCGAATCGTCGGGGGACGGGATTTACGGGTTGGCGCTCGATGGAACCTGTACGTTCATCAACCAGGCGGGCGCGAGCATGCTGGGCTACGAGGCGCAATCCCTGGTCGGGTTGTCCCTGCACGAGGTGATTCACCATCACCGGCCGGAAAATGCCTGCCATCCCTTCCAGAAAAGCAGCATTTACCAGGCGGCGCGGCAGGGGATGGCCCGGCGGATCGACGACGAGGTCTTCTGGCACAAGGACGGACATGCCGTCCCCGTGACCTACTCGGTGTTTCCCATGATGGTCGACGGCGAGCACGCGGGCACGGTGGTGACCTACAGCGATACCACCGAGCGCCGCCGCGTCGAACACGATCTGCGGGACTTCGCGGCCCAGCTCTCCGAAGCCGACCGCCGCAAGACGGAGTTCCTGGCCACCCTGGCGCACGAACTGCGCAATCCGCTGGCGCCGCTGCGCAACGGGCTGGCCCTGCTCGCCAAGGCCGGGGACGATCCAGCGGCCATCGCCAAGGTGCGCGACATGATGGAGCGGCAGCTGGCGCAGATGGTCCATCTGGTCAACGACCTGCTCGACATCGCGCGCATCACCAGCGGCAAGCTCAGGCTCAAGACCGAACTGGTCGATCTACGGCGCATCGTCGCCATGGCGGTGGAGGCGAGCGGTCCCGCATTGAGCGGCAACCTGCACGACCTGCGCATCGCCATGCCCCAGGGGGTCGTGCTGGTCGAAGCCGATGCCACACGCCTCACGCAGGTGTTCACCAACCTGCTCAACAATGCGGGCAAATACACGCCACCCGGCGGCCGGATCGAGCTGACGGGGCAGGTGGTGGCCGGCGGCG
>CAZZWZ010000141.1:0-7582 GCA_964657955.1 uncultured Steroidobacteraceae bacterium
TCCGCGGCCGCATCCGTGAGCGCACCGGACTGACGGCATCGGTGGGCATCGCGCCGAACAAGCTCCTGGCGAAGATCGCGTCGGATCTCAACAAACCGGATGGTTCGTGCTTGATCGACGCCGACAACCTGCACGCCACGCTGGACCCGCTGCCGGTGCAGAAATTGTTCGGGATCGGCGGCAAGTCGCTGCCCGCGGTGAATGCTGCCGGCCTTCTCACGTTCGGCGACCTGCGGCGTGCCGACGATGCCACGCTCCGGCGGGTCTTCGGCAGACATGGGCGGACGATGCGCGATCGCGCCGCGGGCATCGACGATCGACCCGTGGAACCCGAGCGCGCGGAAAAATCCATCAGTGCCGAAGAGACCTTTGCCGTCGATCTGCGCAATGCCGGCGAACTCGAGCGACAGGTCGTCCAACTCGCCGACCGGGCTGCGGCGCGGTTGCGCGCCCAGGAACTGCTCGCGGGGCGCGTGACGGTCAAGATTCGGCGGGCCGACTTCACCACCTACACCCGGCAGCGGGGGATGGACCCCCCCACCGACGACACGGCCACCGTGTCGCGCCTGGCGCGAATGCTCGTCGAGGAATGGCGGCAGCTGCAACCGAAGGCCGCCGTGCGCCTGCTGGGGGTGGGGGTTGGCGATCTGCAAGGTGCACGACAGGGCGATTTGTTCTCGGCCGGGCCGCCCAAGGGCTCGCGGCTCGACGCGACGCTGGACGGCATTCGCGATCGGTTCGGCTCCGCACTGGTCACCCGTGCCAGCCTGCTGCCGCGCCCGCCGGGCGGGTCGGCGCCGCGCGGCGGCTGAGCGTGGTATACCCTGAGGCCTTATGTACATCAGTTTTTTTGGCCTCACCGAAAAACCTTTTGCGATCACGCCAGATCCACGTTACCTCTATCTGAGCGAGCGGCACGCCGAAGCCCTGGCGCATCTCCTGTACGGCATCAACGAGTCCGGCGGCTTCATTCAGCTCACCGGAGAGGTGGGCACCGGCAAGACCACGGTGGTGCGCACGCTGCTGTCACGCGTACCGCACCATGCGGACGTTGCGGTGATCCTGAATCCGCGGGTCACGCCGGTGGAATTCCTGCTGACCATTTGCGAGGAACTGGGCCTGCCCATCGAAGCGGCGGATCGTGACAGCGTGAAACAGATGGTCGATGTGCTGAACCGGCGGCTGTTGTCCGCCCATGCCGAGGGTCGGCGCGTCATCGTCATCGTCGACGAAGCGCAGAACCTGTCCGCCGAGACGCTCGAACAGGTGCGCCTGCTCACCAATCTCGAAACGGCGACGCAAAAGCTGCTGCAGATCATCCTGATCGGCCAGCCGGAGCTGCGGGAATTATTGGACCGCAACGATCTTCGTCAACTGGCCCAGCGCATCACCGGCCGCTACCATCTCAAACCCCTGTCCCGCGAGGAGACGCAGGGCTACGTGCGCCACCGGCTGCGGGTGGCGGGCGCGGCGGGCGAGATCTTCAGCGACGGTGCGTTGCGCGAGGTGCACCGATTGGCGGGCGGCATTCCCCGCGTCATCAACGTGACCTGCGATCGTGCGCTGCTCGGCGCCTATGCCGGGGAAACGCGGCGGGTGACCGCAGCCCTGGTGCGCCGTGCGGCGGGCGAAGTGTACGGTCGCCGTTTCGTGCCGTCGTGGCTGGGATGGCTGGCCGGTGCGGCCATCCTGGCCGGGATCGCGGTGACGGCGGTCCTGGGTTGGCGCATCTGGAAGCACGAGACCTCGGCGCTGCGCGCGGCCGCGCCCTCTGCGGCCGTCCGGTCCGCTCCGGTCCCGGCCGCGCATGGGGCCGTCAAACCGGCCGTGTCCGTCAACGCCCTGCTGGCCGCCAATGCCGCGAGCACCACCGACGCGGCGGCCTTTCGACGCCTGCTGTCCCTGTGGGGCACGGCGATGAAAGATGACCGGGATCCGTGCGGCCAGGCACAGCGGGCCGGATTGGCCTGCCTGGAGCAGCGCGGATCCTGGGCGCAGGTGCGCGCCCTCAATCGGCCTGCGATCCTGTCGCTCACCGACGATCAGGGACAGAAACATCGGGTGGTGTTGAGCGCCTTGGACACGGATTTCGCCACCCTGAATCTCGGCGAGCACGACGAGCGCGTGGCGCTCGACGACCTGTCGCGCGACTGGTTCGGCGACTTCACCGTCGTGTGGAAACCGAAGACCGTGCGGGCCCGGGAGCTGTCGGTGGGCATGCGCGGCGACGAGGTGCGCTGGTTGCGGCGCAGTCTCAACGCGCTGCACGGCGCCGCGTCGGATCCCGAGCGCAGCGACATTTACGACGAGGAACTGGCGATAGCCGTGCAAAATTTTCAACGCGAGCATCGTTTGAACGTCGACGGCATCGCGGGCCTGCAGACCCAGGTGGTGCTGGACACGGCGCTCGCCGAACCCGGCTCGCCGCAATTGCACCAAAACCCGCCGCGCGGCTAGGAACATCATGTCGTTCATTCTCGACGCACTGAAGAAATCTGAGCTCGAACGCCAGCGTCAGACCAGCCCGGGTCTGGTGGAGACCGGGGTGGCGCGTCCGCGGGCGCGTCTGCCCGTCTGGGCCATCGCGCTGAGTGTGCTGCTCGCGATCAACCTGCTCGTGCTGTTGGTCGTGCTGACCCGAAGCTGGTGGTGGACCTCCGCCGCCGGCAGCGGCGGCGCCGGCACAGCGGCGCACGCGCAACCGGCCTCCCGGCGCGACGCGCCGCCCGGCACCACAGACGGCGCCGCGCCGTCGGGGGATGCGCATTTCAGCCCGCTCGACCCCTCGGCCGAATATGCCCCCGAGGTGCCCGTCGCTCCTGCGACACCCGCCGCATCGGCACCCCCGCCCGCGACCGGCGCCGCCGTTCATTCGCCCATCACGCCGGGAGCCCCCGGCACCCGCGCGGCACGGCGACGCGACCCGGTGCTCAGCAACGGCGACTACCAGCCCGCCGAGGAGGAGACGCTGCCGTCGATGAACGAGATGAACCTGACGGGCGCGCAAACCCTGCCCGAGTTGCATCTCGACGTCCACGTGTTCGCCACGAATTCGGCGGAGCGCTTCGTGTTCATCAACATGCGCAAATATCACGAGGGCGCCACCCTCCAGGAAGGCCCCACGGTGGAGCGCATCCGCCGCGACGGCGTCATCCTCAACTACCAGGGACTGCGGTTCCTGCTGCCCCGACAATAGCGAATCACTGACCGGCACGGCCCCGAGCCAGACGGGCGAGGGCTTCGCCGCTGAGGCGGTAGTTGATCCAATCGGGGTTGGCCTGCGCGCCGAGCGATTCGTAGAAATCACGCGCAGGCCGGTTCCAGTCGAGCACGGCCCACTCGAAGCGTCCGCAACCCCGCTCGACGGCGAGGCCGGCCAGGTGCATCAGCAGAGCCTTGCCGACGCCGCGGCCGCGAAACCGCGGCCGAACGAACAAATCCTCGAGGTACAGTCCTGGTTTGCCCAGGAAGGTGGAAAAATTATGGAAATACAGTGCGAAACCGGCGGGCTCGTCCGCGATTCGCGCGATCGACGCTTCGGCGCCGGGCTTCCCGCCGAACAGGGCGGCGCGCAGCGTCGCTTCGTCGGCGACCACTTGATGCTGCAATTTTTCGTACGCGGCCAGCTCGTTGATGAGCGCGAGGATCAGCGGAACGTCCGCTTCGCGTGCGGGGTGGATTTCGAGTGCCATGGCCTGCGTCACCCGCCGAGTTTACACGCCGCGCGGCTACGGCGCCCCGATCTCGATCATGCGATCATAGGGACATGCGAAAGATCTTCACGCTGACGATGAGCGGCCTGGTCACCGTCCTGCCACTGGCGCTGACCATCTACGTCATCTGGTGGCTGGTGAACACCGTCGAGGGTTGGCTGCGGCATGCGTTGATCGCGCTGCAGATCGTGAGCCCGGAGCATTACTGGCCGGGTCTCGGGCTGATCACCGGGTTTTTTCTTTTGCTCGCCGTCGGCAGTTTGGTGAATGCGTATGCGGGCAGGATATTCCTGAAATATTGGGACGATTTCCTGGGCCGCATCCCCTTCGTCAAGACGCTGTACGGCGGCTTTCGCGACGTCGTGAGCCTGCTGCCCTCGGGCAGCGGCGAGAAGCGGGATCTGCAGCGGGTGGTGCTGGCACGCTTCGCCGACGTGCACGCCATCGGCTTCGTCACCCGGGAGGACGTTCCCGCGGCGCTCGAAGTGCACGGCGGACAGGGCTGGGTGACGGTGTATTTTCCGATGAGTTATGCCTTCGGAGGTTACACCCTGTACCTGCCACGGGATCGCGTGCAGGCCCTCGACATCTCGGTCGAGGATGCCATGCGGCTGGCGATCACGGCCGGTCTCACCGCCGGCAGTCGTGCCAAATCCAGCTAGGCGGCCGATGCGGTCGATCATGGTCAAACGGTACCTCACGACGTTTGCGCTGGCATTGTGGCAGGGGGCGGCCGCCCTCGCAGGCAGCGCCCCGCACGCCGTTCCGGTCAGGAGCGAACCGGACGCGTTTCCCGAATGGCGGGCCGCCGCCGCGCGCGTGCTCGCAACCCGCGGCGATGCCGGCTCGCTGGCAACGGCGGCGGCTCTCACGTTCCTGGGTCCGCCATCGCGCTCGCGGACGGATTCGGCCGGCGCCGCGACGGGCGCCCTCGCACTCGCGGTAAGGGCGAGCGAACTCGCGCCGAACAGTGCGGCCTTGAGCTGGCTGCGGCTGCAACTGTGCACCTACGCACCCGGCTGCGACATTCGCGACGCGGCCACCACCATGCGCTGGGTGGCGGCCGACAACGGAGCCGCCTGGCTGCCCACCCTCACCGTGGCTCAGCGCGACAAGGACACGATGGAGATCGATCGGGCCCTGGCGAGCATGGCCCAGGGCACGCACTTCGACCTTTACGGCAATCACACCACGGCGATGATGTATGCGGCGCTCAAGAGCGTGCGCGGCCGGCTTCCTGCGCATTACCTCGCCACCGACGCGGCCCGGTTGAACGAGGCCATTGGCATCGCGAATGCCGTGATCCTGCCGTCGTTTTCACCGCTCATCAACGCGTGCCGCGAGGCGTTGCCGGATTCGGAGCGGCACGAGATCTGTCTCTCGCTGGCGAAGACCATGCAGCATGCCGATGCCGTGATGGCGCAGCTGGTGGGTTTCGCGATCGAAAAACGTCTGACGCCCTCGGATGCGCGGGAGCTGCACACCATCGCCGAACGCCGCCGTCTGCTCGAGTGGCGCGTCGCGACCGCCAATCAAACCCAGACGCCCGCGCGCTGGCGCATTGCGAAAATGCGCGTCACGTCCCGCGAAGAGGAGCTGAGCATTGCCATACTGAGGCAACACAGGCTGCCGCTCGAACCGCCGGAGGACCGAAGATGATCGACTTGTACTACTGGCCGACGCCCAATGGACACAAGGTGGCTTTGTTTCTCGAGGAAGCGGCGATGGCCTATCGGCTGGTTCCCGTCAACATCGGCAAGGGCGAGCAGTTCAAGCCGGATTTTCTGGCGATCTCGCCCAACAATCGCATGCCCGCCATCGTCGACCATGCGCCGTTGGGCGGCGGCGCGCCGATCTCTATCTTCGAGTCCGGCGCCATCCTCTTGTACCTCGCCGACAAGAGCGAATCGTTCATGCCGCCCGACCTGCGCGGCCGGACCGAGGTGACCGCGTGGCTGTTCTGGCAGGTGGCAGGCCTCGGTCCGATGGCGGGACAGAATCATCATTTCTCGCGGTATGCGCCGACGAAGATTCCGTACGCCATCGAGCGCTACGTGAAGGAGACCGGCCGTCTGTACGGCGTGCTGAACACGCGTCTAGCGGATCGCCGGTTCATCGCGGGCGACTACTCCATCGCCGACATGGCGGCCTACCCGTGGGTGGTGCCGCACGAATCCCAGGGCCAGAACTTGAACGATTTCCCGCACGTCAAGCGGTGGTTCGAGACCATCAAGGCACGCCCGGCCACCGTCCGCGCCTACGAACTGGCGCCGACCTTCGCCAACAACACCTGACCGTCGGGGCGCGCGGCGGCCGTCAGGGCGCCCGGTCGTGCGCGCGGAACCACGCGAGGACGTACGCCACCTTGTCGATCAGCAGGCTGGGACGCGCCGAGATGTCGTGCGACGCGTTCGGCACGCGAACCAGCGCGGTATCGATCTTCCGCAGCTTGAGCGCTTCGTAGAACTGCTCCGCCTCGGTGGACGGCGTGCGGTAATCCACCTCGCCCGTCATCAACATGGTCGGCGTCTGCACGTTGCCCACGAAGGCGAGGGGCGAGCGCTTCCAGTACGCATCGGCGTGGTCCCACGGAAAACCGTCGAACCAGTAGCGGTAGAAATAGTTGGTCATGTCCGCCGTGAGCACGAAGCTGGTCCAGTTGATCACGGGCTTGACGACCACCGCCGCCCGAAAACGCGCGGTGTGCCCGACGATCCACGCGGTCAACACGCCACCGCCGCTGCCGCCCGTGACGAACAAACGCTGCGGGTCGACGTAGCCCCGGCCCACGACCTCATCCACGCCGGACATGAGATCGTCGTAGTCCTTGCCCGGATAATCGTGATGGATGAGATCCGCGAATTCCTCGCCGTAGCCCGTGCTGCCGCGCGGATTCATGTACAGGACCACGTAACCGGCGGCGGCGTAGAGCTGCAATTCGGCGGCGAAGCTCGAACCGTAGGCGGCGAACGGACCGCCGTGAATCTCCAGCAGCAGCGGATATTTCCTCGCCGGATCGAAGTCGGGGGGCTTGATGATCCAGCCCTGCAGCTTGCGGGCGTCGGCCGAGGAGGCGAAGGCGATCTCCTCCACCGCGCCCAGCGAACGCTCGTTCAGCAGCGCATCCGACAGCGACGCCAGCGTGACCACGTCGCCCTGCGAGGAGCCCGACGCCAGCACCGGCGGGGCATCCGGCCTCGCCCGGGTGTAGACGAAGCGACCGTTCCGGGCCACCGAATAGGTGCCCCCGGTATAGGGCCGCGTGACGTCGTTGCCGCCCAGATCGGTGGCCACGATGCGTCGCTTGCCCTCGAGGTCCACCGTGGCCAGTCGGCCGGAGCCGTGGTCGTCGTACTGGAAGAACAGCTGCCGGCCGTCCTTCGCCCAACGCGGGGCCGTCGCGTCGCGGTCGAGCGTCGCCGTGAGCGAGCGCGAATGCGTGCCGTCGCTGTCCATCACGTACAGCTGCGTGGCCTGGTAGCCCAGCCGCCGGTCGTCGAATCCCAGATAGGCGATGTGCCTGCCGTCGGGAGACACGGCCGGATTGCGGTCGGGCCCACGGCGGTCGGTCAGCGCGTGCAGCGACTGATCCGCCAGGTCCACGCGGTAGATTTCACTGTCGAGGGGATCGAACTCCGCGTCGGCACGGCGGTTCGCCGTGATCAACACGGCCTTGCCGTCGGCGGTGAATGCCGGCTCTCCCGTGCTGTCGAAGTCCCCCTGGGTGAGCTGGCGCGCCGCGCCCCCATCCGCCGGGACGACGAACAGCTGGTTGTAGCTGTTGGGCACGTACCCCTCGCCGTCCACCCGGAATACCATGCGGTCGATGAGCTTGGGCGGGTCCGCCCACTTCGCGCCCTTGGGCGCTT
>CAZZWZ010000141.1:7592-9184 GCA_964657955.1 uncultured Steroidobacteraceae bacterium
GGGCAGCTCCACCTTCAACGGCTTGCGTTCCGCCGGTGTCGGCATGGTGAATGCCAGCCAGCGGCCGTCGGGCGACCACGCCAGACTCGAGGGCGTCTCGGTGAAATGGGTGATCGCCGCCGTCACCCCGCTCTCGGTCCAGTACATGAACAGCTGCTTCGAACCGTCGCTGCCGGTTGCCAGATAGGCGACGCGGCTGCCGTCGGGAGACCAGCGGGGGCGCGCGCTGCTGTCCGCACCCGACAACGGGCGGGAGTGCTTGCCGTCCGCATCGGTCAGCCAGACGACGCCGCGCGGCCGGTCCGTCTTGACGTCCATCGACATGCGGACATAGGCGATGGTGCGGCCGTCAGGCGCGATCTCGGGGTCGGCCACCCATTGCAGATCGAAGACGTCGTTCGCCTTGAATGCCGGCTTCGTCGCGAGCGCCGGCGCGCTGGGCGCCGCCAGCACGCCCAGCGCGAGCGCGAGCGCGAGCGCCAGGGCGCGGCAGGCCGCGGTGCCGCGCGATGATCTAACCACCGGCCCAGCAATATCGCTGATGTTCATCCACCATCCCCACCGCCTGCATGAAGGCGTAGCAAATCGTCGTCCCCACGAAGCGAAATCCGCGTCGCTTCAAATCCCGGCTCATGGCGTCGCTCTGCGGCGTCGATTGCCGGATGTCGCTCAAATAGAGCGGCCGGCGCCGCTGCACCCCGCCGCCGGTGAATTGCCAAAGGTACCCCGCAAACCCTTCGGACCGCTCGCAGACGGCCAGATAGGCGCGCGCATTGCCGATGAAGGCATCGATCTTCAACCGGTTGCGCACGATGGCGGGATTCGCGAGCAGGCGCGCGCGCTCCCGGGCACCGTACCGGGCCATCTTGCCCGCATCGAAGTCGTCGAAGGCCGCGCGATATCCGGCACGCTTGCGCAGGATAGTTGCCCAGCTGAGCCCGGCCTGGGCACCCTCCAGGCACAGCATCTCGAACAACAAACGATCGCTGTGCACGGGCACACCCCATTCATCGTCGTGGTAGGCAACGTAGGTGGCATCCTGCGGGCACCAGGCGCAGCGCCGTTTGCCGTCGGGATGGTGCCGCGCGAGCACCGCGCGCCGGGCCGCATCCGACACGCGCGGTCAGTGCTTGCCCGTGCCCTTGTGCCGCGGCTTGACGGCGATCACTTCGATTTCGAGCAGCGCGCCGGGCGCCACCAGCGCCGCAACCTGCACGGCGCTGCGGGCGGGCTTGTTCGGCTGTTCGGCCGTGCCGAAGAATTTGGTGTAACCGGCCATCATGCCCGGAAAGTTGAGCTTGTTGTCCTTGGTCGGATCGGCCGTCATGAACACGGTCATCTTGACGATGTCTCCAAGGCCCAGCCCCAGCTGCTCCAGCGTGGCCTTGATCTGGGTGAGCACACTGGTGGTCTGCGTTTCCATGTCGCCGTAGGCCTCGACGCTGCCCTTGGGCGCGTCCTTGTTGGCCACCTGGGGCAGCGCGCCGCTGACATAGACCGTGTCGGAGCCGGCCGGCACGGTCACGGCGAGCGAGATCGGAAAATCGTTGCCGTTGGGCAGCGGTGTCCGCACTACATCGGCTTGCGCCGCG
>CAZZWZ010000142.1:0-9170 GCA_964657955.1 uncultured Steroidobacteraceae bacterium
CTGCTGCTCGAGGCAGGCTCGTTGCTGCGCGCGCCGGAAATCGCGGTGGCCGCCTCGGCGGGCATGGCGCGCGTGCGGGTGAGCAGCCGGCCGGCCATCATGGTGGTGTCCACCGGCGATGAGCTGATCGAGCCCGGCGAACCCATCGCGGATTACCAGGTGCGCCGTTCGAACGCCTACGCCGTCGCGGCGACGCTGCGCAAGCACGGTTTCCGCCGCATCGGTGACGATCACGTGCCCGACGATGAAGCCATGCTGCGCGAGCGGTTGCAGCTGCATCTGACCACGCACGAGGTGCTGATCCTGAGCGGCGGGGTCTCGATGGGCCGCTTCGACCTGGTGCCCAAGGTGCTCGTGCAGTTGGGCGTGGAGGAGGTGTTCCACAAGATCGCGCAGCGCCCCGGCAAGCCCATGTGGTTCGGCATCGGCCCCCAGGGACAGGCGGTGTTCGGCCTCCCGGGAAATCCCGTCTCGACCCTGGTGTGCTTGATGCGCTACGTGATTCCGGCCATCGCTCAGGCCATGGGGACGCGGCGGGTGCCGCCCGAGCGCCTGGCGCTGGCCGCGCCGGTGACCGTGGATCATGGGTTCACTTACTTCCTCCCCGTCGCCATCGCGCACGACGACTGGGGACGGCCGTGGGCCGGTCCGCGGCCGCCCAACGGTTCGGGGGACTTCTTGAGCCTGGCGGGGACGGACGGGTTCGTCGAGCTGCCGCCGGGCCCCAATGCGTATCCACGCGGTTTCGTGACCAGCGTGTATCGCTGGTAATCTGGCCCGTCATGGAATCCACCATTCACGACATCCGGGGTGCCGGTCATCCCCTCGACCGTTTCGCCAGGCCCCTGCACGATTTGCGCATCTCGGTCATGGACCGCTGCAATTTTCGTTGTCCCTACTGCATGCCGAAGGCGACGTTCCACGATCACTATCGTTTCCTCAAGTCGCAGGAGCGTCTGTCCTTCGAGGAGATCGTCCGCCTGGCGCGGTTGTTCGCGGGCCTCGGGGTGCGCAAGTTGCGGCTCACCGGCGGCGAGCCGCTCCTGCGGGCGAACCTCGCGGATCTGGTGGGCGATCTGTCCGACATCCCGGGCATCGAGGACATCGCACTGACCACCAACGGCGTCCTGCTGGCCCAGCATGCGGTGGACCTGTATGCCAACGGGTTGCGCCGCGTGACCGTGAGCCTCGACACCCTGGACCCGGTGGTGTTCGCGCGCATGAGCGGCGGTTTCGCCGCGCTGGATCAGGTGCTGAACGGCATCGAGGCGGCGCTGGCCGCGGGCCTCTCGCCCATCAAGATCAACTGCGTGGTGGAACGGGGCGTCAACGATCATACGGTGCTCGACCTGGTGGATCGTTTCCGCGGCAAACCGGTGATCGTGCGGTTCATCGAATTCATGGATGTGGGCAACCGCAATGCCTGGAGCCCTGAACAGGTGGTGCCGTCGCGCGAACTCGTCGAACGCATCGCCGCGCGCTGGCCCCTGCATGCGGTCTCGGAGAACTACCGCGGCGAGGTGGCGAAGCGCTGGCGTTTCGACGACGGCGCCGGCGAGGTGGGGTTCATCTCTTCGGTGACGCAGCCGTTCTGCGGCGCCTGCAGCCGCGCCCGCTTGTCGTCCGAGGGCAAGTTCTACACGTGCCTGTTCGCCGCGCAGGGCGTGGACCTGCGCGCCGCGATGCGCGCCGGGGCGGGCGATGCGGATTTGTCGAACGTGATTCGCGGCCGCTGGCTCGGGCGCTCCGATCGGTACAGTGAATTGCGCGCCGACCTGCGGCGCACCGGGCCCGAGCTCAAGAAGATCGAAATGTACTACATCGGCGGCTGATCCCGTGCCACTGACACATCTCGATGCCGAACGACGCCCCACCATGGTGGATGTCAGCGACAAGGCCGTGACCAAGCGCACCGCCGTGGCCGAGTCCCGCGTGCGTTTTCCGGCGGCGGTGGCCGCGGCGCTGCGCGACCAGGACCTGCAGTCGGCGAAGGGGCCGGTGTTCGACACCGCCATCGTCGCCGGCGTGCTGGGGGCCAAGCGCACGCACGAGCTGATCCCGTTCTGTCATCCGCTGGGCCTCGAGAATTGCCGCATCGTGATCGAGATGGAGGGCGACTGTGCGGTCATTCGTTGCACGGTGACGGTGACCCACAAGACCGGCGTCGAGATGGAGGCGCTCACCGGCGCCAGCATCGCCGCCCTCACCGTGTACGACATGTGCAAAGCCCTGTCCCACGAGATCGTGATCGCCGATACGCGCTTGCTCAGCAAGACGGGCGGCAAGAGCAGCGCATCCATCGAGGCGGCCTCGTGAACTCGGCGGCGCCCGGCGCGCAAGCGGCGGCATCGGCAGCTGCGCCGGCGGCAGCGGCATCGGCGGCCGCGCCCGGTACGGCGGGCACCGCCCGCTCCGCTCCGCCCGTCTACGGGCTGATTCTGGCGGGTGGCGCGAGTTCGCGCATGCGCCGGGACAAGGCCGCCCTGCCCTACGAAGGCCGCAGCCAGCTCGACCGCGCGTTCGCCCTCGCCGCCCGGCACTTGGAGACTGTATTCGTTTCTGTCCGCGCGGACCAAGCGAGTGATCCGGTGCGTGCGCAGAGACCGCTCATCGTCGACGCGGTGAACCCGGAGGGTGCCGGGGCGGGAGGTCCCATCGTGGGCATCCGTTCCGCCATGGCGGCCTTCCCCGGGGTGGCCTGGCTGGTGCTGGCCTGCGACCTGCCCTTCTTGTCGGACGCGGCCCTGCGGCAGCTGCTGGCGGGACGCGACCCCGGCCGCCTGGTCACCGGCTTTCGCAGCGCCCACGATGGGTTGCCCGAACCGCTGTGCGCGGTGTGGGAACCGTCGGCCGCGGCCGCCCTGGCCGCCTACGAACGAAGCGGCGGTCGCTGCCCGCGAAAATTCATGATGAACCATCCCGTGTCGTTGCTGGACGCCGCGGACGCGCACGCGCTCGACAACGTCAACACCCCCGAGGAATACGCGGCGGCGCAGGGGGCCTTGGACGCCGGGGCCGCGGGGCGCGGCGAGCCGCTCGGCCCGAAGCAACTCACGGTGCAGTACTTCGCCATCCTGCGGGAACAGGCCGGCCGTTCCGGCGAGACGCTGGAGACGGGAGCACCGACGCCGGCCGAGTTGTTCGCGGAGCTGCGTTCACGGTACGGCTTCTCGCTGACGCGCGAGCAGCTGAAGGTGGCGGTCAACGGCGATTTTTGCGAGTGGTCGCGGCCGCTGCGCGCGGGCGACGCGGTGGTGTTCATCCCTCCGGTGGCGGGCGGCTGATGCGTTTCCGACTGAGCCACGCCGTCATCGACACCGGCGCCGCGCGCCGCGAATTGCTCGACCGGGGAGCGGGCGGCTACGTCAGCTTCGAAGGCTGGGTGCGCGACTGGAACGAGGGCCGGGAAGTGACGGGTCTCGAGTACGAGGCCTACGAGGCCCTCGCCGAGAAGGAGGGCGAGCGCATCGTCGCGCAGGCGCTGGCGCGTTTCCCCGTGAAGCACGCGCTGTGCCTGCATCGGGTGGGCGCACTCGATCTGTCCGATCTGGCGGTGTGGGTGGGCGTCAGCGCCACGCACCGGGGCGAGGCCTTCGACGCCTGTCGCTTCATCATCGACGAGGTCAAACACCGCGTTCCCATCTGGAAGAAGG
Organism: uncultured Steroidobacteraceae bacterium; assembly: GCA_964657955.1. Classification (GTDB taxonomy): domain Bacteria; phylum Pseudomonadota; class Gammaproteobacteria; order Steroidobacterales; family Steroidobacteraceae; genus Bog-1198. The sequence continues at coordinate 3,654 of CAZZWZ010000142.1, forward strand.
AGCATTACCGTCACGGCGATTCGGGGTGGGTCAACTGCGAACACTGCGCGGCGGCGGCGCACGGTTCGTGAGCGCGGTGCTGCCCGACTATTCGCGCCAGGTGCGACTCAAGGAAATCGGTCCTGCCGGACAGGAGCGCCTGGCGCGCAGCCGCGTGCTCATCGTCGGTCTCGGCGGACTCGGCAGCCCGGTGATGCAATATCTCGCCGGCGCGGGCGTCGGGCATCTGGGGCTGGTGGACGCCGACACGCTGGACGCGAGCAATCTGCATCGCCAGCCCATCTATGCGCTGGCGGACGCGGGACGCGGCAAGGCGGAACTGGCGCGGGCCGCGGTGCTCGAGATCAATCCCGGCGTGGCGGTGGACGTGCATGCGGTGCGCTTCGCGGCGGACAACGCGCTCCCCCTGGTGCGCGAGCACGACGTCGTGATCGATTGCAGCGACAATTTCCACACCAAATTCCTCATCAACGATGCGGCGGTGCTCGCGCGGCGTCCCGCCGTGTTCGCGAGCGTCTACCAGTACGAGGGTCAGTTGCAGGTGTACAAACCCGAACCCGGCCACGCCTGCCTGCGGTGCCTGTGGCCGGACGCGACGCAGGACGGGGTGGTGGGCAACTGCGCCGAGGCGGGCGTGCTGGGGCCGGTGCCCGGGGCCTTCGGTTCGCTCCAGGCCTTGCTGGCGCTGAAGATCCTGCTGGCCATGCCCGGCCAGCTCGCGGGCGAATTGCTGCTGCTCGACTTCATGAACTTCTCCACCGTCAAGCTGCGGGCGCCGCGCCGCGCGGACTGCGCCGCGCCGGCCTGTGTCTGCATCCGGGCCATGCCGGTCGAGCCCGGGGATCTGGAGATCGGTGCCGCATCGCTCGCGGCCCTGGCGGCGCAATTCGAGGTCATCGACATCCGCAGCACCGAAGAGGTGGCCGCGGCACCGAGCGCGGCCCGCCACATCGCCATGCCGGCGTTGCTCGCCGATCCGGCGCAGCTGTCGGCCGGCACGCGCTACGTCCTGGTGTGTGCATCGGGCAAGCGCAGCCTCGCGGCGGCGCGCGAGCTGCGAAGGCGCGGGATTGCGGTGAGTTCATTGGCCGGCGGACTCGCCGGCCTCGGCGGCTGAACCCATGCGTTTCGCGAGCAAACTGCCCGACGTGGGCACCACCATCTTCACCGTCATGTCGCGCCGCGCGCTGGAGGAAGGCGCGCTCAACATCGGCCAGGGTTTTCCGGACTATCCCATCGACGAACGCCTGTCGCGGGCGTTGCTGGACGTGGTTGCCGAGGGGCGCAACCAATACGCGCCCATGGAGGGTGCGGTGGAATTGCGCGAGCAGATCGCGAACAAACTACAGGTGAGTTACGCGCATCGATTCGATCCCTCGGGCGAGATCACGGTGACCTGCGGCGGCACCGAAGCGCTGTACGACGCCATCCAGGCCGTGGTGCGCGGCGGCGACGAGGTCATCATCTTCGATCCCGCCTACGACGCCTACGAACCGGCGGTGCGCCTCGCGGGCGGCCGCTGCGTGCGCATCCCCATGAGTCCGCCGGCATTCCGCTACGACTGGGATCGCGTGCGCGCCGCGCTGACGGGGCGCACGCGGCTGATCATCGTCAACAGCCCCCAGAATCCGAGCTGCACCGTCGCGCAGTCGGACGATCTCGATGACCTGGCGGCGCTGGTGCGCGACCGGCCCATCACCATCCTCGCGGACGAGGTGTACGAACACGTGCTCTTCGACGGCCGGCGGCACGCCTCGGTGCTGGCTCACCCGGAGCTGCGGGAGCGCAGCTTCGCGGTGTTCTCCTTCGGCAAGACGTTGCATGCCACGGGCTGGCGGGTGGGCTATTGCGTGGCGCCGCCCGCGCTGACCGGCGAGCTGCGCAAGGTGCATCAATTCAACACCTTCAGCATCGCGGCGCCGCTGCAGCACGCCATCGCACGCTATCTGGCGCGTTTTCCCGATGCCTGGCAGGGGCTGTCCGGCTTCTTCCAGGGCAAGCGCGATCTGCTGGCGGGCCTGCTGCAGGGCTCGGGTTTCGAGACCCTGCCGGCCGCCGGCACGTATTTTCAACTGGTGGATTACGGCGCGATCAGCCGGGCCGTGGACACCGATTTCGCGGAGAGGCTGGTGAGCGCGGCCAAGGTGGCGACCATCCCCTTGTCGCCGTTCTATGCGGAGCCGCCCCGCATGGCCTTGCTGCGGCTGTGCATCGCCAAGCACGATGCGACGCTGCGCACGGCCGCTGAACGGCTGCGTCGTTTCGCGGAGGTGGCGTGACCGTGCCGCGCTGTCATCTGTTCCGCCGGCGCGGCAGCTTCTGCCGCTGGCGTATGCGCGAGGCGTCCATGAGCATCCTGCCCGCCCAGCGGTAGACATTGTTCTCCTTCACGGTCCGGCGCATCAGGATCATCCGTTCGCGCCGTTCCTCGCGGTCCATGCGCATCGCGATCTCCAACGCCTCGGCGGTTTCATTCACGTCGAACGGGTTGACCAGCACGGCCTCGGTCAGCTCGCGCGACGCGCCGGCGAAGGTGCTCAGGATCAACACCCCGTCCTCGTCGTCGCGCGCGGCCACGAATTCCTTCGCCACGAGGTTCATGCCGTCGTGCAGGCTGTTCACCAGGCAGAAATCCGCAGCCCGGTACAACTCGAACACCCGGACGGGTTCCTGGTGCTGGTCGATCAGCACGATGGGGCGCCACTCGCCCTCGCCGAACTTCGCGTTGATCCGTTCCACTTCGTCGTAGGTCTGCTGCTGCAGCGTCTGATAGGCCGGCAGGGTGCTGCGCGACGGCGCGGCGATCTGCAGCAGGCTGATGCGCCCGCGATGCCGCGGATTCTTGTCGAGCAGGGCTTCCAGCGCATGGAAGCGTTCGATGATGCCCTTGGTGAAATCCCAGCGCTCCACGCCGAGGCCGACGATGACGTCCGGGCCGATGCGGTAGCGTTCGCGCACCGTGGTCCGGCACAGCGCGGCGTCCGGCAGGAACTCGAGCCAGCGCGGCGGCCATTCGATGGAGATGGGATACGGCGCCACCCGGCACACGTGGCCCTGCAGCGTCACGGTCATGTGCTCGTGATCGATCTGGCATTCCACGAAGCGATCGACGGTCTCGAGAAAATTCTGGCAGTGGTAGCGCGTGTGGAATCCGAGGATGTCCGCCGACAGCATGTTCAGGAGAATGTCGCGTTTCCACGGGCACACGCCGAACGTCTCGGCGTTCGGCCACGGGATGTGCCAGAACAAGGCGATGGTGGCCTTCGGGATCTTGGCGCGGATCAACCGCGGCAGCAGCGCGAAGTGGAAATCCTGGATCATCACCACCGGGCTGTCGGTGTTGGCCTCGGCCGCGACCACCTCGGCGAACCGCGCGTTGACCTCCTCGTAGGCGCGCCAGTCGCTGGGCCGGAATGCGGGCCGCACGTACGCCAGGTGGCACAGCGGCCACAGGCCCTCGTTGGAGAAGCCGTAGTAGTAACCCGCTTCCTGTTCGGGGGTGAGCCACACCCGTCGCAGCGTGTAGGCGGGGTCGTCGGGAGGGACGCGCAGCTGGTCGAAGCGGTCGACGGTGTCGCGGTCCGCCGCGCCGGCGCCGTGCGCGATCCAGGTGCCCGCGCAGGCCCGCATGATGGGCTCCAGCGCCGTGACCATGCCGCTCGCCGGCACCTGCACCACCGGGTGATGGTCCGCGTCGTAGTTGTGGATGTAGGGCTCGCGATTCGACACGATGATCACCTGCGAGGACTTCAGGTGTTCGTTCACCACCTGCTTGAGCGCCTGCGGCGTCCAATTCTCGCGAAAATCGATTTCCAGGCGCTGGCGCTGCTCGGCCTCGGCCAGCACTTCGCGAACCTGCGTGAGGATGGGTTGCGATGCGCGCGGCGACTCGGCGTTGTCGAGAAACCGCTTCCCACGGATGTCGCCGATCAACACGTTCACCCAGCGCCGCAGCTGCAGCCACGCCACGAGCACCACCAGCAGGGCGAGAAGCAGGACGGAGATCCCGATGAACACCAGCACGAAATCCCGCGCGGTGCGCTGGCGCCGGTCGACGAAGCTCAGATCGTGCAGCATCAGCACGCGGAAGGGCGTGGGTTCGGCCTGATCGAAATCGAAGCGCGACACCTGCACCGATCCGGACGGCAATTGCTCGACCCGCGTGGCGGGCGGCGAGCTCTTCGCGCTGCTCGCGCAGGAGATGGACGGCGGCGTGCGTTCGGTCTTGTAGATGGTGGTGCCGTCGGGCCGGCACAGCAGGATGGCCAGCAGGCGCTCGTCGGCCGTGATCTTGGACAGATAGGCCCGCAGGCGCGCCTCGTTGCCCTTGGCGACCACCTCGCTCACCATCTCTTCCATGCTGTGCATGACGAGCTGCGAGCGCAGCTCCACGTCGGAGCGAAACCATTCCGCCAGCAGGCGCTCGATGTACGGCAGCCCGACGAAGGCGACCACGCAGGAGGCGAATATCACCGGCAGCACGAAGCGCAGCAGGATCGAGCGGATCATCCGGTCTCGCTGTGGGTCGGCGTGGGGAAACGAAGCATGGCCGGACAACATAGCAAAAACCCCCCTCGTCGTCTCGCGCCGGCGCGGCTGCGAACCGGGTGGGCCGGCGTGAGGCCCGCCACCGGACGACATCGGGCTGTAACAATTACATTGCCATTAATAAAACCGGAACCGCTAGGCGTTTCCGGTGCCCGTGGGCTAGTTTGTCGCGCATGATCCTGACCGCCGCCGCTCCCCGTCCGTCGCTCGACTGGTGTCTGTTCCTCGACGTCGACGGCACGTTGATCGAGCTCACCGATACGCCGCTCCAGACGCAGGCCGGCGAGGAGCTCAAGGACCTGCTGCGCGCGGTGTCCGAACGGCTGGGCGGCGCGCTGGCCCTGGTCAGCGGCCGCAGCATCGCCTACCTCGACGAGCTGTTCGCGCCGCTGCGGCTGCCCACGGCCGGCCTGCACGGCGTCGAACGGCGCCGGGCGTCGGGGATCGCCCAGGCCGGGCCAGAAGCAGCCCTGCTCGACGGCGCGCGTCCCGCGCTCGCCGCGCTGGTGGCCGCCCATCCGGGCACGCTGCTGGAGGACAAGGGCCGGACCGTGGCCGTGCACTATCGCCTGGCACCACAGTTCGAGCCGCGCATGCGCGAGGCGGTGGCCGGCGTCGTCGCGGCTCTCGGTCCGGGCTACCACGTGCAATCCGGCAACATGATGCTCGAGATCAAGCCGCGCGGTTTCAGCAAGGGAGCCGCCATCGAAGACTTCCTGCGGGAGCCGCCGTTCGCCGGCCGCACCCCGGTGTTCGTGGGCGACGATCTCACCGACCTGGACGGTTTTCGGGCCGTCGAATCGCACGGCGGCCTTTCCGTCGGCGTGGGCGACCGGGTCGCTGGGCAATTCCATCTGCACGATCCGCCCGCCGTCCGCGCCTGGCTCGCGAGCATCGCCTCGCTCCGGCCCGCGTAGCCCTTCAGGCGCGCACTTGACCGCTGCCGCGCACCAGGTACTTGTAGCTGGT
>CAZZWZ010000143.1:0-2472 GCA_964657955.1 uncultured Steroidobacteraceae bacterium
CGCCGGGTCGCTCCGCGCGGGCTGGGATCCCAGCAGGCACACCAAGCATCCGGCCGTACCGGCGCCCAGAAGACGGCCCCTGAAGTCCGCATTCCACACCCCCTTGCCAGCATTCCTCGATGATGCGCGCGAACTGCCGCTGCGCGCGCATCGACGCCATCCTCGCCCCTAGAACACCTCGCAGCCCGGAAGGCCGCAGGAGATCAGCCGGTCGGAAGGGAAGTTGGTGATGATGCGGCAGCCGTCCTTGGTGACCACCACTTCCTCCTCGATGCGCGCGGCACCCGAGCCGTCCTCTGCGCCGCACCAGGTCTCGAGCGCGAACACCATGCCTTCCTGCAGGGGCGCGGTGTTGCCGCGGTAGCGCTTGGAGATGATGGGCCGCTCCCACAGCGACAGGCCCACGCCGTGTCCGTACTGCAGCAGGAAGGCCTCGGCCTCGTCCCGATAGCCGAATTCCTGCGCATCCGGCCACACCGCCGCCACTTCGTCGCAGGTCACGCCCGGACGGATCATGTCGATGGACGCGCTGATCCACTTCGACGCCTTCTCGTACGCGTCGATCTGGTATTTGTTGGGTTCGCCGCAGATGAACGTGCGGTAGTAACAGGTCCGGTAGCCGTTGTACGAATGCATGATGTCGAGGAACACCATGTCGCCCGGCTGGATCATGCGGTCGGAGAAGGTGTGCGAATGCGGGCGGCCGCGCGGCCCCGACACGGAGTTGACGCATTCCACCCGCTCGGAGCCCATGCGGAACAGACGGTCGTTGGCGATCGCCACCAGTTCGTTCTCCTTGGTGCCGGGACGGATGGCCTTGCAGATGTCGACGTACACCGCATCCACCATCGCCGCGGCCAGCTTCAGCAATTCGATCTCGTCGGGCGTCTTGATCTGGCGTGCATCGAGCAATGCCTGCTGACCGTCGACCACCTCCACGCCTTCGGCTTCGAGCGCACGCAACATGGGCAGTTCCATCACGTCGATGCCCAGCGGCAGTTTCTCGATGCCCAGATCGATGAGAGCCTTCTTGATCTGTCTGGCAAAATCGCGCTGGATGTTCATGAACGGCGGCAGCCCCCCCTGCATGGTGGAGATGCCGGCGGCCACGTTGTCCGCGATCCATGGCGAGGACAGCCGCTTGGCCGGGGCGGCGGGGTCCCAGAGCAGCGGCGCACCCTCGGTGGGACACAGCGCATACCGGATGAACTTGTCGCGCGCCCATTCGCCGATGTGCGTGCCGGTGACGTAGCGGATGTTGTCGAAGTTGAAGCACAGCACGGCACCGAGCCCCGCCGCGCGCGCCGCATCCTGCGCGCGCTTCAGGCGCGCCCCGATGAGGCGGTGATAGTCGACGCCGCGTTCCCAGTCCTTGGCCTGCGTCCCCCAGGATGCGCCGGCGTGCATGCGATTGTATTTCATGTCGTTTCCTCCGGCTGCGCGCGATGGCGGACGCAGCGTCTCACTTCAAGATGGACGCGGGCTCTTCGATGATGGCCTTGAACGCGGCGAGCAGCTCGGCGCCGAGGGCGCCGTCGACCACGCGGTGATCGCAGGACAGCGTGACCGTCATCATGCCGGCGAAAGCCACGCTGCCGTCCGGCGCCTCGACCGGCCGCCGCTCGCCCGCACCCACCGCGAGAATGGTCGAGTGCGGCGCGCTGATGATGGCGCAGAATTGACGCACGCCGTACATTCCGAGATTGGAGATGCTGGCCGAGCCGCCCTGGTATTCGTGCGGTTTCAATTCGCGGTCGCGCGCACGGCGGGCGAGGTCCCTGATCTCGGCGGCGACCACGGCCAGGCTCTTGGTCCCCGCATCGCGCAGCACCGGCGTGTAGAGGCCGCCGTCGACCGCGACCGCAATCCCGACATCCACCCGCGAAAAACGCAGGATCTTGTCCTCGGCCCAGATCGCGTTGGCCAGCGGCACCCGCGTCAGCGCGAGAGCGAACGCCTTGATGACGAAGTCGTTCACCGACAGCTTCTCGGGCAGCGATGCGTTCGCCTTCTTGCGCAGTTCCATCATCTCGTCGATGCGCACGTCGATGACCAGGTAGAAGTGCGGCACCGTCTGCTTGGATTCGACCATGCGTCTGGCGATGGTGCGCCTCATGCCGTCCAGTTCCACCTCGACGTGCGGCACGTCCCGGTACGCCGCCTTGATCTGCTCGAAGTTCGCGGCCGGGGCCGCAGGCTTCGGCGCAGACCCGTTGCCGTCGTGGCCCACCGGCGACACATCCCTGCCGACGATCCGACCCAGCGGACCGCTGCCCTTGAGCATCGACAGATCGATGCCGGCCGCCGAGGCAAGACGACGCGCGAGCGGGGTGACCTGAACGCGACCGGCCGGCGCCGCGGGCGCCACGGGCTGTCCCGGAGCTGGGGCAGCAGCCTGTGACTGTGCGGGGGATGCAGCCGGTGCATGCGCAGGAGCCGCGGTCGGTGCCTGCGCCGGGGCGGGCGCCGCAG
>CAZZWZ010000143.1:2572-9130 GCA_964657955.1 uncultured Steroidobacteraceae bacterium
CCGGCGCTTCGCTCGGGCGCGGCCGCGGCCGCCGCGGGGCCCGCATCGTTCCGGGCTTCCTCCGTGATCACCGCAACCAACGCGCCGATCGGGGCGGTGTCGCCTGCCTCGACCAGAATCCGGGCGAGACGGCCGGCGCCGGTGGCCTCGACTTCCATCGTCGCCTTGTCCGTTTCGATCTCGAACAGCACGTCGCCGTGGGCAATGGTGTCGCCGACGGCGCGCAGCCAGCTGATGATCTTTCCCTCGGTGACGGTTTCACCGAGCTGCGGCATCAGAATATCCATGCAATATTTTCCTTCACCGAAATGGCCGTAAGTCAGGAGGCCATCGAACGGCGGATGGTCTCGACGATCCGGGCGACGCTCGGGATGGCCAGGTCTTCGAGGTTGTCGGCCGCCGGCAGGGGAATGTGCGGCGTCGTGATGCGCACGGGAGGGCCGTCCAGATCGTAGAAGGCCTCGTCCGCAATGATCGACACGATCTCCGCGCCCCAGCCGAGCACGCGGGGATTTTCCTCCACCGTGAACACGCGATGCGTCTTGGCCACCGAGGCCAGGATGGCCCGGGTGTCGAGGGGTACCAGCGAGCGCACGTCCACCACCTCGCAGCTGATGCCGTCCTCGCGCTGCAGCCGTTCGGCGGCTGCGAGCGCGCGCGGCACCATCATCGCGAGCGCGATCACGCTGCAATCGGTGCCGGCGCGCAGGATCTTCGCCGATCCGAGCGTGTCGACGATCTCGCCGTCGGGTACTTCGCCCTTGCTCGCGTAGAGGGATTTGTGTTCCAGGAAAATCACCGGATTCGGGTCGCGCACCGCGGCCGCCAGCAGGCCGATGACGTCCACCGGGGAGGAGGGCGCCACCACTTTCAGCCCCGGAAACTGCATGCACCAGTTCTCGACGCACTGGCTGTGCTGGGCGCCGAAGCGCGCCCCGCCGCCGTTGCCCAGCCGGACCACCAGGGGGCATTTCACCTGCCCGTTGGTCATGTAGCGGCTCTTCGGGAACTCGTTGGCCACGTAGTCGTAACACACGGCCAGGAAGTCGGCGAACATGATCTCGGCGATGGGCTTCAGGCCCGTCATCGCCGCGCCCATGGCCGCTCCCAGGATGGCTTGTTCCGAGATGGGCGTGTCGCGAACGCGACGCGGCCCGAACTTCTCCAACAATCCCACCGTGGCCTTGAACACACCGCCCGCCTTGGCGATGTCCTCGCCAAGGAACACCACGTCCTCGTCCCGTGCCATCTCCTGGGCGATGCCCCGGGCGACGGCGTCGCGATAGGTCAGTTCCGCCATGCCCAGCCTCCGTCCGCATACACATCCGTGAACAGAATGTCGGTGGACGTGACGGGGGCGGCCTTGCACGCCTCGGTGGCCTCGTCCACGATGCGCCGCACCTCCTCGTCGATGTCCTTCAGGCTCTGGGCACCGAAGCCCAGACCCGTGAGGCGCTCCCTGTACATCTTGACGGGGTCACGCTGCTTCCAGCGCTCCAGTTCGCCTTCCGGCCGGTATTTTGCCGGATCGGCGCGCGAGTGACCCGAATGCCGATACGTGAGGCACTCCACCAGCGAAGGCCCGTCGCCGCGCCGCGCCCGGTCGAACACCTCGAGCATGGTCGTGTACACCAGGTCGGCATCGTTGCCGTCGATGACGATCTTCGGCAGGCCGTAAGCCGCCGCCCGGTCCGCCGCCGGATACTGCACCGCCGTCACTTCGCTGATCGGCGTGTACTCCATGTACAGGTTGTTCTCGCAAACGAACACGACGGGCAGTTTCCAGATCGCGGCGAGATTCAGCGCCTCGTGGAACGCACCGATGTTGGTGGTGCCGTCGCCGAAGAAGCACACCGACACGTCGGACTGACCTTTGTACTGCGCCCTCCAGGCCGCCCCGCAGGCGATGGGCAGGTGGGCGCCGATGATGGCGTACGAGCCCATGACGCCGTGTTCGACGGACGTCAGGTGCATCGACCCGCCCTTGCCCCGCATGAGTCCGTTGTCCCGGCCCATGAGCTCGCCGAGCACCTTCTCCACGGCCACGCCGCGCGCCAGGGTGTGGGCATGGCCGCGGTAGGTGCAGAAGCTCAGGTCGCCCGGCTTCATGGCGGCGGCGCAGCCCGCCGCGATGGCCTCCTGGCCGAGCGACAGGTGACTGGTGCCCTTGACCAGGTTTTGCAGGAAGAGGTCGTAGGCGCGTTGCTCGGCTTCGCGCAGCAGCACCTGCAGGCGATACAGTTCCAGACGCGTCGCCCGATCGATCTCCTTGCCGGCGTCGATCTCCGTGCCGCCATCATCGATGTGCTTGCCAAATGCGGGCGTCATGCTCTGCTCGGTGGATTGCCTTGTCATGGGGTTCTCTCAGGGCTGCGCCGGACCGGACTCGGGAGTCGCGCCCCTCTCGGTTCGCTCAACCCGTCACGGTTCGCTCAAATGGAATTTAAGGCAATAATATCGACAGAATTGCTATTCGTGCAACGATATTCGGCTATTATATCATCTTAAGAGCTTCGTGAACCAAAGGAGGGTGGTGCGCCCGCAGCGGGGATGTCGGTTCAACCACGGTTGGCAGCGTCATCTGATAGTCTGAAGCGTCGCTGGGTCGCTGCGGGGTAGCTGTGCGCACAACAAGCGCGTTCCATCGCGCTCTGGTGCGGGTGTCTCAACCGCAATTCCTCTTTCCCGTCGTTGCCGTGCTCGTGCTGGTGGCGATGTGGGCGAGCGTGCTCGCCATGATCGCGGCCGGCTACTCCGCCGCGGAACAGGCGGCCGTCGCGAAGGCCGGCGAGTTGCTCGACACCTACGAAGCGCAGGTGGTCCAGGCGCTGCGCGAGATCGATCAGACCTTGAATCTCGTGACTTTCTGGCATCAACGCCCCGGGGGCGGTTCGCTCGCGGAATTGCGGGACAAGGGGCTGCTGCCGCCGGACCTGCTCTTCGCCGTCAGCATCGCCGATTCCCGCGGCATCGTCGTCGACAGCACGCACCCCCCCACGGGAGGCAGCGTGGCCGACACCGATTATTTTCGCGAGCAACGCAGCGGCAACGGTTTCGTGGTGGGCCGTGCCTCCGGCGGCGGGCACGCGGACGGCAAATTGCGTTTCACGCGCCGGTTGACCGCGCCCGACGGTGCCTTCGACGGCATGGTGATCGTGGCGGTGGATGCCGCTTATTTCGTGAGCGGCTACGAGGCCTCCACCCTCGGCCGGCAGGGCGTGCTCGGCCTGCTCAAGGCCGACGGCACCTTCCTGGCCCGCCGCAGCGGCGAGACGGTCTCCTACGGCGATGCGGTCGATTACGCCGCGCTGGTGGTCCCGGCGGATGCCGACGATGTGGTGCCGCGCATCTCGGCCGACCGCAAGGACGGCCTGCGCCGCTGGTTCGGCGCGCGCGAGCTGTTCGGTTTCCCGCTGGCGGCGCTGGTGGGACTCGGGGTGGACGAGCAACTGGCCGGCGCGCGCCGCAATGAAATCGCTTATCGCTGGCGGGGGGCGGTCGCGAGCGCGCTCGTGATCGGTGTGGTCTTCCTGCTGGGACGGCTCAGCCGTCAGCTCGCGCAGAGCCGGTTGCGCGAGCGCGCCGCGGCGCTGGCCCACGCGGAGCGCGTCGAGTATCTGGCGTATCACGATGGACTGACCGGGCTGCCCAACCGCAGCATGTTCAGCAAATTGCTGACCCAGGGCATCTCCGAGGCGCGCCGTCACCGTCGCCAGCTGGCGGTGGCATTCGTCGATCTCGACCGTTTCAAACAGATCAACGACACGCTGGGGCACGATGCGGGCGATCAGCTGCTCCAGGAGGTGGCCAGGCGCGTGCAGGGCTGTCTGCGCGACGGGGATAGCGCGGCGCGTCTCGGCGGCGACGAGTTCGTGGTGATTCTCGGGGACTGCGGCGACGACCGCGCGGCCGTGGCCCTGGCGCACAGGATCTTAGCTGCCGTCGCAAATCCCTTCACGCTGGTGGGACAGGAGTTTCGCGTGACCGCCAGCATCGGCGTCAGCACCTTCCCGCGCGACGGCCTCGACGAGCATACGCTCACCAAGAATGCCGACATTGCCATGTACCAGGCCAAGGCGGAGGGCAAGAACAACGTCCGGTTCTATTCGGAAGGGATGAACACCGATTCGCTGGAACGGCTCACGCTCGAATCGAGCCTGCGCAACGCGCTGGAGCAGGATCAATTCCGCCTCCATTATCAGGCGAAGCGCGACATCTCGAGCGGCCAGGTCACCGGCGTGGAGGCATTGCTGCGCTGGGAGCATCCCGACCTCGGCGTCGTGGCGCCCATGCGTTTCATTCCGGTCGCGGAGGAAACCGGCCTCATCGTCCCCATCGGGAAATGGGTGCTGGCCGCGGTGGGCGCGCAGAGTGCCGCATGGGCCAGGCAAGGGCTGGCGCCGGTGACCGTGGCCGTCAACCTGACCGTCCGGCAGTTCATGGACGACGCGCTGGTGGCCGATGTCCGCGGCATCCTCGCCGCCACGGGCATGCGGCCGCACCTGCTGGAGCTCGAGCTGCCGGAGAGCGTGCTCAGCCACCGCGTCGAGGCGACGCTGCGCATCATCACCGATCTGAAGAGTCTCGGCGTGCGCATCGCGGTGGGCGATTTCGGCACGGGCTACTCTTCGCTCGCCATGCTGCAGCGCTATCCCCTCGACACCATCAAGATCGACCAATCGTTGATCCGCGCCATCGGCGCCACCAGCGCGGATGCGGGGCTGGCGGATGCCATCATCGCGATGGGCAAGAGCCTGAGCGTGACCGTGGTCGCGCAGGGCGTGGAAACGCGCGAGCAGGCCGAGTTCCTGCGCACCCACGCCTGCGACGAGCTGCAGGGGTTTTATTTCAACCGACCCCTGCCCCCCGCGGAATTCACGCAGCTGCTGTTCGCACAGACCACGCAGATCACCTACCGGGGCGAGCGGCTCGGCCTGCTGCCGCCGTGACCGGGGCGCCCGGGCGGCAGCGCGAGCCGGCTCAGAACAGGACGCGCACGCTGTCGTCGACCAGCTTCTCGTCGATGTAGCCGATGGCGTTCGGATTCTCGGTGATGCGCTTGGTCACCTCGCCGTCGTTCGACACGGCCTTGGGCGGCTGGCCGCGTCCCGTGAAGATGATCTTGGACCAGTACGCCTTGACCTGCGCCGGTGACTTGCCCGCGATCTTCTCGTAGAACTCGACGAAGGCCCGCGAGCCCTCGGCCTGATCGATGGGCACCGCCGGCTCGCCGTTGGGATAGCGGCTGGCCCTGCCGAGAAACAGATCGGCCACCTGGGTCCTGGTCAGTGCGCGCACGGGACTGTTGACCGAGACCACCGCGACCACGTCGCCCTCGGCGGCGGGCGAGACCAGCAGCAACGCCGCCGTTGCGACCACCAGACCCGTACATTGACGATGAACGCGCACGACGGCTCTCAAAAGACGAAATCCAGCGTGAGGCTGAACAGGGTGTAGGTGCTCCCCGGTTGGAACCCCATCTGGATGTTGCGCAGGTTGCCCGGCGAACCGGGGCTCAACCGGGTATGGTCGACCTGGAATTTCAGCGCCACGTCCTTGCAAAAATCCCAGCGCGTGCCGCCCGACACCGTGTTCTGCCCGTCGTTCGCCGACATCAGCGCCGACAAGAGCTGCTCTGCCGCGAAGGCGATGGAAGGGGGCAGCTCGCTCACCGTGAAACCAGGATCCGAGAGGCTGCTGTGCGTTTTTTGTTGGGCGTAGGTCGCGTAGGGCGTGAAACGGCCGCTGCGATAGCCGCCCGTGACGTACCAGCCGGTGCGCTCGCCGAGGCTGGAATTGCTGTGCACCCGGTCCCACTCGCCCATGACGAACCAATGGCCGGGATCGTAACTCGCCCCGCCGCCGAAGAACGAACTGCGCTGCTCGTGCACGTCGTACTTGTCGGCGATGGCGACACCAACGGGACCCGCGTCGCGGAACAACGAGAACAGGTCGTTGACCTGATCGACCTCGACGCGGGTCCGGCTATAGTTGATCCGAAGCGTGGTGAAACCCTGCTCGAAGGTATCGGCCAGATTTAATTGACCGCGCGACTTGACGGTGGCGGCGGCGACGCCGGGTCCGGGCGGCACCTTGGCCTTCGACTGCCCCACCGAGAATTGAGCGGTGTTGGTCGCTGCGCTCCAATGTACGCGGTAACCGGCATCGAGCCCGTCGTTGCTGGTGACGGGTGACAGCGAATACACCTCGGGCGGCGGCCGCACCCAGGGAATGGCGTAGCCGATCTTGCGCGAATCCGTCTCCATGAAGGTGGCCAGCGCCGTACGCCCGAACCGCACGCTGAGGTCGGGCGAGAACTCGTACTTCACGTTCGCCCATTCGACGTGCGGGGTGAAACTGCCGTCGTCGTTCTGCTGCGCGATGGCCTGCACCACCGCGGACCAGTGGGCTGAGAGTCGGGCGCTCACCTGACCGGCGATGAGGCTGTCCACGTTGGGACTCCAGTCGCGGCTGTAGCCGGCGCCGCTCGGCTGGTAGACGCTGGAGGTGAAGTCGGCGTTGTGGTCGTTCGAATGCACCACGCCGGCGGTGCCGAAG
>CAZZWZ010000144.1:0-9113 GCA_964657955.1 uncultured Steroidobacteraceae bacterium
GCGCCGATGACTCGGCGCTGTGGCATCGCCTGGGTCTGTGGATCGTGCGGCATCCGTGGCCCACGCTGCTGGCGTCGGGCACGCTGGTGCTGGCCATGGCCCTGCCCGTCCTGCAGGCGAAAACCGGCGTGACCAACGAACGGTGGTTCCTGCCGAAGGCCGCCGAGTCGAGGAGCGGCGCCGAAATTCTCACGGCCATGCGCAACGACAACGCCTCCATCCCCATCTATGCCATCGTGACCGCCACGGACGAACGGCCGCTGCTCGCCGCCTCGCACATCGAGGCGCTGGTCGACTACGCCCACCGGCTCGAGCAGGACACGCGCATCGCGGCGGTGGCCTCGCCCGTGACGCTCCGCAAAGGCACCAGCCCCGCCCAATATGCCGCCCTCTATCGAAACATCGACGACGCGCTGCGTCAGTACCCGGCGGTGGGAGAACTGTTTCTGAGCCGGGACCGTAACGCCGCCCTGTTCCAGATCACGCCGGCCGACGGGCTTACGGTCAAGGAAATCGAACGTCTGACACGGGACGTCGCAGCGCTGAAACCCGCCGGTTCATTTGCCGTCAAGATCGGCGGCGCGCCCGCCGAGCATAACGATTTCAACGATTACATGTTCAAGAGCCTGCCGCGGATCTTCGGCTTCGTGGTCGGCGCCACGCTGCTGTTGCTGTTCGTCGCGTTCCGATCGTTCCTGCTGCCGGTCAAGGCGGTGGTCACGAATCTGTTCGCCGTGGCGGCCGGCATCGGCGCGGTGGTCGCGGTGTTCCAGTTCGGCTGGTGCCACGCCTTGATCGGGTTGGAACGACCCTTCACCGCCATTCCGCTGGAAGTGCCCATGATGGTGTTCTGCCTGAGCTTCGGCTTGTCGATGGACTACGAGTTGTTCCTGTTGTTTCGGATCAAACGCGAGTACGACATCGATCAGGACAACGACCGCGCCACCGTGTCGGGGCTGGCCGCGGTGGCCCCCGTGATCACCGGGGCAGGCCTCATCATGGCGGTGGTATTCGGGGCGTTCGTCGGGGCGGAGCTGCCGGTGTTGAAGATGATGGGGGTGGGCCTGTGCGTCTCGGTGCTGATCGACGCCACCCTGATTCGCGCGTTCGTGGTGCCGGCGGTCATGACCCTGGCGGGCCGTTGGAACTGGTATCCGGGCGCCGAGTCGAGGGTCAGGCCGACCTAGACCGGCTTCGCGGGTGCCCGGCGCCGACCCGAGGGTCCACCTTCAGCCGTCCGATCGGTCGGCGGGCTCGCGCATGGGTCGCCCGCAGCGGGCCAATACCGCCCGCAGGTCACGCAGGGGAGGAAAGACCTCGTTGTTCCAATCGCAGCCCTGGGCATCGTAGGCGCGCTGCTCGGCTTCCACGATGTCCTTGTCCTCGCGGAATATGTTCTCGGTGAACCAGGTCACGAAGGGCCATACCGCGTGGATGATGCCCGGGATGCCGGGCTTCTTGATGGACAAATAGCCGTACGTCCGGTTCGTGCGTTGCAGGGCATCCAGCGGCGTGTAGCCCAGCCAGACGTCGAGCACCGGGTCCTGGGCTTGATCGATGTCGCGCCCCACCCAGACCTTGAGGCTCTGGGTCGGATAGTCGGTGCGAATGCGCATGTGATCCGAAAAGTCTTTCTTCGGCTCGCTGCGCTTGCGCATGAGGTCGACGATCACGGTCTCCCCCACCGACGCCTTGCCCTCGGTGCGGCTGAAGCTGTATTCGACCTGGGCCCAGTTCTCGCCGTGACTGCGGCCGAGGCAGCGCGCCCGGATCGAGCCCATCTGCTTGCGGTGCATGAACTGGTGATTCATGTCGAACAAATTCTCGTGCATGAAGGTGTAGTGGCATGCCACCTCGCGGTTCAGCCGCCGCGTCTTGTAATCGGTGCGAGCGGCCGACCCCAGCGCGGCCGGCAACCGGCTCTCCGCCAGCGTCGCATCTCCGGGGAAAACGAAGATCAAGCCGTCAAGCTCGCGTGCCGGGTAGCTCCTGACCCCGTTGGGGAGCCGCTCCACGCCGCCGAAATACGGCACTCCCACGCATTTTCCCGCGCAGTTGTAAGTCCAGCCGTGATAGTGGCATTTGAGATCGTCGCCGGTGACCACGCCGAGGTGCAGGGGCACCTGACGATGGGCGCAGCGGTCCTCCAGCGCGAACACCTGCCCGCTCTTTCCCCGGTAAATCACGATGGGATCGCCCGCAAAGCGCCGGCCCAGAGCCTTGCCCGCCTTCAGCTCATGGGACCAGGCCACCGGATACCAGTGATCCGGGTGAGCGCCCACGCGGCGCAAATCGAACGCGTTCGGCGAATTTGCGGTGCGCAGTGTCACGAGATTCGAGCTGTCTTCTAGCATCGCGCGCTCCTGGGACGAATTCCGAACGCCAAGAATAACCTGCGGGGCGCCGATTCCGAAGCCGCCTTCGAAATTTGCCCCTACCTCGCCACGAACGACCGCTCGATGACATAGTCGCCCGGTTCGCCCACGTGCGGCGAAATGCTGAATCCCCGCGCATCGAGCATGGCCGACAGATCGGCGAGCATGGCCGGACTGCCGCAGATCATCACGCGGTCGTGCGCCGGATCGAGCGCCGGCATGGCGAGGTCGGTGAACAGCTTGCCGGTCTCGATGAGCGCGGTCACCCGGCCCTGGTACCGGAAGCGTTCGCGCGTCACGGTGGGGAAATAAACCAGCTGCTTGCGCACCTGCTCACCGAGATATTCGTGGTGCGTGAGCTCCCATTCGATGAAATCGCGGTAGGCGAGCTCGCTGCGGTAGCGTACCCCGTGCACGAGCACGATGGTCTCGAACCTTTCGTACGTCTGCGGGTCCTTGATCAAACTCATGAACGGCGCGAGTCCCGTCCCGGAACTCAGCAGGTACAGCCGCTTGCCCGGTTTGAGGTCCTGCAGCAACAGGGTTCCGGTGGGTTTGCGGCTCACCAGCACTTCGTCGCCGGGCTTGATGTCCCGAAGCCGCGAGGTCAACGGCCCGTCCGCCACCTTGATGCTCAGGAATTCCAGGAACTCCTCGTGATTTGCGCTGGCGATGCTGTAGGCACGCATCAGCGGCTTGCCGTCGATCATCATGCCGAGCATCACGAAATGGCCGTTCTCGAAGCGCAGTCCCTCGTCCCGGGTGGTCGTGAAGCTGAAAACGGTGTCGTTCCAGTGATGAACGGTCAACACCCGTTCAGTGCCTATGGTCGCCATGTGTTCGGTACCGTCCGCGGAGTCAAACCAAGCCCTTGTTTAACCCACCATTATAAGGCCGGCGCCCCGTGGCCGGGTGGTCAATCCCGGAAGGAGCGGATGAATTCGGCGAGCCGGGCACTGCGCGGCGTCTCGAACAGATCGCGCGCGGCGCCGGACTCGACGATCGACCCGTCGACGAGAAAATGCACGCTGTCGGCCACCTGCCGCGCGAATTTCATCTCGTGGGTCACGATGATCATGGTGCGGCCCTCCTCCGCCAGCGAACGCATCATGCCCAGCACTTCGGCCACCAGTTCGGGGTCGAGCGAACTCGTGGGCTCGTCGAACAGGATCAGGGCCGGCTCCATGGCCAGCGCCCGCGCGATGGCGACGCGCTGGCGTTGACCGCCGGACAGCTGATCGGGGTAGCAGTCCCGTTTGTCGAGCAGACCGACCCGGCGCAGGACGGCATGGGCCTCCTCGCGCGCCTGCTCGCGCGGTTTGCGCATCACGCGGGTGGGCCCCTCGATGACGTTCTGCAGCACCGTGCGATGGTGGAAGAGATTGAACTGCTGGAACACCATGGGCATCCGGCACCGGGCGGCCCGAAGCACCGCCTCGGGAGCCAGCCGCAGCGCGCCGTCGACGGTGCGGCACAGCGGATCGCCGAAGAAGCTGATCTCCCCGCCGGTGGGCGGATCGAGGAAGTTGAGACAACGAAGCAAGCTCGATTTGCCCGCACCGCTCGGCCCGATCAGACAGGTGGTCTCGCCCTGGCGCACCGTCAGGTCGACGCCGTTCAACACCTCGAGCGCGCCATACCGCTTGCGCAAAGCCGCGACCTCGATCGCCGGCACGGACGGGCCCGGGTCGGGCCGATCGCTCATCCGAGCCGGGCCGCGGCGGCGCGCAACGGGGCGCGCCGCAGATGCGCCGGGGTGACGGCGCGTTCGATGCGGGCGACGATCCTCGAGCTCAAGAAGCTCATGGCGAAGTAAATGATGGCGACCATGAAATAGGTATCCATGCTCTGGAACGTGTTGGAGATCACGATGGTCGCATGCCGCAACAATTCATTCACGGCGATGAACGACACCAGCGAGCAGTCCTTGAGCAGCGCGACGAAGTAACCGCCGAGCGTCGGCAGGGCCGTGCGCAGGGCCTGGGGCAGCACGATGCGCCGGTACACCATCGAGTGCGACATTCCGAGCGAGAGACCCGCCGCGCGCTGGCCGGGGTCCACCGAGGCGATGGCGGCGCGCAGCACTTCGGACAGGTAGGCCGCCAGATTGAGGGTCAGGCCCAGCACCCCGGCCCAGAAACCCGACAGCAGGATGCCGATCTCCGGCAGCGTGAAGTAGATCACCAGCAACTGCACGATGAGCGGCGTATCGCGCCAGATTTCGACGAAGGCATGGAGCGGCCAGCGCAACCAGCGGCTGCTCGACAGTCGTCCGACGGCGACCAGCAGCCCCAGCAGCAGTCCGAGGGTCATGCTGACCAGGGACAGTTCGAGGGTGACCAGGGCACCCTCGAGCAGGTAGGGGAAGTGCTGCGGTATTTGCTCGAAGAGGAAATCGTGCATAACTTGTCATCGTGCGTGGTTTATCCGGCCGACCGGGGTGTCCGTCATCGCGCCGGCCGTCATCGCCGGCCGCTACCTCGTCAACCGTTCCTGATCCGGTTCCCATACTCCGTATTTGGTCAGGATCGCGCGGCGCGTGCCGTCCGCATCCATGTCGCTCATGGCCTTGTTGATGGCATCGAGCAGATCACGGCATTCGGGGCGGGTCACCGCGGCTTCGCTGCCCAGCCGGTAATGCTGCGCGGCCTCGGCCGCGGCCCATTCGGGTTTGGGTCGTCGCCGCAGCGGATCGCCCACCGTCCGCAGATTCGTCATCACCGCCCGTTGACCGGCCAAGGTGGCCTGATCCAGGACCAGCGCGTCCACCTGACCGTTGCGGAGCGCCACGAACGGATCGCCGAAATTGTTGAAATCCTTCACCGCCGCCACGACGCCGTCGCCCACCAATTGATGCGCCATCAGCGAGTCGTTGGTGCCGAGCGTCGAACCCACCGTCTTGCCCTTGAGGTCGGACATCGCGTGGATGGGCGAGTCCTTGAGGACGATGACGTAGTCGTACAGCAGGAAATAAGGCTGGGAAAATTCGACGTGCGCCTTCACCACCCGTTCCTGCGTGATCTCCATGTCCGAAAAAATGATGTCCCATCGCCGGGCCAGCAGTCCCGGGATCAACGTGGTCCATTCGGTGCCGACGAAGTCGAACTTCGGAATGCCCAGACGCGCGGCGATCTGCTGCACGAACTCATAGTCGAATCCGTGATAAGCCCCGCTCTGATCCTGCCACAGCGAGGGCTTGTCGCCCATCAAGCCGTTGCCGGCGATGAGGGTGCCCTTGTGGCGGATGTCGTCCAGGCAGGCTGCACGGCCTGGATTGCCGAGCACCAGCAGCGCGGCGATGACGAGCAGACAGCGATCGAACGTCATGATTGATGATCCCCTGAAAACTTCGCGTCGCGCCGCACGCGTGCAGCGTCAAAACTTGAATGCCGCCGAGACTCCGATGGTGCGTGGCGTCAGAGTGTAGCCGCGGTTGACCGATTGTAAATTGGGACGCTGGATGATTTTCCGGTCGTCGAGCAGATTTTTGGCGAACAGCGCGAATTGCCACGCCTCGTAATCGACGCCGGCATCGAGTCCCAGCAGGCTGTACGTGGGCCGGTCGTAGTCCGGGTCGGACTTGAGCACGGTTCCGTGGCTGCTGCCCACCCAATTCCAATCCAGGGTTGCGAACCCTTTGAGCGAATCCGCGAGGGGCACTGCGTATTCCACCGACGCATCCGCATTCCACCGGGGCGCATTCGGGATGGGATCGCCGTTGACGATTCCCAGGGACGGTTGATCGGAGGTCAGTGTCGCATGCGTATAACCGGCGGCGAGGCCCAGGGTGAGGACGGCGAGCGGCTTGAATCGGATGTCGGCCTCGCTGCCGTAGCTCCTGCCGGAACCCACGTTGGTGTAGAAGTCGAAGCCACAGGTGGGCAGGTTGATGTCCTCCTGGATGTTTTTCCAATCGATGGCGAAGACATCGCCCGTGACGGACAGTCGCCCGTCGAGCAACCGCGATTTCACGCCCGCCTCGTAATTCCACAGTGAATCGGCGCCGTAGCCGCCCGGGGCCGCGGTGAGTCCGATGGCGGCAAGATCCGACCCGCAAACCGTGGTGGGCACCGGCCGGTTCGGTCCGCCCAGACGCGTCCCCTTGCTGGCGGTCACATAGGCCGTCGTGTTCTCGTCGACGTCGTAGGCCAGTGCCACCTTCGGCGTCGAGGCGCTGCCGTCGATGGTGGCGCTGGAAACCGACATACCGCCGTTGATGAAGCCGTCGCCCACGCGGTTCAAGGTGATGCGCGATTTGATGTAGCGAAAACCGGCCGTCAGGCGCAGGGCGCCGGAAAAATTATAGGTCAGTTCACCAAACGGCGCGTACTGTTGCTCCGCATAGAGCTTGTGCTGCAGGTAGAGGAAATCGTTCGGAAACGGTCCGCCGAACACGGCATTCTGCACCTGCGTGCCGTACACCGTCGCGATGACGTGATCGATGCCCGGCGCGTCTTCATAGTCGAGCGAGTCGAGCTTCTGGTGCGAGTAGAACGCCCCGACGATGTAGGTGAAAGGCCCGTGCCCGGGCACGTACGGTTGCGATGCCAGGCGAAGCTCCTGGGAGATCTGTTTGGTACTGACCGTGTAGTGCACCGGCGAGGCCACGTTGCCCACCAGATACCCGTCCAGATTGCCGTCGAGGCCCGTGATCGGCGGGACGGCCTGGTCGAGATACACCGATCCGAGGAAGCCGCTGTTGTAGGCAGTCCCGTCGACCGTGCGCAGGAAGCGGCGGTAGAAGTAGCTCGTGACGGAGGTGAAATTCCCCCAGGCCCATTCATCCTCGATGGTCAGGCTGGGTACCGCGATGGTCTCCTTGCCTCCTTCCTGCACGCGCTTCTCCTGCGACAACAGGTCGGGCAATCCCAGGTCCACCACGTTCAGGTCGTCGCTGCGATTGTACTGATAGAAAACCGCCGGTTTGATGCTCAGACCGGGCACCGGCCGCCAATCGAGCGCCAGACGGGCCGCCGTCTCGGCGTCGCCGTTGACCCCGCGTTGCAGCAGCTGGCCCGTGTCGGGTGAATAATGGTCGATGTAGCCGCTCGCGTGAGTGGTCGATATGCCGACGCGCATGCCGAGCTGACTTTCGATGAGCGGGACGTCCAGCACCCCGCGTTCGGTGTAGTTGACCCCGCCGTGACGGGTGGCCGACACGTCGCTGTAGACGCTGCCGCCCGCGACCGACAAATCCACGGGATTCGAGATGAAGCGGATGGTCCCGCCCATGGAACTGGCGCCGTACAGCGTCCCCTGCGGCCCGCGCAGCACCTCGATTCGCTGCACGTCGAAGAAGGTGGGCTCGGCCTGCCCCTGCGTGTCGAGATTGCGCACGGTCATGGGCACGTCGTCCAGATAAATCGAGACGGTCGACGATCCGGCCGTCGAGCTGATCCCGCGCAACTCGATGTTCTGGTTTCCCGGTCCGCCCTGCGAGGTGAACGAAAGATTCGGAATGGAGCGCGTCAGGTCGGCGAGTTCGGTGAGATGACGCGCCTCGATCTGATCGGATGCCAGAACGGAAATGCTCTCGGGCACCTTGCGCACGTCCTCGGTGACCTTCTGCGCGGTGACGACCACGGCGTCCAACATCGAGGGGTCTTGGGCCTGTGCCGCCGCGAGTTCCGGCCGGGCGCCGAGCAGCGAAACCAGGACCAGGCATGGGCACGCGACGCGTCTCGAGAAAGAACGCGTCGCCGCCGTGAAACCATATCCCATCATCGTCAGGTCCCCTGTTCGCTCTCTGCCCCCCCCTTCGTGGCTGCTACCCGGCGCTACCGAGCGGCTCTGACGGCGACTGCGGTATATACCGCTTTTGTATATACTACTAAATGAGGCGGCGCAACCGCCTCCTCCGCCTCGGCACCAAGATTGACGGTATAGACCAATGCCCACCCGCGTCGCGCAACCGCATGCCCCACCGCCGCCGCTGGCCCGTTACGAGCGTGTGAAGGAGCACGTCCGCGCGCGGGTTGCCGGCGGCGAGTGGCGCCCGGGGGATCGGATTCCGTCGGAAATTTCATTGGTGCGCCAGCTCGGCGTGTCGCGCATGACGGTGAATCGCGCGCTGCGGGAGCTGGCGGAGCACGGCGTGCTCAGGCGCCATGCGGGCGTCGGCACCTTCATCGCCGAGGAGAAGCCCCAGTCGACGCTGTTGATGATTGCGCACATCGGCGACGAGATTCGTGCGCGCGGTCATGCGTACGACTATTCGATCACGCTGAGCGCGCGCGAGGCGGCCACCGGGCAGGTGTCATCGGCACTGGGCCTCCCGCCCGCCACGTCGGTATTCCACGTGACCTGCGTGCATCGCGAGAACGGCGTGCCGGTGCAGCTCGAGGACCGCTACGTGAATCCGCAGGTGGCGCCGCGCTTTCTCGATCAGGACTTTGCCACGGTGCGCCCGTCGGAATATCTGTTCGACACGGTGCCCGTCCACGAGATCGAACACGTGGTCGACGCAACCCTGCCCACCCGCGCGGAGGCCGGACTGCTGCAAATCGGGGCGGATCAACCGTGTCTCACGCTGATGCGCCGTACCTGGGCGAATGGCACGGCGGTCACGTTCGCCCGCTTCGTCCACCCCGGCACCCGGTACCGCCTGGGCTGCCGGTTCAGCGGCGAGAACATGCAGCGTCAGACCTGACGCGCTCTGGGGTGTTTTCGGGACTGGAGGCTAAGGTCGGAATCGAACCGGCGTACACGGCTTTGCAGGCCGCTGCATGACCACTCTGC
>CAZZWZ010000145.1:0-9081 GCA_964657955.1 uncultured Steroidobacteraceae bacterium
GATCCCGATGGACGAGCTGACCGCGAAGCTCGGCGACCTGCGTGGCCGCATCGCGCTCAACGCCGGCGAGATGACGCCGCACGCCGAATTCATCGCCGGCTATTGCGCGGCGAAGGGCGCGGCGCCCGGCATGGTCGTCGTCCACACCGACGAGCTGAGCTACGACGTTCCCGCGGCGGTCGCGACCAGCGACAGCGACGTACGCATCGAATATGGTCCGCGCGTGCTGACGGCGCACGGCATGGTCGCGAATTTGAAAGAGCGCACGATGCGCCTAGAATCGAAGGTCAATGGCCGATTCCATCGTTAAGACGCTCGCCGCGCTCGTGCTCGCCGGTCTGGCCTCGCAGGGTGCGGGCCCGGCGGCCCGGGCGGCGCCGTCGAAAACCCAGGACATCGTGCTCGATGCGCAATCGGCGGACGCCGACCTCGCCAACAACAACTTCGTGTTCCACAAGGTGAAGATCACGCAGGGCGACATGTCCATCTCCGCCGATCAAGGCCAGGGCGTCCGCCAGAAGAGCCGCCTGGACTTCGAGGCCTTCGAGGACAGCCTGTGGAACTTTCGCAGCAACGTGAAGATCGCGGTGAACCAGGGCCAGCTCACCGCGGACGATGCGCAGATCAACTTCACCAAGCAGCTGTTGTCGAAGGCGGTGGTCAACGGGAAGCCGGCGGCCTTCGAGCAGAAGGTGGCGAAGACCGGCAAGACGGCGCAGGGCCGCGCCGACACCATCGAATACGACGCCGGCAGGCATCTGGTGCGCTTGTCGAAGAATGCGTGGCTGAGCGACGGGCAGACGGAGATCCGGGGCGAATCGCTCAAGTACAACGTGCTCGCACAGAGCATCGTGGCCGAGGCGTCGGAGCAAGGATCGCAGCGCGTGCACATCGTGATCACGCCGCCGCCGTCCAAACCATGAGCGTGCTGCGGGCACTGAACCTCGCCAAAAGTTATAAATCGCGCCAGATACTGCGGGATTTGTCGCTCGAGGTGAGCAGCGGCGAGGTCGTGGGCCTGCTGGGTCCCAACGGCGCCGGCAAGACCACGGCGTTCTACATGGTGGTGGGACTCACGCGGTGCGAGCAGGGCGCGATCCACCTCGACGACCGCGACATCACGCGCCTTCCCATGCATCGCCGCGCGCAGCTGGGCCTGGGCTACCTGCCGCAGGAACCTTCGGTGTTCCGTCGTCTCTCCGTGTCCGACAACATCATGGCCATTCTCGAAACGCGGCCCCGGCTCGACGGCGAGCAGCGTGCGATTCGCCTCAAGGAGCTGCTGGCGGAGCTGCACATCGGCCACGTGCGCGACAGCCTCGGGATGAGTCTGTCGGGCGGGGAGCGCCGTCGGGTGGAGATCGCCCGCGCGCTCGCCGCCGATCCGCAATTCATCCTCCTGGACGAGCCCTTTGCCGGCGTCGACCCCCTCTCGGTGGCGGACATCCAGCGCATAATCAAGCACTTATCGGACAAGGGCATCGGGGTCCTGATTACGGATCATAATGTGCGCGAGACGCTGGGGATCTGCGGGCGCGCGTACATCGTCAGCCAGGGCACCGTGCTCGCATCCGGTTCTGCGGGGCAGATTCTTGCCAACCCGCAGGTTCGTGAGGTGTACTTGGGCCAAGATTTCAAATTGTAGGCTTGGATCCGGAACCAACATGTTGAAGCCAAGTCTGCAGCTTCGCATTGGCCAGCAGCTGACGATGACGCCGCAGTTGCAGCAGGCCATTCGTCTGCTGCAGCTGCCCTCGCTCGACCTGCAGGCCCACGTCCGCGAGACGCTCGAGACCAACGTCATGCTCGAAGCCGAGGACGAGTCGGTTTCCGACGCCGCCGCCGATCCCGTGCGGGAACGCGACGAGCTCCCGGCGCCCGAGGAGAAATACGCCGAGCTCGACGGGCGCGCCACCGGCGACGATCAACGTGAGGAACCCGAGGTGGAAATCGCCGACGAGGCGTGGGGCGAACGGACCAGCGGTCCTTCCGACACCCCGTGGTCGGGGGACGACGACCGCAGCGGCGATTTCAGCGACCAGCACGGCCAGACGCTCCAGGAACAGCTCATCGAACAACTGGAGCTCGCCAAGCTGTCGGCGGTGGATCTGGCCATCGCCCGCGTCATCACCGATGCGATCACGGACGACGGTTATTTGACGGACGACCTGGAAGACGTGCGATTGAGCCTGCTGCCCGAGATCGAGGCGACCACGGCCGACGTGGAACGCGTGCTGGCCGCCGTGCAATCCCTCGAACCCGCCGGCGTGGGTGCGCGCAACCTCGGCGAGTGCATCGCCCTGCAGCTGCGCCAGCTGCATCCCGACACGCCCGCCCGCGACATCGCCGTGCGCGTCGCGCTCGACCACCTCGACCTGGTGGCCGCCCAGCAGCACCTGCTGCTGCGACGGCAGTTGCGCTGCACCGAGGCCGATCTCGAGATGGCGCTGGCCCTGGTGCGCTCCTGCCATCCGCGCCCGGGAGCGGCGGTGAATCCGTCGCAGGCCGAATACGTCATTCCCGACGTGTTCGTGCGCCGCACCGATCACGGCTGGATCGTGGAGATCAACCAGGCCACCGTGCCCCGGGTGCGGGTGAATCAGAGCTATGCCAATCTGATCTCGCGCGCGCCGGATCACGCCATGCTGCGCACCCAGCTCCAGGAGGCGCGCTGGCTGATGCGCAGCCTGGAAATCCGCAACGAAACGCTGATCAAGGTGGCGCGCTGCATCGTGCAGCGGCAGACGGCGTTCTTCGAGATCGGCGAGGAGGCGATGGTGCCGCTGATCCTGAAGGACGTGGCCGAAGCGGTGGAGATGCACGAATCCACGATCTCGCGCGTGACCACCGCCAAGTACATGCACACGCCGCGCGGCGTGTTCGAATTCCGCTATTTTTTCTCCAGTCACGTCGAAGCGGCGGACGGCACCGAGATGTCGTCGATCGCGATCCGCGCCAAGATCAAGAAATTGATCTCGCAGGAGAACCCGGAAAATCCGTGCAGCGACAGCAAGCTTGCGGAGATTCTGTCGCAGGAAGGCATACCGGTGGCCCGACGCACGGTGGCCAAATATCGCGAGGGCATGCAGATCGCACCGTCGAACGAACGGAAGCGAGCGGCAGCCCGCGCGTCGTAACAGGCGTCGACCTCACCGTCGACAACAGGAGGAACCATGCAGCTAGATCTCAGCGGTCATCATGTGGAAATCACGGACAGCATGCGCGCCCACGTGCTCAAGAAGTTCGAGAAGATCTCGCGCCATTTCGAGCACGTCATCGACGTGCACTGCGTGCTGACGGTGGAGAAGCTGCGCCACAAGGCCGAGGCCACCCTGATGCTGCGCGGAAACAAGATCTACGCCGAATCCACCGAACCCAACATGTACGCGGCCATCGATGCGCTGGCCGACAAGCTGGACCGCTGCGTGAAGAAGCACAAGGAGAAGACCTCCGACCACCACGCCGACGAAGTGATCAAGGCGCGCTCCGCCGCCCCCTGACGGACACGGCCGCCCGAGCATGCGCCTGATCATCGTCAGCGGCCTGTCGGGATCCGGCAAGAGCGTCGCACTTCATTTGCTCGAGGACATCGACTACTACTGCGTCGACAACATCCCGGCAGCGCTGCTCAAGCCCTTCATCTCCCACACGATCCGCGGGACGGACGACACCTACCCGCGGACCGCGGTGGGACTCGATGCCCGCAACCGCCCGAACGAGATCGAAACCATCCCGGCGCTGGTGGCGGAGCTGCGCCGCATCGGGATCGCCTGCGAGATGCTCTACCTGCATGCCGGCGACGAGGTGCTGCTCAAACGCTATGCCGAGACGCGGCGCAAGCACCCGCTGGTGTCGGGCGAGGTGGGCCTGCGCGAGGCCATCGCCTCCGAACGCACGTTGCTCGAGCCCATCATCATGGCGGCGGACTGGGTGATCGACACGTCCCACATGGGGGTCCACGCCCTGCGCGAGCGGATTCGCGAGCGCATCGACCACCGTCGCGAGGGCCGGCTGGCGCTGATGTTCGAATCCTTCGGCTACAAGCACGGCATTCCCGGCGACGCGGACTTCGTCTTCGACGTCCGCAGTCTGCCGAATCCCTACTGGGAACCGTCGCTGCGCCACCTCACCGGCCGCGACGCGAAAGTGATGGAGTATCTGGCCGCGCAGTCCGACGTGGCCGGCATGGTGGCGGCGCTGATCGACTTCCTCGGCCAGCGGATCGCCGAATTCGTCCGGGCGAACCGCAGCTTTCTCACCATCGCCGTGGGCTGCACCGGCGGCCAGCACCGATCGGTGTACATCGCGGAACGGCTCGCGGAACACTTCCGGCGGAGCTACCCGCAGGTCCTGACCCGGCACGATTCGCTGCAGAAGTCCTGACGGCCGCGGCGCGGCACGGCCGAGCGCCCGGCCTCGCGACGCCGCGCCTGCGGGTCGGCGCCGACTCGGCTATGATCGGCTCATGGAAAATGCCGTCTCCGGGGTCGGTCCCAAATATCCGCACGTCGTGGTTCTGGTGGGCGCCACCGGCGACCTCGCGCGGCGCAAGCTGCTGCCGGGCCTGTTTCACCTGTCCAATTCGGGATTCATCCCGGGTTTGCGCATCATCGGCGTGTCCCTCGACGATTTCGACACCGAGGCGTTCCGCCGCTTCGCCCGCGAGGCGTTGACGGAATTCTCCACCCGCAAGGTGACGGACGAGGACTGGCGCAAGTTCGCCGAATGCCTGCAATACGTGCCGCAGTCGCGCGGCGGTCAGGCGCTGCGCGAGGCGGTACTCGCCGCCGAACAATCCCTGGGCGCGGAGAGCCGCCGGCTGCACTATCTCAGCGTCCCCCCCAACGCAGCCCTGTCGGCGGTGCACCTGCTCGGCGAGGCCGACCTGGTGGAGCGTTCGCGCATCATCATGGAGAAGCCCTTCGGCACCAATCTGGCGAGTGCCGTTGCGCTCAATGCCCGCCTGCACCAGGTGTTCGACGAGCAGCGGATCTTTCGCATCGACCATTTCCTCGGCAAGGAGCCGGCGCAGAACATCCTCGCCTTCCGTTTCGCCAACGGCCTGTTCGAACCGATCTGGAATCGCAACTTCATCGATCACGTGCAGATCGACGTGCCCGAGACCCTGGGCCTCGGCAAACGTTCGGCGTTCTACGAGCAGACCGGCGCCTACCGCGACATGGTGGTCACGCACCTGTTCCAGATCCTCGCCTTCATGGCCATGGAGGCGCCGACGTCGCTGGAACCCGTTCCCATCAGCGAGGAGAAGAACAAGGTCTTCCGCAGCATGCTGCCGGTGAAGCCCGGCGACGTGGTGCGCGGCCAGTACACCGGGTACCGCAAGGAGGACGGCGTCTCCGCCGATTCGGACACCGAGACCTTCATCGCACTGAAATGTTTCATCGACAACTGGCGCTGGGCCGGCGTGCCCTTCTACCTGCGGACCGGGAAACGGCTGGCCGAAGGTCAGCGCATCATTTCGATCGCGTTTCGCGAACCGCCGAAGAGCATGTTTCCGGCCGGCTCCGGCATCGGTGCACAGGGCCCCGATCACCTGACCTTCGATCTGGCGGACGCCTCGAAGGTGTCGCTCTCCTTCTACGGCAAACGGCCCGGCCCCGGGATGCGCCTCGACAAGCTGAGCCTGCAATTCGCCATGCACGACACGGGATACTACGGTGACGTGCTGGAGGCCTACGAGCGTCTGATCCTCGACGCCATGCGCGGCGACCGGACGCTGTTCACCACGGCCGAAGGCATCGAACGGCTGTGGGAGGTGTCGATTCCGCTGCTCGAGACGCCGCCGCCGGTGCGTTTCTATGCGCCCGGCTCCTGGGGCCCGAACTCCATCCACCAACTCATCGCGCCGCACGCCTGGCGTCTGCCGTTCGAGCGGGCCTGGCGCGATCCGAACATCGCGGGCAGTTGAGGTGAGAACCGTGGATTCATTTGACGAGATCCAGAGCCTGTTCGCGGCGCGCGGTGCGGATGAGTATTTCGGCGAGCCCATCTCCATCCTCGAGCACGCGCTGCAAACCGCGCATTTCGCGCGGGCCGACGGCGCGGCCGACGCCCTCGTGGCGGCCTGCCTGTTGCACGACATCGGTCATCTACTCGACGCGGCGCCCGCGGACATCGCCGACTGGCAGGCCGATGCCCGTCACGAACGGAGCGGCAGCGCCTGGCTCGCGCGGCGGTTCGGCCCGGAGGTGGCCGATCCGGTGCGGCTGCACGTGGCGGCCAAACGCTTCCTGTGCGCCACGGCACCCAGGTATCTGGCGAAGCTGAGCGACGCCTCCGTGCACACGCTCGCCCTGCAGGGCGGCCCGATGTCGCCCGCCGAGGCGGCCGCATTCGAGCGGGAAGCTTACTTCCGCGACGCCGTGCGTCTGCGGCTCTGGGACGATCGCGGCAAGCTGCCGGGGCTGGCGACGGCGTCGCTGCCCTCGTACCGCGGACTCATCGCGGCGCTGGCAGACGCACGCCCATCCCCTCCAGCGCCGCGCTGATCGCCGCCACGGCATCGCGCAGCGCGTCGGGGCCGATGGCGCCGATGCAGCCCACCCGGAAGGTCTCGACGGCGGTGAGCTTGCCGGGATAGAGGATGAAGCCGCGCTCGCGAACCCGGCGATAGAACTCCGGGAATGTGTAGGCCGCATCGGCGGGCGCATGGAACGTGACGATGATGGGTGCCTGCAGCGCATCGGGCAGGAAGGTCTCCAGGCCGAGCGCCCGCATGCCCGCCACCAGCGTGGTGCAATTCTCGGCGTAGCGCGCCAGGCGCGCCGGCTGGCCGCCCTGCGTGCGGTATTGGTCGATGGCGGCGCGCAGCGCGGCGACCACGTGGGTGGGCGGCGTGAAGCGCCACTGGCCGGTTTTCTCCAGGTAGCGCCATTGATCGACCAGGTCCATCGCCAGCGACCGGCTGTTGCCGTCGCGCCGCTCCAGGGCCGCACGCCGGGCGATCACGAATCCCATGCCGGGCACGCCTTCGAGACATTTTCCGGAGGCGGCAATGAGGGCATCGAAGCGGATACTGCGCGCATCGATGGGAATGGCGGCGAAGGAACTCATGGCGTCGATGATCAGCCCGCGGCCCTGCCCGGCCGTCACGGCGGCGATGTCCGCCAGGGGGTTCAAGATGCCGGTGCCGGTCTCGCAGTGCACCTGGGCCACGTGCGTGATGCCCGGATCGGCCGCGAGCGCCGCCGCGATGCGCGCAGGATCGGCGGGTTCCTGCTCGCCGTGCGGCAGCACCACGGCCTCGCGCCCCTGGCAGCCGAGGATGCGCACCATGCGTTTGCAGTAGCTGCCGTTGTCGGCCACCAGCACCTTGCCGCCCGGCGGCACCAGGGTGCCCAGTGCCGCCTCGACGGCGAAGGTACCGCTGCCCTGCAGCGGAACGCACACGTGCTCGGCCTCGGCATGGGCGATGGCGACGAGGTCGCGGCACACGGAGGCGGTGAGGGCGTTGAAGGCCTCGTCCCAGGACCCCCAGTCCGTCAGCATGGCGGCGCGCGTCTGCGTCGACGTGGTCAGCGGTCCGGGCGTCAATAAAATCGGTGCGGTCATGGCGGGAGCCGCTCGAGGGCTCGCGGCAGATCGGCGATGCTGTCGATCACCAGTTCCGCCCCGGCGGAATACAGGGCCAGCCCGGCGCGCGCGATGCGCAGGTCGCGGTCCGCCGCCGGCAGCGCGGCCAGGGCGGCCGCCGGCAACCCCACGCCGTTGCCCGACGCCGCCACCCCGACCGTGAAACAACCCGCCGCGCGGCCTTCACGCACGCCGGCCTCGGCGTCATCCACCTTGATCACCCGGTCGAGCGGCCACACGCCGAGGTCGGCGCAGAGCTTGTACACCATCAGCGGGGACGGCCGGCCCTGGGGCGTCTCGCCCGCGCAGACCACCTGCTCCGGTACGTAGCCCTGCGCCGCCGCGGCCGCCAGCACCGGCTGCATCATGTCCCGCGTGTACCCCGTCGATGACGCCACGCGCAATCCCGCGGCGCGCAGCGCCTCCACCGCGGCACGGGCGCCCTCGATCAGCGTCGCCGCGAGGGCGGCCTGCTCGCGCATGGACGGTCCGAGCTCGGCCATCAGCGCGGCGCAATCCTCTGCCGTCGGCGCCGCACCGGTGGCGGAGCGCCAGGCCGTGGCAATGCTGGCATCCTCCAGGAGCGCACGGACGTGGTCGGCCTTGGCCCTGCCCATGTCGCGCCGGATCTGCGCTTCCGTGAGCGCCACGCCGCGCCGGTCGAACACCTGCAGCAGCGCGTTCACCGGCGCGCAGCAACCGAAATCCACCATGGTGCCGGCCCAATCCAGGATCACCAGGTCGAAGCGCCGCGCTGAAGTCATCGTTTCCACATCGTCGGGACCCGCCGTCAAACGAACTGCTGCTGATCGTACAGGTTGTTGATGACATCTTCGCCGATGGCGAATCCCGTCGAGGCGCCCACGCCGCTGGTGACCACGACCAGTCGCACCCCGGGCTGCGGCGTGTCGACGAACACGGCGCGATCGCGGGCCACCGCGTACGTTCCCGCCCAGCGCTCGCGGACGCGCGGCGCATCGCGCCCGGTGACGGCCCGGTATTCCTCCAGCAGGAGTTCGTACACCCTTTCATCCAGGGTCTCCCCGGCGGCGGCGTGGTGACTGTCGCCCACCACCAGGCTGCCGTCGGCTCCCTGGGCGACGATGAGATGGATGCCGTGCCGGACGTATTCGGCCTGTTCGGTCTCCAGGCGCCGGCGCAGCGGGGCCGCCTCGGCCAGGCCGGCGAAGCCACCGTATCGCACCAGGCTGAGGTCCGACATCAGCGTGCCCGGCAGGGTGAAGCCCGGACCGTCCAGGCGCATCATCTGCAGCCGGCAACGCCCGATCCCCGCGGCGGCGATGCGCTCCGGGAACAGGGTCACGCCGTCGTCACCGGGGCACACCACCACCGCGGCGGCGGACAGGACGCCGCGCGAGGTCTCGAGCCGCGGCGGCGCCACGCCGAGCACGGCCGTCTCCCAGTGGAAGACCACCCCGTGCGCCCGGGCCAGCCACGCGGCCAGCGCCGGGATGGCGTCGCGCGACT
>CAZZWZ010000146.1:0-9075 GCA_964657955.1 uncultured Steroidobacteraceae bacterium
CGAATACCACGCGCTGGCGGTGGGCGGACTGCTCGGCTTGCAACTGCTGCTGATGCGTCGACTGCTGGGCGATCCGCGCGCCCGCGCACCCTGGTACAACGGCACCGGCGTCACGCTGTACGTGAGCGGCATGATGGTGAGCGCATTCGCGCTCAAAGGCCTGCTCGAATGACCCCCGTGCACCGGTCCGCGCCCGGCGGCATGCACTGGTCGGGCATCGTGCGCCTGGGCTTGGTGCAGGCAGCGCTGGGTGCGGTGGTGGTGCTGGTCACCTCGACGATGAATCGCGTGATGGTGGTGGAGTACGCGCAGCCGGCGTTGCTGCCCGGTCTCCTGGTGGCCCTGCACTATGCGGTGCAGATGATCCGCCCGCGCTTCGGCCATGGATCGGACGTCGGCGGACGGCGCACGCCGTGGATCGTCGGCGGGATGGCCGCTTTGTCCGTGGGCGGCGTGTTGTGCGCCCTGGCGACGGTCCTGATGGCGCAGCATCCGGGCGCGTTGGCGCTCGCGATCGTCGCCTATGCGCTGGTCGGCCTCGGGGTGGGAGCGGCGGGCACCTCGCTGTTGGTGCTGCTCGCCAGACAGGTGGCCGCCGAACGCCGCGCCGCGGCGGCGTGCATCATGTGGGTGTTGATGATCGCGGGCTTCGCCGTCACCTCGACGACGGTGGGTCACTATCTCGATCCCTTCTCGCCGCTGCGTCTGGTGCAGGTGACCGGCGTCGCCGCGGCGATCGCCTTCGTCGTCGCGGTGATCGCGGTCGCGAACGTCGAGAAGACCGCGACGCCGGCGAAACGCGCCGCCGGGCGAGCTGCGATGTCGGGCGGCGGCCCGGCGGACGGTGGCGGATCGTTCGCCGCGGCCCTGCGCAAGGCCTGGGACGATCCGCAGAACCGGCGCTTCACGGGCTTCGTGTTCACCTCCATGCTGGCGTACAGCGCCCAGGAGCTGCTGCTGGAGCCCTTTTGCGGATTGGTGTTCGGTTACAGCCTGGGTGAGTCGGCGAGGCTCTCGGGTTTATGGCACGCGGCGGTTTTCGGCGGCATGGTGTGCGTGGGGCTGTTGTGCGGGGGAAGGCGCCGCTTCGGGTCCCTGCGTGCCTGGACCGTGGGAGGCTGCCTCGCTTCGGCCGCGGGCATCGTCGGTCTCGCGGGCGCGGGCGTGGTCGGGCCGGCCTGGCCCATCCGGCCCTGCGTGGTGATGCTGGGCCTGGCCAACGGCGTCTTTGCGGTGTCGGCCATCGGCACCATGATGGAACTGGCCCATGAACGCGCCGGCGAGCAGGGTGGCGCGGGCGTCCGGATGGGACTGTGGGGCGCGGCACAAGCCGTGGCCTTCGCGCTGGGCGGAGTCTTCGCCACCGGCATGGTCGACGCGATGCGCCACCTGTTCGGCTCGCCGCTCACGGCATTCTGCATCGTCTTCGGCGCGGAAGCGTCATTGTTCGTCGTCGCGGCCCGCTTTGCATCGCGGACCGATTCCCTCAACCCACGCCGCCCGGCGGCGAACGCAGCGGTGATCGCATGAAGAATTCCTTGGAGACTTTTGATGTGGTCGTGGTGGGCGGCGGACCCTCCGGCGCAACGGCGGCGGCGGACCTGGCGCGCGCGGGCAGGCGGGTGTGTCTGCTGGACCGGGCGGGGCGCATCAAACCCTGTGGCGGCGCGATACCGCCCATCTTGATCGAGGAGTTCGAGATTCCCGATTCGTTGCTCGTGGCCAAGATCAATTCGGCACGGATGATCTCGCCCACGCAGACGGCGGTGGACATGCCCATCGAGGGCGGCTTCGTCGGCATGGTCGATCGTGAAAGTTTCGACGAGTGGCTGCGGCAACGGGCCAGGGCGGCGGGAGCCGAGGTGCGCGCGGGGAATTTCGAGCGGCTCACGCGCGACGAGGCGGGCGTGGCGATTCTGCACTACCGGGCCCGCGGCTCGGACGAGACGCGTGCGACGGAGGAAGTACGGATTCGCGCCCGTGTCGTCATCGGCGCGGACGGTGCCATGTCGAGCGTGGCGCGCCAGTGCATTCCCGGCGCCGACAAGATTCGGTACGTGGCCGCCTATCATGAAATCGTCCGGGTGCCCGAGGCGCCGGGCGGGTACGACGGCACACGCTGCGACGTGTTCTACCAGGGAAATTTGTCGCCGGATTTTTACGCGTGGATCTTCCCGCACGGATCGACGGCGAGCATCGGCGTCGGCAGTGCCCGCAAGGGTTTTTCGTTGCGCGGCGCCGTCACCGATCTGCGCTCCCTGTCGGATCTCGTCGGCGCCGAGACCGTCCGACGCGAGGGGGCGCCCATCCCGATGAAACCGCTGCGCCGCTGGGACAACGGACGCGACGTGGTGTTGGCCGGCGACGCCGCCGGCGTCGTGGCTCCCGCGTCCGGGGAAGGGATTTATTACGCCATGGCGGGCGGACGCTTCGCCGCCACGGCCGTCGGCGTGTTCCTGAACACCGGGGACGCGCGCGCGCTGCGCCGGGCCCGCAAGGATTTCATGCGGGCCCACGGCATGGTGTTCTGGGTGTTGGGCATCATGCAGCGCTTCTGGTATTCCACCGACAAGCGACGCGAGCGGTTCGTCAGCATCTGCCGCGATCCGGACGTGCAGCGGCTGACGTGGCAGGCGTACATGCACAAGAAGCTGGTGCGCGCGAAGCCACTGACGCACGTGCGCATCTTCGCGAAGGACATGGCACACCTGCTCGGCATCGTGCGCGCGTGATGCGCGCCGGTCGGGCCCATGCTCGCTAGGCTGTTCGCCGACGGCGGCGTGGTCTACCTCATGCTCGCCTTCATGACCGCCGAGTTAATCGCACTGATTCTCATTCGCAAGAGAGTTGCCACGCGTCTTCGACCGCTGGAGCTCGCGGCCGGCTTGAGCGGGGGTGCGGCGCTGGCGCTGGCGTTGCGCGAAGCACTGCGCGGCGCCGCCTGGCCCTCCGTGGCGCCGTGGCTGGTCGTGGCGTTGATCGGTCACTTGTGGGACTTACACTTCCGCCTGGCCAAGCGGCGAACGGAATGAGGTTCCGCCGCGCACGATAAAGAATTAAAATTACTTATAGAACCGTCATGGCGAAACGCGGGAAAATTCGTTCGCCTTTCTCACCGATAGGATTTGAACATGCAGAACAAGATTTCACGTCGAGCCATCGTCAAGGGCGGGTTGGTTGCCGGTGCTCTGGTGCCCGCGTTCGGGTTGTTCGCGGGACGCGCCGGCGCCGCCGGGCTGCCGCCGCTCGATCCCAGTGATCCCACCGCGAAATCGCTCGGCTTCGTCACCGATTCGTCGAAGGTGGATGCGACCGCCAACCCCACGCACCAGGCCACGCAGAAGTGCGGCACCTGTGCGCAGTTTCAGGGCAAGGCGGGAGAGGCGAGCGGCGGCTGCAATATTTTTGCCGGCCACAGCGTTCCCTCCGGCGGCTGGTGCAAGGTCTGGGCGCAAAAGCCCGGCGCTTGATCCAAGCTCGCTGATGGCGATCCGGGCGTGCCGGTCTCTCCGACGGCACCGCCCGGCAGTTGCGGTTCGGTCGCTCGATGGGATGCCGCGCCCACCGCACCGCCCACCGCAACTTTTCTGCTGATTGCCGCCTCGCCCCCTGCCGGGCCAATCCCGCCTGCCGACGTTCGGACGGGCAGTGTCGTTGCGATCCGTGTGCGCGACTCGACAGTGGCGTCGGTTGTTTTTCGCGTCCCTTGCTCCGTTCGCATCGCCCGGATTTTTAACTTGCGGTTGCATCGCCGAGTGTGGTCAAGTAACCGGATTAACAGCGTGTCGAACTGCGTGGACGCATCGGGAAGTGCGTTCCCGGCACTCGATCGGCTCGCCGACATAAGCAGAACACGAGGGATGTCATGAACGAATCCGTTGCCTTGTCCTTGAGAGTTTCTCTGTCGATGGCGCTCGGGTTCGCCCTCGCCGCCAGCGCGTTGCCGGCTCCGGTGACCACGGCGGCGACGGGCGATGCGCTCGACGGCGACGTCATCGTCATCATGCGCGACCAGGTGGCCAGCGTGCCTCCCGCGCGCGAGTCCATGAGCATGCGCAGCGCCGCGATGGTCAGCTCGCAGAGCGCCGTGGTGAGCCGGCTGCAACAGCAGCGGGCGCGCAACGTGACTTCCTTCAGCACCATCAACGCCTTCGCGACCCGCGTTTCCGCGGCGGAAGCCGCTGAACTTGCCCTGCGTCCCGACGTGCAATCCGTGGTGCCCGATCGGGTGATCCATACCTTGCGACGCGAGGCGCAGGCAGGCCGCAGCGCGGCGGCCGCCGCGGCTCCGAGCGCCGTGGCCGGCGCGCTCTGCGGCACCTTGGAACCCGAGGCGCTGCAGCTCACCAACACGGCATTCGCCGCGGCCGGCACGCCCCAGGCGCAGACCGTTCTGGACGGCAGCGGTCAGCCCGTCACCGGCAAGGGCGTCAAGGTGGCCTTCATCGCCGATGGCCTGGATCCGAACATTGCCGGCTTCATCCGTCCCGACGGCTCGCACGTCTTCGTCGATTACCAGGATTTCACGGGCGATGCGGCCAACGTCCCGACGGCGGGCGGCGAGGCGTTCGGCGACGCGAGTTCCATCGCCGCGCAGGACATGCCGTTCGGCGCTCCGCTGACCTTCGACATCAGCACGTACGTCAATGCGGCGCACCCGCTGCCCTCGCCGTGCCGGATCCACATCCGGGGCATGGCGCCCGGCGCATCCCTCGTGGGTCTGAAGGTGTTCTCGAATTTCGTGACCACCACGTCGAATTTCGTGCAGGCCATCGAATATGCGGTCGCGCACGACCACGTGGACGTGATCAACGAGTCCTTCGGCGGCAATCCCTATCCCGACAACGAGAACGACCCGATTTCCCTGGCCAACCTCGCCGCGGTCAAGGCCGGTGTGACCGTGACGGTGAGCAGCGGAGATGCGGGATCGAACGATACGCTGGGATCGCCCTCGACCGAATCGAGCGTCATCGCGGTGGGCGCCACCACCTCGTTCCGGCTGTATGCGCAGACCGGCCAGGGCGCGATCCCGCTGGCCACCGGATTGGGTTACGTCAGCAACAACATCTCGCCCTTCAGCTCGGGTGGTTTCGCGTCGCTGTCGCCGCGGACCGTGGACGTGGTGGCACCCGGCCAGGATGGCTGGGCGCTGTGTTCCCCGGCGACCGCGTTGTATGC
The DNA here is from genome assembly GCA_964657955.1 of uncultured Steroidobacteraceae bacterium. Taxonomy (GTDB): domain Bacteria; phylum Pseudomonadota; class Gammaproteobacteria; order Steroidobacterales; family Steroidobacteraceae; genus Bog-1198. The sequence continues at coordinate 5,179 of CAZZWZ010000146.1, forward strand.
GGACTGCCTCGACTTCAACTCCCAGCCGGCCGCCATCGAAGACTTCGGCGGCACCAGCGAATCCGCGCCGCTCACGGCGGGCGAGGCGGCTCTGGTCATCCAGGCGTACCGCAGCACCCACGGCGGCAAGAGCCCGACCCCCGCGCTGGTCAAGCAGATCATCATGAGTTCGGCCACGGACATCGGGGCGCCCACGTCGGAACAGGGCGCGGGGCTCATCAACTCGCTGGCCGCCGTGAAGCTCGCCCTGTCCGTCGGCGATGCCAACGGCAAGCCGGCCGCCCGGGGCTCGCAACTGATCTCCGACACCACCAATGTGATCGTCACGGCCGCCGGCAACACCCGCGAATCCGCCACCTTCAAGATCACCAACACCGGTGCGACGCCGAGGAAGATTTCCCCGGCCCTGCAAACGCTGGGTGCGCCCATCGCCGGTGCGACGCTCAACGTGCAATTGTCGCCCACCACGGATCCGACTTTTCCCAACGTCGCGGGCGCGCCGCGGGCTTACGTCGAGCAGAAATTCACCGTGCCGGCCGGCGCGCAACATCTGGATGCGGCCATCGCGTACCAGACGTCGCTCACCAGCACCGACACCCCCATCGTGTATCTGGCACTGCTCGACCCCGCGGGGCGGCAGGTGCAGTACAGCGTGCCACAGGGCCTGAAGTCGGGCTACGGACACGTGGACGTGGTCAGTCCGGGGGCGGGCACCTGGACTGCCGTCATCTACACCCGGGTTCCCGGCGTGGGTTCTTACACGGGACCGGTGCAATTCACGTGGGCGGCTGAGCGCTATTCCCCTCTCGGCTCGGTGGCGCCGGCGTCGGCGACCATCGCACCGGGCGCCACGCAGTCCTTCACCGCCAGCTTCTTCACCCCGGCCGATGCGGGCGATCTGGCGGCCGGCATCCGCTTCGCCGAGACGGATGGCACCTTCACCCTGCCTGAGATCCCGGTGACCGTGCGCACCCTGGTGTCCATCGGGCCCACGGGGGGCACCTTCTCCGGCGTTCTCACGGGCGGCAATGCGCGTGCCGGCGCCGGCAACGCGCAGACCTATGCGTTCGACGTACCGAACGGCATCCACGACATGAGCCTGGTGGTGCCCGTGGCCGACAACGGTTACCTGCTCGCCGGGTTCCTGATCGATCCGCAGGGCATGCAGCAGAGCGTCGGCGTCAACCTCGATCCGTTCGGTGCGCCGCAGTACGCCTTGCAGCATTTCCACGACTATCCGATGGCGGGGCGCTGGAGATTCATCCTGGTGCAAACCTTCACCTCGTCGGGCAATCAGACCTCGCTGCCCTTCACGGCGCGCATCGGCTTCAACAAGGCGCAGGTGGTGGCGACTGGGTTGCCCAATAATGCCGGCACCAAAGTGTCGGCAAGCGCCAAGCCCGTGACGGTGACCCTCGATGTGATCAACACCGGTGCCCTGGTGGCGTCGTATTTCGCCGACGCACGCCTGAAGACGCCCACCCTCACGACGTTGAGCCCGCAGCCCAACTGCGCGGCGACCACGACGCTGCCCGGGGCCTGCGGTCACTACATTCTGCCCACGCAGGTGAGCAAGGTGAACTTCACCGCGAAGGGGAGCGTGCCCATCACCATGGACGCCTATGCGTTCACGGGCTTTTCCGTGGGTACGGCCAATCCGGATCTGTATGCGGTGCCCACGGGTACCGATACGGTGCAGGCCTCGTTGAGCGAATCCGAACTGCCGTCGGGTTCCTGGTACGTGCAGCCGTCGGAGATCGGTCCGTACTCCATCGTGGGAGCCCCCGTGGCGAACGTGTCGACGGGCGCTTCGGTGGTGATGCTGCCGTTCGATTCCGCCGTGTCCTCGAGTACGGGCGACGTGTGGGCCGATGCCGTGCTCGGTACGGCGACGGCGAACCCGCTGCCCATCGCGCCGGGCGAGGAGGGTGTGATCACCCTGCAGATCAAGCCTGATCCGTCGTTGGTGGGCAAGACCGTCACGGGCTACGTGTACGTCGACACGTACAGCAGCTACGTGGGCACGGGGGACGAAGTGGTCCGGCTGCCCTACAGCTACACCGTCGTCCCTTAACCTCGGGCGATTGGATCGCGCGCCGGGCCGGGTTCGCAGGAACCGGGTTCGGCGCGTCCACGTCGGACGTCGCGCATGTTTTTCAAGAATCTCATTTTTCAGCGGCTTCCCGGAGGCTGGGCGGACGCCGCAGCCGACCTCGAAAGCCGCCTCGCCGCCCGGCCGCTGCGGCCCTGCGGGCCCTTCGACATGTCGAGCAAGGGTTGGGTGCCCGTCACCTCGGGCGGACGCCTGTTGCACACCGTGAACGGGCATCACCTGGTCGCGCTGGGTTCGGACGACAAACTGCTTCCCGGTTCCATCGTGCGGCAAATCGCCCAGGAGAGGGCGGAGGGCTTGGCCGCCGAGCAGGGCTTTCCGGTGGGCCGCCGCCAGTTGCGTGAACTGCGCGCACGGGTGGCGGACGAACTGCGCGCGCGCGCGCTCACCCGGCGACGCGTGACGCGGGCGTGGCTCGATCCGCGCGGCGGCTGGTTCGCCGTGGATGCATCGAGTCCGGCCCGTGCCGAGTTGGTGATCGAGACGCTGAGCGATACCCTGGGCAGTTTCGCGCCCACGGCCATCGAGACCTCGCGCTCGCCGCAGGCCGCCATGGCATCGTGGCTGCTGCGCGGCGAGGCGCCGGCGCGCTTCTCCATCGACGACGACCTCGAATTGCTGAGTGCCGACAAATCCAGGTCGGTGGTCCGCTATTCCCGCCATCCGCTGGACGGCAAGGACATCCGTGCGCATCTGGTGGCGGGCAAGTATCCGAGCCGCCTCGGATTGACCTGGAACGATCGAGTCTCCTTCGTGCTCACCGACAAGCTTCAGGTGAAGCGGCTCGCCTTTCTCGATCTCGGCAAGGACGACGCGGCCGACGTGGACCCCGCGGAGCAATTCGACATCGATTTCGCGGTCATGGCCGGCGAACTGGTGAATCTCTTGCAGGACCTGGCCACCGTGCTCGGCGACGAATCGCCGCGTGCCGGGGAATGGCCGGAGCGCAGCAAGGTGGCGTAACGGCCGGGCCGCGGTGCGCCGGCCGGACGAGTTGCCGAAGTACGGTGCCACGTCACGTTTTTATTCCGCCCCGGACCGTATCCTCGAGGTATGCCCCAGCGTTATGTTCTGCCGGACCAGGGCGCCGCGGAACGGGAGTTTTTGCCGGCCAAGGCCTGGTGGAAATTTTCCCGGCGGTTCAACGTGGCACCGACCCAGTACGTGCCGGCCGTACGCCTGCACGAAGGCGCGAGCGAGGGAGTGATGTTGCGCTGGGGCCTGATACCCGCCTGGCTCGAGGGCGATATCCGCGGCCCGCCGCGCGCGCGCGTCGCCATCGATCGGCTCGAACATTCCGCCAGTTGCCGCAAGCCATGGTCGGACGGACAGCGGTGTATCCTGCCGGCGGCCGGCTTCTATGCCTGGCAGCCGACGGAGGCGGGGCATCGGCAGCCGTATTTCGTGTGGTTGACCGACCGGGCGGCATTCGGTTTTGCGGCCATCTGGGATCGGTGGGTGAGCGACGACGACGACGTGATCGAAAGCTGCGCCATCGTGTCGGTGGCAGCCAATGAACTGCTCGCCGACGGGGGCCCGTCCCGGCCCGGCATGCCGGCCATCCTGCGACGCCGCGACTATGAACTGTGGCTGCAAGGCTCGCCTGCCGCGGCGCGGGATGTACTGCAACCCTTCCAGGCCGGTTTGATGCACGCGCACCCCGTGAGTCCGCGCATCAACTCCTCCGCGGAGGACGATCCGGCGCTGATCCGCGCCGCGTCCTGAGGACGCGCATCCCGCAGCCGGCTCGTTGCCCCCGGTGCGGGATGTGCTTATATTGAGGC
>CAZZWZ010000147.1:0-9005 GCA_964657955.1 uncultured Steroidobacteraceae bacterium
GATGTTCGAACTTTTATTTGCAATTTGTTCAGGAGTATCTCGATGTCTCATGAAGCGAAGTCAGAATCTCTCAGCGGCCAACTGCAGCGCCTGCTGTTCAGTCCCAAGGGCGGAATCGAAGGGTTGTTGATGACGGTGGACTCCAAGCCCGTACAAGTGTCGATGCATGCCGGCACGGTGGACGCCGCCACCCTCGCCAACGCCGTGGGCAAGACCCTCGAGGTCAGGGCATCGGCGGATCATTCGCCGAAGACCAAGGACGGCGCGCACCCGGTCTACGAACTCGAATCCATTCTAAAAATGGATGGCAAAACGTTGAAGAAAAACGGACATTCTCCGCCGGTCAACGGGGTGGTGGCCGCCATCCACTATGCGAAGCACGGCGAGCCCAACGGCGTCATCCTCGAGTCGGGCGAATTCGTGCACACCCGGCCGCACGGCATGAAGAAGCTCAAGCTCGACGTGGGTTCGAAGGTGACTGCCCACGGCGAGGTGCGCATGACCGTGCTCGGGACCGCCTTGATCGAGGCGAATGAAGTCAATCGGGTGACGCTCGACTGATGGCGGGCGCGCCCGGCGCCCCCGTTGACGGCAGCGCGACCGCACGCCACGATGCGGTGGCGCATCGGCGACCCCGATGCGCCCTTCTTGTTACCGACGGCCGGGTGAAACATGCAAGTCGATGGGATGGCAGCGATCGTGACGGGTGGTGCATCGGGTCTGGGTGCCGCGGTGGCAACGTTGCTGGCCGAGGCCGGTGCCAGGGTGACGGTGCTCGACTTCAACGCGGCGCTCGGCCGCGCCAAGGCCGAGCAGATCAAGGGATACTTCGTTGCCACCGACGTGGTCGACGAGGCGGCGGTGGAGGCGGGCCTGCAGGCGGCGCAGGAACGCCACGGCATCGCCAGAATTCTGGTCAACTGCGCCGGCATCGGGCCTCCGGGGAAGGTCGTGGGACGCGACGGCAGGGCCATCCCGCTGGCCGATTTCTCGCGGATCGTGAACATCAACCTCAACGGCACCTTCAACGTGCTGTCGAAGTTTGCCGCGCGCCTGAGCGCACTCGAGTGCCCGGACGAAGAACGCGGCGTGGTGATCAACACGGCCAGCGTCGCCGCCTATGACGGACAGATCGGACAAGCCGCCTATGCGGCTTCGAAGGGCGGCGTCATTTCCATGACCCTGCCCATCGCGAGGGAACTCGCGCGCTTCGGCATCCGGGTGATGACCGTCGCCCCGGGCATCTTTCTCACACCGTTGCTCGAATCGCTGTCGCAGGAAATCCGCGACTCCCTGGGCCGGCAGGTGCCCTTCCCCAGCCGCCTGGGCCAGCCCCACGAGTTTGCCCTGTTGGTCGAATCCATCATCCGCAACCCCATGCTCAACGGCGAAACGATCCGGCTGGACGGCGCCATCCGCATGGCGCCGAAATAGGGGCGCGGCCGGGCGGCGCCGGTCGTGCCACACCCGCCCGCGACCGTGACCTTGTGCCCGTGGCTGCGCCGCGGGACGCGGCGGCTCGACCGCTCAGCCGCCGTAGGCATCGATCGCCGCGGTCCAGCGCGCGACGTCGGCTGGCGGCAGAAACGAGGCTTCGAAGGAGTTGCGCGCGAGCACCTTCAGATCGGCGTCCGTCAAGCCGAGCGCGTCCTGCGCCGCCTGATAATTCGCGTTGAGATAGCCGCCGAAATACGCGGGATCGTCCGAATTGAGCGTGACGCAGAGGCCGGCGTGCAACAACCGCTTGAGGTTGTGTGCGTCCATCCGCTCGAACACGTTGAGGCGCAGATTCGACAGGGGACACACCGTGAGCGGGATGCGCTCGCGGATCAACCGCGCCTGCAGGCGCGGGTCTTCCTCGCAGCGGACGCCATGGTCGATGCGCTGCGCCCCGAGCACGTCCAGCGCCTCCCAGATGTAGCCGGGCGGCCCTTCCTCGCCGGCATGGGCCACCGCACGCAGGCCGGCGGCGCGCGCCCGGGCAAAGACGGCGGCGAATTTCGCCGGTGGATTGCCCACCTCGGCGGAATCGAGACCCACCGCGGCGAGCAGGTGCGCGAACGGCAGGGCCTCGTCGAGCGTGTGCATGGCGTGCGCGGCGCTGAGGTCACGCAGAAAACAGAGGATGAGACGATGCGTGATGCCGAAGCGTCGCTCGCCTTCGCACAGCGCGCCGTGAATCCCCAGGATCACGTCCGCGAATGCCACGCCACGCCGGGTGTGCGTCTGCGGATCGAAGAAGATCTCGACGTGGACCACGCCCTCCTCCCGCATCCTGCCGAGATAGGCCAGCGTCAACTCGTGGAAGTCCTCCCGGTCCTTCAAGACATCCGCCCCCGCATAGTAGATGTCGAGAAACGCCTGCAGATCCTCGAAGGCGTACGCGCTTCTCACCGCCTCCACCGTGGCGTACGGCAGTCTGATCCCGTGCTTGGCGGCCAGCCGCAACAACATGTCGGGCTCGAGCGTGCCCTCGATGTGCAGGTGCAATTCGGCCTTGGGCAGGCCGCGGATGAAGCCGCTCATGCGACCCGCGCGGGCGTGGCCGACCCGAAAGGTGCCCGCATTCCTAGAAAAACGTTCCCAATCCCAGGCGCTTGAGGCCCCGCCGATAGGCGATGGAACTGGCGTCGGCCGGAATGTGCATTTCCAGGGTGGGATCCAGCGGCAGCCGTGCCGGTCTCTGCGACTCGACGATGCGCCGGTCCTCCTCGAATATCTTCAGGTTGAAGGCGTGGGCGTCCTCCACCGGCAGATGCCGGTCGAAGTTGCGCGCGATGGGGGCGAACAGGCGCGTCTTGCGCGCCGAGACCGGCGATGCTGCGTTCACGATCACCAGCCGTCCGTCGTCAGGAAAGTGAATGGTGAGCGTCGCGGTGAATGGCAGGTGCACCTCGAAATGCCGCAACCACTCGAAATCCTCGGGTGCGCGCCCGTCCACCCCGATCGGGTAGTTGCCGATGCGGCTGCGATAATCGGCATGAAACCCATGCGGGGTCTCGACGGTGGAATACTGCTCCACCTCGGGCTTTCCCGGGTCCGCAAACGTCGCCGTGTGGATCCAGGCGAAGTGCGCGACGTCGATGAACCCCTCGACCTGACGGCCGGCGAAGCCGCCCACGTCGAAAGGCGGGCAGATGATCTGCTGGAAGGCCGGGTCGTCCCAGTGGGGAACGTCCGGCAAATCCGGCGGCTCCGTTCCGGGCAGCAGACAGGTCCAGATCAGGCCGTAGCGTTCGCTGGCGGGGTACGTCTTCAGGCGCAAACCGGCCGGAATGCGCTGCGCGGGCGCCGAGGGGATCCGGTTGCAACGCCCTTCCGCACCATAACGAAGCCCGTGATAGGCGCACACGATGCCCTCGCCGTCGTGCGATCCCAGGCTCAGCGGCACGCCGCGATGCGGGCACAGGTCGCGCGCCACCACCAGCTCGCCGTGGACGCGGTACGCCACCAACGGCTCGTCCAGCAACATCGCCTTGTGGGGCGCCGCGCCAACGTCCGCGGACTGCGCAATGGGATACCAGTACCGGGCGAGAATGTTCCAATCGGCGGGCACGAAGCCGGCGCCGTCCGAAATCGCATCGCTCTTCATGCCGATCACTGTAGCGTCAGTGCCGGATGGAGTCCATGCGGATGCGCCGCGGGCGCCGCCGCACCGGGCGTGTCGTACACTGCTGCATCGATGCCGCCGCCGAAAGGGAGATGCCAGCGTGACCACCGGCCATTCCGACCACCCGACGATGAAGGACCTGCCCGTCGGACTGACCGCGCGGGGAGAGCGCGAGGAATTCGACAGCATGGGACCCATCGGCGTGGCCGCCGACAAATACTGGGGCGCGCAGACCGAGCGCTCGCTGGCGCATTTTTCCATCGGCGACGATCGCATGCCCAAGGCGCTCTATCATGCGTACGGTCTCGTGAAGAAAGCCTGTGCGCTGGTGAATGCCGAGGCGGGACACCTGCCGCGGTGGAAGGCCGATGCCATCGTGCGCGCGGCCGAGGAGACCATGGCCGGTGCGCTGGACGAGCACTTTCCGCTCTACGTATGGCAGACCGGTTCCGGCACCCAGAGCAACATGAACGTCAACGAAGTGTTGTCGAACCGTGCCATCCAGCTGCTCGGCGGCACCCTGGGTTCACAGCAGCCCGTGGGCCCGAACGACGACGTCAACATGGGGCAATCGTCCAACGACGGTTTTCCCACCGCCATGCACATCGCCGCCGTCGCGGCGCTCGACGAACGGCTGCTACCCCAGCTCTCCCGGCTGGCCGACGTCATCGAGACCAAGGCCGCCGGCTGGATGGACGTGGTGAAGGTGGGACGCACGCATCTCGCGGACGCGACGCCCCTGTCCGTGGGGCAGGAATGGTCGGGATGGGCCGCACAGCTTCGGGCGTGCATCCGAGAAATCGAACACGGCCGCGAAGGGCTCTATGAACTCGCCCTGGGCGGAACCGCCGTGGGCACGGGCTTGAATGCGCCGCCGGGCTTCTCGAAGAACGTCGCCGCCAGACTCGCCGGGCTGACGGGCAAACCCTATGTGACGGCGCCCAATAAATTCATGGCGCTGGGTTCGCTCGATGCCATGGTGCGCGCCTCCGCGACGCTGCGCGGTACCGCCGTGGCCCTGATGAAGATCGCGAACGACATGCGGTGGCTGGCCTCCGGCCCGCGGTGCGGCCTGGGTGAACTGAAATTGCCGGCCAATGAACCGGGCTCGTCGATCATGCCGGGCAAGATCAATCCGACGCAGTGCGAAGCCATCCTGATGATCTCCATCCAGGTGCTGGCCAACGACTCCGCGATCGCGTTCGCCGGCAGCCAGGGCAATTTCGAACTGAACGTCATGCGTCCCATCGTCATCGACAATTTCCTTCACTCGGTCACCATCCTCGCCGACGGGTGCGAAAAATTCCGCATTCATTCCGTGGAAGGCACCGAGATCGACCGCGGCAGGATTCGGCGCGACCTCGACAACAACCTCATGTTGGTCACCGCGTTGTCGCCCGTCATCGGCTATCAGGAGGCGGCCCGCATCGCGGAGGAGGCGCATGCCACCGGCTCGACGCTGAAGGCGGCGGCCATGAGGTCGGGAAAGATCGGCGAAGCCGATTACGACCGCCTCGTCGACCCCCGAAAGCTCATCGGCAACGGCGTGGGCGGCGCCTGACCGACCTCCAGGCGTGTAACGTGAACGGTGTGGGCCGCGCCCCGCCGATGCCGGCGTGCCCCGTCATCCAAAGCGGGCGTTCGTGACAGGGATCGTCCTACAGCGTTCTCACCTCGGCTCAGGTACCTTTGGCGCACTTTGCGTGAGAAAGCCCCAGCGCGACCGGATTATGTCGTCTCGGACACGTTGGGGCTCGCCGCACGGGGTTGTCCGTGCGGGGCGCCGGCGTTCATGCAACCCGCGCCGGATGGTCCGATCGAAGGAGAGTGTGGTTGAGCGTCGTATCCGATCGCACCGTTGACCAGTTGTCGATGCGCCGACGCGACGCCGGCGCGCGCGGCGTTGCGGACCTGACACCGGAATGCGCCGACGACCTCGAAATGACGCCTGGGCAGACGCTGGGACTGGTACGCCAGCATCGGGGCCCCGTGCTGGTGGACCTCGACGAAACCCTCTACCTGCGCAATTCCACGGAGGACTTCATCGATCTGGCCCGCCCTGCCCTGCTCGCATTCCTGCTGCTGCGGGTGGTCGAGATCTTGAAACCGTGGCGACTGACCGGCGGCATCGACACGCGCGACGTGTGGCGGGTCAGGATCGTCTGCCTGTTGTTCCCGGGGACTGTGCGGCGGTGGCAGACGGAAGTGGACCGGCTGGCGGCGCATCACGTCAACGAGGAGCTGATGCAGGCGCTGCGGCACCGAGGCTCGCCGCCCATCGTCGTGACGCTCGGATTCACGCCCGTCGTGGTGCCGCTGGTCCGGGCTCTGGGTCTGCCCCACGTGCGCGTGATCTCCTGCCGGAGCTCCACGTTCGCCGATCGAAGGCGCGGGAAACTCGAGCTGGCGCGCGAAGCGCTGGGTGATGCGCATCTGCGAAACTCCATGCTGATCACCGATTCGGAGGACGATCGCGCACTGCTCGATACCTGTGCCGTGGGCGCGCTGGTCCGGTGGCCGGAGGCTCGCTACCGTCGCGCCCATGCCGGTCTCTATGTTCCGGGTCAGTACATCGAGCTGATCAAGCATCCGGGGGCGCGTTACTTCAGGCGGGGCGTGCTCCAGGAAGAATATCCGTTGTGGATATTGAGCAGCATCGGGCTGGCTCCTTTTCCTCTGTTGCACAGTGCCGCGCTGCTGTTGTTGTTGCTGTCGTTTTGGACCATCTACGAAGCGGGTTACGTCGACAACGACAATATCGCCGCCAAACTGGAGGCGTCACCGACGCTGACCTCCGCATTTCACGACGAGGATGTCGCACGGCCTCGATGGCAACCCTGGATCTGGGCGGCGGCGTTCGGCGCCGCGGGCCTGTTCACCCTGCGTGCACCGGGCCTGCCGACGTGGGGTGACGGTGTCCGCTGGGGCGGCGTGTTGCTGGCCACGTTCGGCTGGTTCGGGCTGTACAACCGCTCGGACAAGCGCAGCCGCACCTGGATGTACATGCCGTTGCAGGTGGCCCGCGCGGCGGCCTTCACGCTGCTGGTCCCGGTCACGCTGGTGGGATCCATGGCTCTCGCCGCGCACGCACTCACCCGGTGCATTCCGTACTATCTCTACCGCGTCACCGGCAAGGAGTGGCCGCGCGATTTCCCCCTGGCGTTGTCCCGGCTGGCGACCTTCGTCGTGCTCGGTCTCTTCTGCTTCATGAGTTCGCCGCCCAACCGACTGTTCACCTGGTCGGCCCTGTGCATTGCCGCCTGGTACGTGTTCTGCGCGCGTCGGGGGCTGCTCGAAGTGTATCGCCGCTATCGGTTTCGCTGGAATTTCAGAGCGCCCCGCTGACGAAGGCGTACACGGCTCGCGGCCCCTCAATGAGGCATGTTGCCCCGTGAGGAGAGCGGGGGGTCGACCTCAGGCGGCGCGTCACCCGGGTTCGCGGCGAGATTTTTCGCGTGTCGCGCGGCGATTTCCGCCAGTTCCCGCCGCCGCAGGACGAGCTGGCGTGCCACGTCGTCCCATCCCGCCGGGTACGACGCCGCCCTGGTGAAGACCCCGTCGGGTGCTTCCGCCGTGCGGATGTGATTCAGCAGCTGACGACGCAGGTCGCGCACCCGGTGCTCCTCATCGAGCGGGCGAAGATCCGCCCGACAGAGCTCATTCACGGTCGACACGATGGCCGCGTATTCGGCGCCGACGTGGTCGAGAATGCCGGACTCCCCTGATGCCGCCGCGAAGGCCGGCGTGAACACGCCTGCCTCCGCCGTACAGTGCAGGCGCACTTCGTGGCACAGGCGCGCCAGCAGGCTCGACCGGGTCGGGCGGCGGACGCTCATCTCGTACTGATCGAGCAGCCGGATCAGCCGGGCATGTTCCCGGCGCAGCACGGCGAACACCGTCGCGGAACCGTCGCCGGCCGGTGCGTCCGGGTTCGGCGCGCCCATTTGATCGTCAGCGGTGTCCATGGCATCCATCGGCTGCGAAGTTTGCCGACTTGGCATCGGCAAGGAGCTCGCGTAGCGCGTCGCTGCGGTCCCGGCCCAAGGCCCCGCTGAAGAGAATCTGCGCCTTCTCCCATGCGGGTTTTGCGACGATCAGACGCGCATGACCGTCGGCGGTCAGAGAGATCTGGCGCCGTCGCAGATCGGTTGCCGCCACGGCAACCATCACCAGTCCCTGCCGCTCCAGCAACTTGAGATTGCGCGCGAGCGCCGAGCGTTCCATGACCAGCATCTCGGCGAGCCGCCAGAGCTCCGTCGGACCCTCTTGACGGGCCAGCGTCTTCATCAAGCTGTACTGCGCCGCGTTCAGCCGCGCAGCGCGCAGCATGGCGTCGTAGAACTGCGTGACATGCCGGGTTGCCTTGCGCAGCGCCGAGCAGTTGCATACATCAACGCTTCGAACAGAAATCGACATGGCACGGCTGACCTGATCCGGGTGTATGCCCAGAATACGGCAGTCGTTTCCGCTTATCAAACCGGCCGTCGTCCTGCACCGGCTTTCGAATTGCGAAGCCGCGCCGAAGTGCTCGCCGCCCAAGCGGCCGCCGCCGGTGCGGTTGTGCCCGCGCTATACTTTTGCGATGGGCAAGCGACTCCACCTCGCGAGGGGACGTACCGACGATGCGTCGTCGATGCGCATCAACAAGTACCTGAGCGAGCGTGGACTGTGCTCGCGGCGCGAGGCCGATTCATGGGTGGACGGCGGCCGCGTGACCATCAACGGCGTGGTTGCCACGCTCGGCACCAAGGTCAGTCCCGGCGACACCGTGGCGGTGGGTGGTCGTGTCGTCGGTGCCGAGAGCACGCACGTGTACATCGCGCTTCACAAGCCCGTGGGCATCGAATGCACGACGGACCTGCGCGTTCCCGACAACGTGATCCGTTTCGTCGCCCACCGCGAACGCATCTTCCCCATCGGACGCCTCGACAAGAATTCCGAGGGCTTGCTGTTGCTGACCAACGACGGCGACATCGTCAACGAGCTGCTGCGGGCGCGGCACGGCCACGAGAAAGAATATGTGGTCACGGTCGACCGGCCGTTGACGGACGATTTCGTGCGGGCCATGAGCCGCGGCGTCGCCATCCTGGACCAGATCACCGCGCCGTGCCGCGTCGAGCGCATCGGCAAGAATGTTTTCCGGATCGTCCTGACGCAGGGGTTGAACCGCCAGATTCGCCGCATGTGCGAGGTGTTCGGCTATACGGTGCGACGGCTCGTTCGCGTGCGCTTCGTGAACATCCGGCTCGACGGCATCGACCCGGGACGCTGGCGGAATTTGACGAAGGGCGAACTGGCCAACCTGCTGCCCGAGCGTTTCGGGCGGCCGGGATGAGTCCGGCAACCTTGAGTTGGCGGGATTTCAGGCCGCCGCGCATCCGGGGGTCGCGGCGCC
>CAZZWZ010000148.1:0-6467 GCA_964657955.1 uncultured Steroidobacteraceae bacterium
TCACCGGCATCAAGGTGATCGACCTGCTGATCCCCTTCGCCAAGGGCGGCAAGGTGGGATTGTTCGGCGGTGCGGGCGTGGGCAAGACCGTCAACATGCTGGAGCTCATCAACAACATCGCCAAGACCCACTCGGGCCTGTCGGTGTTCGCCGGGGTGGGCGAGCGAACCCGCGAAGGCAACGACTTCTACCATGAGATGAAGGATTCGGGCGTGCTCGACAAGGTGGCCATGGTGTACGGCCAGATGAACGAGCCGCCCGGCAACCGCCTGCGCGTCGCCCTCACGGGCCTCACCATGGCGGAATACTTCCGCGACGAGAAACAGGCCAACGGCAAGGGCCGCGACGTGCTGATGTTCATCGACAACATCTATCGTTACACGCTGGCCGGCACCGAGGTGTCGGCGTTGCTCGGCCGCATGCCGTCGGCCGTGGGATACCAGCCCACGCTGGCGGAGGAAATGGGCGTGCTGCAGGAGCGCATCACGTCCACCAAGACCGGTTCCATCACGTCGGTGCAGGCGGTCTACGTTCCGGCGGACGACCTGACGGACCCGTCTCCCGCCACCACCTTCGCCCATCTGGACGCGACGGTGACCTTGTCGCGTCAGATCGCCTCGCTGGGCATCTATCCGGCGGTGGATCCGCTCGATTCCACCAGCCGCCAGCTCGATCCGCTGGTGGTGGGCGAGGAACACTACAACACCGCGCGCGGCGTGCAGGCGATCCTGCAGCGCTACAAGGAGCTGCAGGACATCATCGCCATCCTCGGCATGGACGAACTGTCCGAGGAGGACAAGCTGTCCGTGTACCGCGCGCGCAAGATCCAGCGTTTTCTCTCGCAACCCTTCAACGTGGCGAAGGTATTCACCGGGCAGGACGGGAAGATCGTGCCGCTGGCCGACACCATCCGCGGCTTCAAGGCCATCATCGCCGGCGAGTACGACCATCTGCCCGAGCAGGCGTTCTACATGGTGGGCGGCATCGAAGAGGCCGTCGAGAAAGCGAAGACGCTGCAGTAGCGGCCGGGAACAGTCATGGCCGGAACCATTCATGTCGACATCGTCAGTCCCGAAGGCCGGATGTTCGCCGGCGAGGCCACCATGGTGTTCGTGCCCGGTGCGGAGGGTGAGATCGGCATCGCGCCGCGGCACGCCCCGCTGTTGACCACGCTCACGGCGGGCGTGGTCCGGGTGCAGACGGAGGGACAGGAGGAGCAGAGTTTCTACGTGGGCGGCGGGGCGCTCGAAATCCAGCCGAATGCGGTGTCGGTGCTCGCGGATACGGCGGCGCGGGCCCGGGATCTCGACGAGGCCGCCGCGCAGGCCGCCAAAGCCCACGCCGAGGAGGTCATGCGCGGAAATATCGACAAGATCGACCTGGCCGAAGCCCAAGCGGAGCTGGCCCGGGCGGTGGCACAATTGAAGACGATCGAGAACCTGCGCAAGAAGCGCTGAACCGTACTCCGGGAGCCGCCATGCCGCTTTCCGTCGTCATACTGGCCGCGGGCCAGGGCAAGAGGATGAACTCCGACCTGCCCAAGGTTCTGCAGCCGTTGGCCGGCAAGCCGCTGCTGCAGCACGTGGTGGACACGGCACGGGAACTCAATCCCGCCGCCATCCACGTGGTCTACGGACACGGCGGCGCGCAGGTGCAGGCGGCGTTGGGGCACGAAAATCTCGACTGGGTGCTGCAGGCCGAGCAGCTGGGCACGGGCCATGCGGTCCTGCAGGCCATGCACGTCATCCCCGACGATCACACGGTGCTGGTCCTCTACGGCGACGTGCCGCTGGTGCGTGCGGCCTGTCTCGGCGAACTGGTGCACGCCGTCGATCTCGGCTGTCTGGCGCTGCTCACGGTGAACCTGGTCGATGCCTCGGGCTACGGTCGCATCGTGCGCGACGGCGGCGGCCGCGTGACCGGCATCGTGGAGCACAAGGACGCCAGCACCGAGCAGTTGCGGATCGGCGAGGCGAATTCCGGATTGATGGCGGCGCCCGCGAGCCGTCTGCGCGCCTGGCTGTCCGGCCTCGACCGGAACAATGCGCAGCGCGAGTATTATTTGACCGACGTGGTGGCGGGTGCCGTGCGGTCCGGTGCGGCCATCACCGCCATCCCCGTGATTCATCCCGTCGAGGTGCTGGGCGTCAACGATCGGATGCAGCTCGCGCAGGTGGAGGCGGGTTACCGCCGGGATCGCGCGGAGGAACTGATGACCGCCGGCGCCACGCTGGCCGATCCGCTGCGGATCGACGTCCGCGGCGAGGTCACCGTCGAGCGGGACGTGTTCATCGACGTCAACGCCGTCCTGGTGGGCACGGTGCATTTCGGCGCCCGGGTCCGGGTGGGCCCCAACTGCGTGATCCGCGATTCGACCATCGGCGCCGACACCGAGATTCACGCGAACTGCGTCATCGAAGAGTCCGTCGTCGGCACACGGTGCCGCCTCGGTCCCTTTGCCCGCGTGCGTCCCGGCACGACGCTCGCGCAGGACGTGCACCTGGGCAACTTCGTCGAGGTCAAGAACAGCCGCATCGGGGCGGACAGCAAGATCAATCACCTGAGTTACGTGGGCGATTCCACCGTGGGCGCGGAGGTCAACGTGGGCGCGGGTTCCATCACCTGCAATTACGACGGGGCGAACAAGTGGCCGACGGCCATCGAAGACGGCGCCTTCATCGGTTCGGGCTGCATGCTGGTGGCGCCGGTGCGCATCGGTGCGGGCGCCACCATCGGAGCGGGTTCCACCATCACGCAGACCGCCGCCGAGGACGAGCTCACGCTCACGCGCGCCCGCCAGGTCACCGTTGCCGACTGGAACCGTCCGGTGCGGCTGGGCGAAGACGAAAAGGCGGCGGCCATCGCCGCCGCATGGGCGGGCAGGAAGCGCTGAGCGGCGGTCACTCGAAGCGCAGCGTCTGGCCGATGGACAGTTCGCCCGCCTTGTCGAGCAGGACGCTGCCGAGCGCGACGTCGCTCAACGACAATCCGCGATGCCAGAACAGGATGGTCTCGTCGTCGGTTTCGCGGCCCGGGCGCAGCCGGGCGACGATCTGGCCGAGTTCCGCGTGCAGGTTCTCCTCGGTGATCCTGTCCTCGTCGACGTGCCGGCGCAGCGCACCGAACTGCGATCCCTTGCGGCACTGGTTCCAATCGTCGACGACCACCTTGTCGATGATGTCGGTGAGCGACAGCTCCACCGCGCTCATGATGCCGTAGGGGACCACCAGTGCACCGCGGCGTATCCATTCGGTCTTCAACAGCGGTTCCGGTTCGGCCAGCCGGGTGGCCTCGACCACGATGTCGGCGTCGCGCACGCACCGCTCCCAGTCGTCCACCGCGATCACCTCCTTGCCGAGATCCTTCGCGAGTTTCGCCGCCAGGGCCCGGCGGTTCTCCGGCCGTTTCGAATGCACGCGGATCTCGTCGAAATCGAAGAAATGATTCAGCAGACGAATGTTCCAGTACGACGTGCCGCGTGCGCCGACGTGACCCAGCACCTTGCTGTCCTTGCGCGCCAGATACTTGGCGCCGAGGGCGGTCATCGCGCCGGTGCGCATGTCGGTGATCGACGTCGCGTTGAGGATGGCCAGGGGTGCGCCGGTGGACGGATCGAACAACGACAGCACCGACATCGCGGACGGCAGGCCGATCTGGTGATTGTTGACGAAGTCGCCGACCACCTTGACGCCGGCGAGTCCCAGGGGACGAATCGCCCCGCGCAGCACGTTGAAATGCCCGATCGCCGGGTCCTCCGGCACCAGATGCACGCGGGGTTCGAGCACCGATTCGCCGCGTCCCTGGGCCGCCAGGCCGCCTTCGACGGCGGCGAGAATCTCCGCATCGGTGAGCGCCAGGCGCTGAATGTCCGGTCCGTTCAGGTACACGATGTGAAGCGGGTGCATCGAGCCATTGTCCGTCAATCACGCGGTATAGTGAACCCGGACAGCACGAGACCGGAGCGAGGCATGACTTGGCGAATCCGCCGCGGCGATCGGGGCGCGGGCGATCACGGCAGCCAGCGCGCGCCGGCACGGCATTCGCTGCCGCGTTGGGCGGTGCTTCCGAGCGCCATTGCCTGCACCGCCGCGTGCACCGCCGTGGCTCTGCCGCTTGCGCCGTACTTCGGGGCCGTCAACATCGTCATGCTCTATCTGCTGGCGACGGCGCTCGCCGCGCTGCGCCTGGGTTTTGCCTGCTCCGTTCTCATCGCCGTCCTCAACACGCTGGCGTTCGATTTCTTCTTCGTGCCGCCCGCCTTCAGCTTCATCGTCGAGGACACGAAATATCTCTTCACGCTCGGCGTCATGCTGATGGTGGCCGTGGTGATCGCCGGTCTGATGGCCCGCAATCGACGCCATCGCGATGCCGCGGACGCGCGCGAGCGCCGCACGGCCGTTCTGTACGCGATGAGCCGCGATCTGGCCGTGGCCACGGATGCCGCTGCCATGGCATCGGCCGCCAGCCGGCACATCGGTGCCGTGTTCGACGGCACGGTGGCGGTATTGATCGCGGACGATCACGGCTGCCTGTCGCCTCTCGCCGCCCCGGATGCCGGGCGGCAGGACGTGGCTGCCGCTCCCGCGGACTACGACCTGCCGTTCGCGCAGGAGGTGCTGGGCCGCGGCGAGCGGGGCGAACGCCGTACGAACGACGTGGTCGTGAGCTATCTGCCGCTGCGGGGCAGCCGGCGGGTCAAGGGCGTGATCGTCGTGCGTCCCCACGGTCCTCAGGACCGGGCGCGCGAAGAGCCGAGTCTCCTGGAGGCCTTCGCGGCGCAGCTCGCGCTGTCCCTGCAACGGGCACGCGTGGCCGAGGCTGCAGAGGCGGCGCGGCGCTCGGTGGGACACGCCCTGCTGCGCAACACGCTGCTGGCCTCGATCTCGCACGATCTGCGGACACCGCTCTCGGCCATCGCCGGTGCGGGAAGCCTGCTGGCGCAACCGGAATACGCGTTGAACGCGGATCGTCGAACGACGCTCGCGCATCTGATCGAGGTCAAGGCGCTCGACATGTCCCGGCTGCTCACGAACGTGCTCGACCTGGTGCAGGCGGACTCGAGCGATACGCTGCGCACGGAATGGCATGCGGTCGAGGACCTGGTCGGGCTGGCATTGCGCACCAACGCATCACGCGTGGCCGCACTGCGCATCGATCTGCGCCTGCCCAGTGACCTGCCGTTCGTCCTCGTCGAGGCCACCCTGTTCGTGAAGATCATCAACAACCTGCTGGACAATGCCGGCAAGTACACGCCGCCGGGCACGACGGTCACCATCGCGGCCTCGGCCTATCCCGATCACCTGCGCATCGTGTTCGAAGACGACGGGCCGGGTCTGCCGCCCGGCGATCCGGAACGCCTGTTCGACAAGTTCTACCGCGGCCATTCGGACGTGGACCAGGGTGTGGGCCTGGGGCTCGCGATCTGCCGCGCCGCCGCGCGCCTGCATGGCGGCGACATTCGGGCCATGGCCGGCGCCGGCGGCGCGCGTTTCGAAATCACCTTCCCCGTCGAGACGCAGGCCGACATGCCGGTGGCGGCGAGCTGAACGCGCCGCGCAAAACGGTGCGGCGCAGCCGCGTGATCACGCACCCGGCCCGTCGGCGCCGGGCCGTTTGACGACACAATTGAACAAAGGCACACTGGCCGCGGCAACCGAGACCAGCAACGGTGTGGCTGGAACCATTCATCCGGCGCAGCAGGGAACGCGGAGTGATTTCAGCATGACCGACGCGATGCACGTGATCCTCATTTTCGAAGACGATCCGGCGCTCCAGCACATCCTGCGGATTCTCTTCGAGGAGAACGGCTATCGTGTGGTGATCGCGAGCACCGCCGAGCGCGGCCAGCGCGACGCCCGGCTGCAGCGGCCCGACGTGGTCGTGGTCGATCTCGGCCTGCCCGACTCGGACGGCCTCAACGTCATCGCGCACCTACGGCAATGGTCGCCCGTGCCCATCATCGTGCTGTCGGCGCGCACCGCCGAGGCGCAGCGTCTGGCCGCATTCGAGCAGGGTGCCGATGACTACGTGTCCAAGCCCTTCAGCGCACCCGAACTCCTGGCGCGAGCGCGCGCCGTGGTGCGGCGGCACGTGCGTGGCGATCTGCCGATGGCCGTCCTGAAGCTCGGCGACGTGTCGGTGGACATGAGCCGGCGCATCGCCCGCCGCGCCGGCCAGGGCGACATGCGCCTGACCCCGTTGGAGCATCGCATCCTGGAGACGCTCGTGCGTCATCGAGACGGCATCGTCACGCATGAGGCGCTGATCAAGCAGGTCTGGGGCCCCCATCGCGACGATGCGCGCGCATTGCGGGTGTACATCGCCAGCCTGCGCCGAAAACTCGAGGTGGATCCCGCCCGGCCGCGGCACATCGTGACCGAAGTGGGCATCGGTTACCGGCTGGTGATGCAGAGCGCCGCGCCGGCTGCCGAAGCCGACGCAGCGGCCCGAGCCGACGCAGCGGTCGA
>CAZZWZ010000148.1:6477-8885 GCA_964657955.1 uncultured Steroidobacteraceae bacterium
CGGTGTCAGCGGCAGTCTCCGAGGAGGCTGCCGCCGCGGTGGAAATTGCCCGGCGCCTCCCCGCGGCCGAGGCCATGAGCGCCTGATCCCGTCCCGTTCATTGTCGGCCGAATGAGACCGAATTGACGGGAAATTTACGGGGGATTCGGCAACGACGTCGTTTTTTTAATACGGCCCTGTCTATCGTGCGTGCGCAACCTGCGTACTCTATGGAGCCTCCCCCAAGGAGGAATACACATGACGAAGACCTGGCATCGCCCGATCGTGGGCATCATCGCGGTCGGCTTGACGGTGTTCGCGGGCGTCGCGCTCGCCGATGACGCCTCCACGCCGCCGCCCGCGCCTGCGGCGACCAAATCCACGGACCCGGAGGCACCCATCGAAGGCTGCGCAAAGGGCTCGGAGAACCAAGGCTTCTACACCCGCTTGAAAGCAAGCTACAAATCGCACCTCGAGTGGGACGGCGGCGATCCGAACGCCCCCCCGGCGGTGGTCGTCGGCGGGGCCGAAGTCCCCGAGTCGAATCCGCCCTGGCCGTACGCGACGTGGAACGTGGGCGGGTCGCAGGCCATCGGCGTCGAGAACATGTACTACAACGCCTTCATGGACGCCTTGTATTGCGGCAAGGGAGGCCAGAAACTCAAGGACAGCCGGTTCACGATCTATGGATGGTTGGAACCGGGCGCCAATCTGACCACGTCGAACAAGCGGTTCAACTACTCCACCGGCACGGGCGGCAATTACCCGGCGGCCTACTCCTTCGAGCCGAACACCACGCAGCTCGATCAGTTCGCGCTGTATTTCGAACGGACGGCGGACGAAATCCAACGCGACCACTTCGACTGGGGCGGCCGGTTCACGGCGCTCTACGGCACCGACTACAAGTACACCTTCAGCAACGGCATCTTCAGCAATCAGTACCTGGGCGAGGCGAAACAATACGGCTTCGATCCGGTGATGTATTACCTGGATTTCTGGTTCCCGAAGGTTGCCGACGGCATGAACGTGCGCGTCGGACGTTACATATCCATTCCCGACATCGAGGCGCAGCTGGCGCCGAACAACATCACGTACAGTCATTCGCTTCTCTACACGTTCGACCCGTACACCCAGAACGGCATCGTGGCCACCACGAAGTTCAGCAGGAACTGGATGCTGCAGACCGAACTGTCCGCGGGCAACGACGTGGCGCCGTGGGTCAAGAGCGAGCGGCACCTGACGCCCGCGCTGTGCGTGGTGTGGACCTCGAATTCCGGCAAGGACAGCATCTATCCCTGCATGAACGGCCTGAACGACGGCAACTGGCGCTGGAACAACATCCAGCATGCCGTCGTCACCTGGTATCACAAGTTCAATTCGGCATGGCACATGGACACCGAGATCTGGTACCTGTGGCAGAGCCACACGCCGAATGTGAACAATCCGGAAGGGCTGGCCGCCATCGGGGAGCGCTATCCCTATGCCAAATACGGCGCGCCGGCCGGCGCGGTCTGCAATCCCGGGGTGGTCTACTGCTATTCGTATGCGTATGCCGCGGTGAACTACATCAATTACCAGATCGGACCGCGCGACATCGTGACCTGGCGCACCGATTTCCTGAACGACGCCCGCGGGCAGCGCACCGGCTTCAAGACCCGGTATTACGAATTCGATCTGGGGTATACCCACTGGGTGGGGGATACCATCGAACTGCGGCCCGAGTTGCGCTTCGAGCATGCCCGCGATGCCGATGCCTACGACAACCCGACCGCCACCCTGGGCGCGGGGCACAATTCGCAGGCCATGATCGCGGTGGATGCCATCTTCCACTTTTGAGCTCCCGGCGCGGGAAACTCCACGGCTGCATCGACGGTCATAGTGCGGGGTTATAGTGGTGCCGGGGCGTGAAAGCCCGGCGTGATTCGTCGAACGGGGATGTTGAATGAGCGATGTGACTGGGGATTCCGGCCAGGCTCCGCAGGGCCAGGAATCCATCGACCGACGGGCGTGGCCGCGCAACCGCCAGTTGAGGATATCGGGTTTGGTGGTGGCCGTCGTCGTCGTGGTGCTGGTGCTGGTGTATTTCGGCGGCAGGCTGTTCGGCAAGCAGGAAGCGCCGGTCGCGGAAACCCCCTCCCCGCCCGGCACCTTCCGCGCCACGTCGCAACAGATGAAGACGTTGACCGTGGAGCCCGTGGGCCTGCACGGCTTCGTCAGCGAGGAACTGACCGAGGGCAAGATCGCGGTGAACGGCGATCGGGCGACGCCGCTGTTCTCGCCCTATTCCGGGCGCGTCACCCGCGTCATCGCGGGGCTGGGCGACACCGTCAAAGCCGGGGCGCCGCTGGCCCTCGTCGAGGCTTCCGAATTCGTACAGGCGCAGAACGATCTGACCACCGCCGCGGCGCAGCTCAAGATCGCGCGCATCA
>CAZZWZ010000149.1:0-8857 GCA_964657955.1 uncultured Steroidobacteraceae bacterium
ATTTTGATCAAAAACGTCGCGGCCGGCTACGGCGCGAAGTCGAATAGGAAAGAGTCGGCCTGGGCGCGAATCCTGGCACGGTGGGTGCCGCGAAAATGCGCGGGCACCAGCCAGCTGCCATGGCTCGCGGCGTGTTGCAGGATGCCCAGGCGGGTGACGCGCGCCTGCTCGCGGTCCGTGTCGAGGCCCGCCGACAGTTCCGGATGCAGCACTTGCACCGGACTGTGAATGGCATCGCCGCAGAATACCGCGCGCTCGGCGCCGCTGCGGACATGCAGGCCCATCTGGCCGGGCGTGTGTCCGGGAAAGGGTGCGAGGGTCATGCCCGGCGCCGGTTCGTGACCGTCATCCACCAGGTCCACCTGACCCGCATGCACCACGGGCAGCACCGAATCCTCGAAGGCATGCAGCCGAGCGGGGCCGTTCGACCGCAGGGTCTGCCAATGCTGCATCTCGCGCCTGCCGATGAGGTAACGGGCGTTCTTGAAGGTGGGAATCCAGCGCCCGTCGTCCAGCCGGGTGTTCCAGCCCACGTGATCGGAATGCAGGTGCGTGCAGAACACCACGTCCACTTCATCCGGATGCACGCCCGCCGCCTGCACCCGGTCGAGAAAACCGGTGGCCTGCCGCTGATTCCAATCGGGCGGTGCGGGACGGTCCTTGTGCTCGCCCACGCACGGATCGATCAGGACGGTGCGACCCGCCACCCGCAGTACGAACAACTGGATGCAGAGCAGTACCATGTCGCGTGCGAGATCGAGGTGCAGGGGCTCGAGCACATCGCGGCGCGTCGCCAGACGGGCCCGGTCCGCTTCCGGAAAGATCTTCGCCAGCGGCAGTTCGGTGCGCTCGAAATCGCTGATCGAATCCACCCTGACGTCGCCGATGCCGAATCGCATGACCGCTCCTTACGAGGCCACGCCCACGGGCCGGGTCAGGTCCAGGCGCGGCGCACGCAGGGCCGCGATGCCGACCAGGGTCGCCGCCAGCACCGCGATGCCGGCGAGCACCAGCAGCATGGGCGAATACGAATGAAAGTAATCGAAGCCCACGCCCAGGATGGAAGGCCCCACGATGGCGCCCACCTGGTACAGACCGAACGAGAGCCCGTACAACCTGCCGAAGGCGCGCATGCCGAACTGGCGGCGCAGGGTGTACGGCAGCACGTCGCCCTCGCCGCCCAGCGCGAAGCCGATCAGCGCGGCGGCGAGAAACGGGGTGGGGCCGCCCCACCCCGTCCAGATGAGCAGGCAGCCGATGCCCTGCCCCAGGAAACACAGCGCGGCGATGCGGCCGAACGGCGTGAAATCCAGCAGGGTGCCGGTCACGAGCCGGCCGACGATGGAGCAGCCACCGAGGATGGCGGGAATGTAGGCGCTCTGGGCCGGCGTGTAGCCGCGGTCGGTGAGCAGTGCGGGGGCGTGGAAGGCGAAACCGACACCCACCGTGACGCCGAGCGCGAAACACACCGACAACAGCCAGAAATTCAAGGTTCGGATGGCGGAATGAAAATCGTGACCCAGCATCAACGGGGACTCGTCCAGGGTGCGTCGCGCACGCCGAACCAGATCGTTGTCGCGGATCATGCCGAGACAGTTGGGAATGCCGATCACCGCCACGATGACCGCAACCGCCATCCACGCGCCGCGCCAACCGCTGCGCTGTATCATGGCCTGCGTCACCAGCGGGGAGATGAACTGTCCCACGCTGCCGCCGGCGATGGACAGCGCCAGCGCGCGCCCGAGATTGTGGTCGAACCACTGCGGAGGCACGGTGAGAAACGTCGAAGGCGCGGAGACGGAAGCGGCCACACCGGCAACCGCCGCACAGGCCAGGAAGGCACCGTAGAGCGGCGGCATGAGGCTGAAGCCCACCATGGACAGCGGCAACAGCACGCAGCCGCCCAGGATCACGGGTTTCGAGCCGAAACGATCGATCAAGATGCCCGCCACCGGCGTCACGAACACCGCCACCACCGAGATCAGCGACACTCCCAGCGAGACCCGGCTGCGGCTCCATCCCAGATCATGGATCATGGGCTTCAAGTACAGGCCGAACACGCTGAGCATGGTCGGGGAGAAGGACACGGCCATCCCCAGCGACACACCGAACACCGTCCACCAGGGCGATCTTGCATCCGGCAGTCCGGTCCCGGCAGTCACGGCGGATTTGCTCACTGCGGCGGCGCGTATTTGCCGGTCAGCTGCGGCGCGATGGCATGCAATCCCTTGGTGGTCCGCTGCAGACGCGTCTCGCGCTCCCAGGTGCGCTTCAGATCGTCGCGGATGCGCACCGACAGCCGCCCCAGGCCCTCGGTCTCGAGCTCCACCGTGTCACCGTCCTGGAAGGCGTTCAACCCGCGATGGTTGGTGCCGGTGGGCAGCAGGTCGCCGGGCTCCAGTGTCTGAATGTGGCTCAGGAATTCGATGCATCGCGGAATCTTGTGCGCCATGTCGCTGGTGTTGAAATCCTGCTTGAGCACGCCGTTGACCCACAGCCTGATCTGCAGCGCGTGGGGATCGGCGATCTCGTCGGCGGTGACGATGTAAGGGCCCACCGGACCGAAGGTATCGCGCGATTTCATCTGATAGAACGTGTTCCGCTCCGGCGGCAGGCCGCGGGCCGACACGTCGATGAAGTTGACGTAGCCGAAGACATGGTCCATGGCCTGCGCCGCGCCCACGCACCGTGCGCGCTTGCCGATCACCAGCGCCATCTCGGCCTCGCCCTCGAACACGCTGGCGGGCACGTCCGGCAGCACCACCTCCTCATCGGGACCGATGATGCAACTCGTGGTCTTCAGGAAGGCGTTGATGGGCGGCGGGGCCGGCAGCGTGCCGTCTTCCATGTAGTTGACGGCCATGCAGGGAATATTGGTGGGTCGCGGCACCGGCGCGCGCAGCTTCACCCCGGACAGCGGCAGCCGGGTGCCGCTCTTCGCGGCTGCCTCGAGAGGGCCGCGAAATTCGTCGAAACGTTCGATCAGCGCACTGAGCAGCCCCTGCGGCCCGGCGTGCGGGATGTCCCTCACCGCGCCTGACACATCGACCACCGTCTCATCGACGATGACGCCCAGGCGATGAGAATCGAAAAACGCGATCTTCATGTTGTCTTCATCCGTTGTCCAGGATACGTCCGGCTTCGCGACGAGCAGCCCGCGCGATTCGTCGAGCCGGATTATACGTAGTTATCATGCAGGTGCAGGGGCCCGGCGCTATGCGTTTGTGTGATAGCTGGCGCCGCAATCGGTATTGCAGACACGACGCCATCCTCTATCATGGCGCACCGGCGGCACCGTCCGTTTCAACAGGCAGAGCGACATGACAGAACACGCGAGCACCCAACTGAGCCACGTCGGTCTCTTCGTCACCGACCTGGCGAAAATGGTCGACTTCTACACGCGCTCGATCGGTTTCGTCGTCACCGACCGGGGCGAGAACGGCAATCCGACTTTTCTCAGCCGCAGCCCGAAGGATCATCACCAACTCATCCTGCGACCGGGCCGGCCGGCCGGTGTGGCGGAAATGGTGCAGCAGGTGTCGTTCAAACTGGGCTCGTTGGCTGAGGTGCAGAAGCTGTATCCGAGAATACGCGACAGCGCGGCCACGGGGCTCGAGCCGGTCACCCACGGCATTGCGTGGTCGATTTATTTCCGTGACCCCGAGAACAACCGCGTCGAAATGTTTGCCGATACGGAATGGTACATCACCCAGCCTTTTCGTTCGTTCATCGACCTGGAGAAACCCACCGAGGCCCTGTATCGGGAGACCGAGGCGCTGTGCATGGCGCGTCCCGACTTCAAGCCCATGACGCAATGGCGCGCCGAATTCGAACGAAAGATGGCCGCCGCTCAGTAACCGGGACCCACCAACCGCCGCCGCCCACGACTAGCCGCCGCTCGGCGGCAGCCGCAACCCGAAAATTGCCGCCGCTCGGTGACGAGCGGCGCCACCCGCGCGAGCGGCGCATGCACGACCGTCCCGGCGGCGGCCGGTCCGCGCCATCTCGTTCACCGCCCCGCCCTGGTGAAGGGGAGCATGCGCGCCAGCACGCCGTCCTTGTTCCAGAACTGGTGCTTGAGCGCCGCCGCGACGTGAAACAGAGCGAGGAAGAACAGCACGTGGCTCAGGAAGTGATGCGTATCCCGCAGCCATGAGAACGCCTGCGGATTCTTGCCGACGAGGCTGGGCCAGGTAAACAATCCGAACCACGCGACCGGATGGCCGTCGGCGGTGGACATCATCCAGCCGGTCAACGGCATGCAGAAGAGCAGCACGTAAAAAGCGATGTGCGAGGTTCGCGCGAGCGCCCGCTCGGCGGTGTTCATGTGCGCCGGCAGGTCGGGCGGCGGGCTGCGCAGGCGCCACAGCGCGCGCAGGATCACCAGCAGCAGCACCGTCATCCCGAAGCTCTTGTGCCTCAGCAGCACCGTCAACTTGTCCAGGCCGAACGGAATGGGAATGTCGCGTCCCGCCGGAATATCGTCCGGGATGGGCGCGAGGATGAATTGCTGCACGATCAGGACGGCGACGATCCAATGAAAACTCTGGGCGATGCCGCCGTAACGCGTCCGCGTGTTCTCAATCGGCATCGGCGCCGCTCATTGCTGCGTCTTCAGGCGGGGATCGACGTGCGTGTACTTGTCATCGTCCGGACTCGGCGCGTACTTGTCGTCGTGATGCTTGTTGTCGGCGCAGGCATATTCGCGTATCCCGTCGGTCGCGGGCGCACGGGTGAAATGCTTGGTCTCCGTCCAGGGCTTGTCGAGCACGACGGGATCTTCCAGGGTGATGGTCCAATCCAGCGCATCCTTGCTCACCAGGTGCACCCGCTCCGTCACGTGCAGCTGGTCGCTGTGCGGCACGGCCGCCACGTCGATGACGGTTTCCGGCCGCAGGCCCACGGTGTCGATCACCAGCGTCGCGCCTTCCCAGTGCCCGATGGAATGCCCGTCGAAGGTGTACTCCAGCTCGTCGGCGGGGGGGTGTTGGCGGCCGTCGGTCCAGATGCGGCGCGTCTCGTTGAACAGCTCCGTCAGCACGGTCACGCGTCCGGGGGTCATCAGCACCTCGAACGGATAGCTGCCGTTCATCATGTGGGGCATGCCGGGCGGCAGGCAGTGGATGGCGGGATCCCAGATGCGCATGCCGGCGTCCTTGCGCTGCCGGGTCTTCAGCCACTCGGCCATCCATTCGGGTTTCAGGGGCGGATTCTCGCGCACCATGCCCGCTTGAGGATCGAAGTCCCGCGGATGCTGGGGCAGCATGTTCCACACGCCGCTGAAGTCGGCACCGGCGGGCTTGATGAAGGGCAGCGAGCCGGACGCCTTCGCCGGTGCCGGGGCATCCGGCAGCGCCATGGCCGCCCCGGCGCCGCCCAACGAGAGCGCCACGGTGATTGCGAGAACTTTCGATTTCATCAAAAAAGGATCTCCCGCGGCCGGGTCGTGCCGCACCGGCGGGCGCGGGACTTCCCCCCCCATCCGGCCGGCACTAGAAGTGCACCGTCAAGGCAACACCGAAGGTCCGCAGATCTTCATAACCGATATCGTTGAACAGCACCGCGTTGCCGAGGTTGTTCTGCACGATCAGGTCGACGTAGTGCCGGTCGAGGATGTTGTTGCCGTAGACATTGATCGCGTACCGGCCGTCCGAACTGTTGAGGCCGGTCGAGAAATTGACCAGGGAATACCCGCCCTGCACGGTCTGGGGATCGCCGAGGCTGCTGTAGTTCACATTGCTCTGGTAGGTGGCGTTCAGCGACAGATATCCGCTCCAGTAGCCGTTGATCGGGTGGTCGAAACGTCCGGTCAAACCCACCTTCTCGCGGGGCGAATTGGCCAGGCGGGCGCCCGTCGCATTCTGCGAACTCGACGTCTGGGGCGGACCGGGCATGGTGCTCGGCAGTATCCTCGTCACGCAGCCGGCCGCCGCCGTCTGGCCGGTATAGCAGGCGGCACCCTTGAAGTTGGTGTACCGCGCGTTGATGTATGCCTCGTTCGCGGCCACGCTGAACGACGGCGAGATCTGCCAGCGCATGGTGAAATCCGCGCCATCGGAGGTCAGCTGGTTCGCGTTGGTGATCGCCACGGTGCCGAACTGATTCGGGAGGATGACCGACGTCTGGAAGTTGTCGAATTTCTCCCGATACACGGCCAGATTCGCCGTCAGGCGGCGGTCGAACCACTGGCTCTTCACGCCGATCTCAAAGGCGTGCACGATTTCCGGCTTGATGATGTCGCCGTTGGTGGCTGCGATCTCCGTCGCATTGGTCGACAGCGAATAACCGATGGCAGGGCCCTTGTAGCCGCGCGATACCGTGCCATAGACCATGGCGTCGGGCAGGAACTCGTACTGGACGCCGCCGCGCCAGGAAAGATCGTTGTACTCCGTGGACGCGGAGGCGATGACGGGACCGAAGAAGTCCACCGGGCCGCCGTTGTTGACGCCTTCGTGCACCTTGTCGGTGGACCGCCGCAGGCCCGCGAACACGTGCAGCTCCTTCGTGATGTCGAAGGTCGCCTCGCCGAAGCCCGCGTAGTTGCTGTTCTTCAGGTCCTGCAGCGAGTCGGCATTGATCAGCGGGTAGAGCCCCGGCGTGGGAACCGGCAGAAAGCCGGCGATGCCGAAGCCGGTGTCATCGTGCAGGTTCATGTGGAAGTTGAACAGTCCCACCACGTAACGGAACCGGTCCGCGACGGGCGAGGCATAGCGCAATTCCTCGGACCATTGGTCGTAACGGATGTTGTCCGTGTTGCGGAATTGCTGATTGACCGGGTTGTCGCTCGGAAACGGATCGAACGATGCGTCGTTGCCGATGCTGCGATAGGAGACGATGGCGGTGACGGTGCCGTCGCCCACGTGATAGTCGGCCTGGCCGGTGTAGGCATTGGTGTGGCCGCGATCGTAATAAGGATTGTCCAGGCCCCGCGCGATCAGATTGTGTTCGCCCGGCACGGTGCCCTTGCCGAGTTCGTAGGCCTCGACCGCCTGTCCGTCGTTGTTGTTGTTGAAAAATGCCGGGTTGAAGGAGCGGATGGAATAGCCGGTGCCGTTCTGATCGTGACTGAACCACTCCGCCGTGGCGTTGAGATCCAGGTTCTCGGTGGGCGTCCATCGGTACTTGAGCCGCACTCCGCCGCTGTCCTTGTCATTCATGTACTGGCCGGTGTTGAGTTCGTGGATGTCACCGTCGTGCTTGAACTTCCATGCGGTCACGCGAATCGCCGAGTTGTCGGTGACGGCGGCGTTCACCGTCCCGGAGTACTGCTGATTGTTGAGGGTGCCGTACGCGGCACGTACCGTCGCGTCCGTCTTGCCGATCTCCGGCGAATTGCTGACGATGTTGATGAGACCGGCGGAGGCGTTCTTGCCGAACAACATCCCCTGCGGCCCTTCCAGTACTTCGACGCTGTGGATGTCGACCAGATCGGCGATCGAACCCACCGGGCGGGCCAGGGGCACGCCGTCGAAGGCGGTGCCGGCGGATTGCTCCAAACCGTAGCTGGTGCCCAGCGTCTCGACGCCGCGGATGTTGAAGGCATCGTTGCCCGGCGTGCCGGCATGGCGGTAGTTCAGATCGGGAACCAGCCGCTTCAAATCGTCCGTGCTGGTCAGATTCTGCGCCTGCAACGCCGATTGCGACACCACGTCCACGGTCAACGGCACGACCTGCAGATTCTCCACGCGCTTGGTGGCGGTCACCACTACTTCGTCCAGCGCATCGCCCGGGGCGGGAACGTTGGCAGTGGTGGTTGCCGCGTGCGATTGAGCGGCTGCCGCGAGGCACGAGAGGCCGGCTGCTGCCCGAAGGGTGTGGCGGAAGGTCTGTCTTTGCATCGTCTACTCCCAATTCGAAACCAAATTGACCGATGGCGCCTTCGCGCCGTGCTCGCTTGCGGGCTTCTACGTCCCGACGCGGCTGATGAGTTGTTGTCGACTGCCGGCGGGTGTCGAATCGAATATCGCCAGGCGGGAAGAATACTGTCGGAAATATACTTCAGATGCAACTATTATCGGCGATGTGCACTATTGAAGCGTTTTACCTATTTTCTGAGAGTGGGTTTTGCGGCACACCGGCGCGTGCAGGCAGACCGCGAGCCCGGTCAACGGCCGGCCGATCGCCTGCCGGCCGCGCGGGATGACTCGGAACCCGTTCGGGCGAACCGGGAGCAGCGGCCCGGGCGGTCTAAGGCTGAGTGCGGGGTACGTCCGGATGCTCGGGCGCGTGGTAACTCTGACGCCCGTCGGAGGTCACCGAGATGCGGCTGTCTTCGCAGACGTATTCGATCTGCTGCTGTTCGGTTCTCTTGAACACGGTTTTGAACGTGAAGGGCTTCGTGTACATCACGGGGTCGTTGACCTCGATGAGGTCCACCAGCGTGTCCGGAGACGTCCGGCTCATGCGTTCGGTGAGATGCATCTCCACGCTGTGCGGCAGACCGGTTCCGTTCAACGTGGTGTCGTCGCGCAGTCCCACCGTGTCGATCACCAGGGTTTTGCCCTCCCAGTGACCGATGGAATGGCCCATGAAACTCGGGATCAATTCGTCGGGATGTTTGCCGGTCAGATAAATCGCGCGGAACTCCCAGCCCTCTTCCAGCAGTATCGTGATGAAGTCCGGCTCCTGCACGATCCGCAGCAGGTAGGGAGGTGCCCCCATCATGTTGAGCGGCGTGCCCAGGGGCAGGCAGCGCGAAGCGGTGGTGGCGAAGACGTTCGGAGTCTCGCTCATGGCCACGCGTGCACGGTAGATCTTCTCGGCCGCGGGACGCAGCGGGATCACCGTACCGTCTCCCAGGGTGAACACCTTGTCGGTGGCCTTGTTTGGCGTCATCGAGAAGAAATTGCCCTTGAGA
>CAZZWZ010000150.1:0-8815 GCA_964657955.1 uncultured Steroidobacteraceae bacterium
CAGCAACACATCGGCGCCGGGCATCTGCTGATCAGCCAGGTGCCCGTCGTCACGCCGGCGCGGCGCCGCGCGCGCGCCAGGTCGCGCTTCTTCCCCGAACGCAACGCCACCATGTCCGCGTTGAGCCGGGCGACCGTCATCGTCGAAGCCGGGGCACGCTCGGGCGCGCTGGTGCAGGGCCGTCACGCACTGCGGCAGGGCCGGCCCTTGTTCATCCTGGACCGCTGTTTCGCGTCGGACCTCGACTGGCCCGCACGCTTCCTCGCCATGGGCGCCATCCGTATCGCCGACGACGCCGACATCGGACACCACCTTGCTGCCGCCCATACCCGCCCGACTGTCGAGGATTGACGAGGTAACGGTCGCGAAGCACTTCTCGCTCGACGGCGCCGACCGCTGCCTGTACGTGTGGGAATATGCGGCCCGGCGCGGCTACGCCGCAGGTCCCACGAATCAATTCATCAAAAATCTGAAGATCAAGCCCAGCGAACTGACCGACAGCGCAGAGCGACGCATTTTCAAGCGGCGTGCCATCGAGCATGCTGCGCAGGCACTGCGCCTGTTGCTGGGCCGCGATGCCGCCGAAGGGCAATACACCTTCGTTCCCATGCCGTGCTCGAAATCGGCCGGCGACCCGGACTACGACGACCGCATGCACGAGGTGCTGGCCCGGGCCTTCAGCGGCTGGAGCGCCGACGTCCGCCCGGTGCTGCGCCTGCGGTGCAGCACGCCCGCGGATCACGAGCAGCGTGACCGCATGCGGTACGACGAGTTGTTGCGCTTCACCGAGCTCGAGCGGCCCTGCACCGCGCTGCGCCCCACCGTGGTGATCGTCGACGACGTCCTGAACAGCGGCAAACATTTCAAGGTGGCCCAGTGCCTGCTGACGCAGGCCTCGCCCGCGGCCACCGTGATCGGTTTGTTCCTCGCGCGATGCATCCGGGGACGCGATGGACCGTGATGTCGCCGGGCGCCGGTGACCGGCTCGGCGGGCAGCGCCTCGGAATCGTTCAGCCTCATCGCATTCGCCGCGAAGTTGCGTGAGAATCCCCTCCGTGCCGCGCACCGACTACCACGTCACCATCACGCCAGCCGCCGCCCAGACCACGCCTGCGCCTGGGCCCGCGCCCGCGCCATATCGCGACATCTATCCGGTGCCCCTGGGCAACGGCGCGCGGTTGAACCTGCCGATCCAGCCGCTCCCCGGAGGTCACGAGGCGATCGCGCTGCTCATGTCGAACCAGACCCCCTTCGAGGTGGAACGGCAGCTGGGCACGCTGCTGAGTGCGCTCGCCGCGCAATTCCCCTGCGATGCGGTGGCCGGCATTCCCACGCTGGGTCTCGACTATGCACGGATCGTCGCGCGCGATCTGGGATTCCCGAACTACGTGGCGCTCGGAAACTCCCGCAAATTCTGGTATTCGGACGAGCTGTCCATACCGGTCCGCTCCGTCACCAGTCCGGACGTGGAGAAGCGGCTGTATCTCGATCCCATGCTGGTCGAGCGCGTGGCCGGCAAGCGCACGCTCGTCGTCGACGACGTGATCAACACCGGGGGATCGGCCGCCGCCGCCATCGCTCTGCTGGAGAAGGCCGGTGCCGACGTGGTCGGACTGTGCGTGATCTTGATCGAGGGCCGCGCGTGGAGGGAACCGTTGACCGCGCTGGCGCCCGATTGGCCGGACCGCGTGCGCGGCCTGGGCACGATCCCGCTGTTCACCCGCACGGCGGCCGGCTGGTCGCCGATCCCGTAGCCCTCCGTCAGAACTTGCCGCTGAGCGTCAGATCGTAGCTCCGCGGCGGCACGCGGGTCAGGAAATCGTTGCCGTAGTACGGATAGTCGTTCACCAGGTTGTGCCGGTCGGTCACGTTGTAGATCTCGAATTTGACGCTGTACCGTTCGAGAAAATTGTAGAACACCGCGGTGTTCAAGGTGTACTGCCAGGGAATCTGCGGCGACTTGTAGTAGCCGCCGCTGGCCGTCAACGACGCCAGCAACGCCGGTGGAAGGCCGGGGAAACTCTTTGGTCCCGCGAGCGCCGCCACGTCCACGTAGCCCGTCTGGGTGGTTTCGATGGGACCGGTGACCTGCAGGTTCGCCTGAGCACCGAGACCGGACTCGTGCTTGTAGTTCACGAGCACGTTGAACAGGTGCTGCGGCACGCCCGGATCGGAGAAGCTCTGATTGGGCAGAAAGGCCGCCGAGGTCTGGGGGCCGGCACCGTCATAGTTGATCCCAGGCTGCGCCGGGAAGTTGTAGAACGGCTGCCCCGTATCGAGCGTGGTGTGCAGGTAGGAGTAGCTCGCGGTGGCGAAGAAATGCGGATCGGGCTGGTAATTGAGCTCGATCTCGGCGCCCTTGATGTGGGCGAATGAATGCTGCGAGCCACCCTGCCCGGCGGGGACGGCGCGGTTCTGCTTGAAGATCGCGGTGGAGATGAACAACGCCTTGTCGAGCAGGTCGAATTTCAGGCCCGCCTCCTCCAGCAGCGTGTTCTGCCGCAGCTGCGTGGTCGGGTCCACGCCGTAGACGCCGATGGCCCCGTCGTTGGCATTGGGATCGACGTACTGCGCCTTGTTGTACGTGAGGTACGCCGAGACGTGCGTGGAAGGACTGTACACGACGCTCACGTTGCCGTTGTACAGGCCGTACCAGTTGGTGTAGAGCGTTTGCGGGAAGCCGTTGACCAATCCCGATCCGGGCTTGCCGAGCGGATCGGCCTGGTTCAGCTGCACCACGTCGCCCCGCAGACCGTAGAGCACGCTCCACTGCGGCGAGAATTTCATCCGGTGTTCGAGGAACACCGCCGCGTCCTGCAGATTCGAGTCGACGCTGTCGTTCGGAAACAGGGCGTCGCGACCGGGAACTCCGTACTGGACGCGGCCGAACGCCGCCGTGTAGGGCATGGCATCGCCGGCCGCCTGGGCGGCCGCCGGGAACACGAAGGTGCTCGGGCTCTGGGTCAGGTCGAACACGCTCACCGGCTCGTTCGCGAAATTCTGGATGGACAACACGTGGGCGTAGCGATAGGTGAAGCCCGCATCGAGATCGTGAGACACCGGGCCGGTGTCGAACTTGATCTTGAAGTCCGTCTTGTTCTCGACGGTGTAGCAGCCCTTGCAGGTGTCCGCGTAATAATCCTGGACCTCGTTGTAGCGGTCCATGTAGTCGTAGAAGGTGTTGTTGACGATGCTGAACCGGTCCGTGGCATTGAACGTCTGGATGATCTGGCCCTTGATGTGATGCGAGTGGGCCCCCGTGCCGCCGGGCTCGTCGATCAGGATCCGGTCGCTGAGCGACGACGTTCCGGTCAGATTCACCGTGGAGCCGAAGCCCTGAATCGGGCCGACGGTGGTTCCGGTGAGATACGTGCCGCTGTCGATGAGACCCTGGTTCACGCGGTTGATGCCGTCGTTCTCCCGGTAGCGCGTGTCCTCGAAGGAGCCGGTGACGAGCACGCTGTACTTCGGCGTGATCTGCGTGAGCACCGCGGCGAACAGCGATTGCTGGTGGAAGAACATGTCGTGGTAGTAGCTGCCGCTGTCGTCGGTGGTGAAGCTCACGCGCACGGCCGTGTTCGACGCGAGCGGACTGTTCACGTCGAAGGACGCACGCCGCTTCTGCTGGCTGTCCGCCTCCACGTTGAACGCCCCCGTCAGCTTGGTGAACGAGGGCATCTTGGTGGAGATGTCGATGCTGCCGCCCACGCCCGCACCCGGCCCGGCCTGCACGCTCGCGGGCCCCTTGACGATGTCGATGGAGTCCGCACTGTTGAAGCTCACCGGCGCGCCGTAGCCGTTGTCGCTGAAGCTCTCACGCATGCCGTTCAGGAACAGGTCGGCGTATTGGCCGCGGATGCGCGGCACGGCCGGTTGACCGAAGGCGGCGTCGGTGTAGCTGCTCGACGTCAGATACGAAAAACCCGACGGATTCTGGATGTTCAGAGCGTCGAGCTGCGCCCGCGACAACAAGGTGTTGTTGCGCGGCGTGTCCATCACCCCGAGATCGAGCCCGTAGGCCGACGTCGAGGTCACCGTGGTGGGCAGGATGAGCTCGCCGCGCTTGATCCCGTTCACCACGATCTCATCGAGGTCGCCGCCGGCGCTCGCCGCCGCGGGCGCGGCCGTGGAGGCGAGTTGCTGGGCGGATGCGGCGAGAGGCAGGGCCGCGAGCGCGCACGATGTCACCACGACGCGTATGCATGAGGTCAAATGCTTCCCATCCCAGTCTTTCTGAATTTGTTCGATCGTATAGGGACGGAGAGCGGGCAATCAACAAAATTCACGCCGTGAGACGCGATGCACCAAGTTGAACCAGCGGCGCACGAACACCCCGCGGCGGCGGCGTCGAACGCCGGGAAATCAGCTGAAAATGCCGAGATCCTTCGACCCGATTCGGTGCACGCCCGCGGATTTCATCCGCGCCCATGCACCACCGAGGGAGCCGTCGAGGTCGATGCCGCGGCAGGCATCCTCGATCACCGCGACTTCGAAGCCCGCCTTGCGCGCATCCAATGCCGTCCATGCCACGCAGAAATCCGTGGCGAGACCGCAGACGAAGACGCGCCGCACCGCCCGTTCACGGAGATAGCCGGCAAGCCCGGTGGCGGTGCGATGATCGGCCTCTTCGAACGCCGAGTAGCTGTCCAGATCGCGGTGATACCCCTTGCGGATCACGAGCTGCGCCTTTGCGGCATCGAGGTTGCTCACGAGTTGTGCATCGGCCGTGCCCATGATGCAGTGATCGGGCCACAGCACCTGCCGGCCGTAGTCGAGGTCCAGGGTCTCGAACGGTTTTCTGCCGGGATGACTGCTCGCGAACGACACGTGACCCGGCGTGTGCCAGTCCTGGGTTGCCACGACGACGGCGAAGAGCGGCGTCAGCCGGTTGATCACCGGCACCACTTCCTCACCGTGCGGCACGGCCAGACTGCCGCCGCCCACGAAACAATTCTGCACGTCGACGACGATGAGCGCACCGTGCGGGCCGGGCCCCGGCCCGGCCGCGACAGCCGTCCTCGCCGCGGGCATCAGCGCAGGCGCCAGCAGCGTCGCGGCACCCCAGCCGCCGAGACGGCGCAGCAGGGTTCTGCGCGACAGACCGGCCGGCGATCCCGGGTGTGCGGGCGCGACGACTTCGTCATCGGTCGCGGTGATTACGGGTTCTGCCGTGCATCGAGACATGAGCGTGGGCCACCGGATGCAGGAATGAACTGTAAATGTATACAGCCTGCCGGTGTCTTGGCAAGATGTGGCCTTTCAGGAGGCAACATCCGATGCCCAGCAAAATTCCCAGCGGAGCGAAACGCGGTTGGATCGTTCCCATTGGCGGCGCCGAGAACAAGGAGAACGACCGCCATATCTTGCAGCGGTTCCTCGAGGTCTCGGGCGGCGACGATGCCGATATCGTGGTCATCCCCACCGCGAGCCGCATGCACGAGACGGGACCCCGCTACGAGAGGCTGTTCGACGAGCTGGGCGCGAAGCGCGTGACCGTCATGGATTTCGACACCCGCCGCGACTGCCGGGAAGCCGGGCGCCTGCGGCGCATGGAGGAGGCCACCGGCATCTTCTTCACCGGCGGGAATCAGCTGCGGCTCACCACCCTGCTCGGCGGCACGCCGGTGGCGAAACTCATCAGGACGCGCAATGCCCAGGGCGTCACGGTGGGCGGTACCAGCGCCGGCGCCAGCATCTTGAGCGAACACATGATCGCGTTCGGCGACGAAGGATCCGCGGTGATTTCCGGCAGCGTCAGGCTCGCACCCGGCCTGGGGCTCACCAACCGCTTCATCATCGATCAGCACTTTCGCCAACGCGACCGCCTCGGCCGTCTCATCACGGCCCTGTCGTACAACCCGTTCGCCGTCGGCATCGGGCTCGACGAAGATACCGCCACGTTCATCTCCCCCGATGAAACCCTGGAGGTGGTGGGCAGCGGCGGCGTCACGGTGGTGGACGCCTCCGAGGTCAGTTTCTCCTCGATCGGCGATGTCGACGAAGGCCAGCCCGTGTGCACCCTGGGATTGCGCTTGCACATTCTGGTGGCCGGTGCGACATTCGACCTGAATACCCGCGTGGCCTCCGCCGGAGGGCTGGCGCAGGCGAAAGGATAGCTGCCCCATGCGCATCGTCGATCGTTCGGTCTACGTCGGCCCCTCGCTCTACGCGCGCTTTCCGGTCATCCGCCTCGAACTCGATCTGGGCGCGCTGGAGGCGTGGCCCACCGGCCGTCTGGGCGCCCCCTTCGTCGATGCCCTCGCGGCGGCGCTGCCGGGACTCTCCGAACATGGTTGCTCCTATCGTGAGCCCGGCGGTTTTCTGCGCCGCATGCGCGAAGACGACGGCACCTGGCTCGGACACGTGCTCGAGCACGTCGCCATCGAATTGCAGAACATGGCGGGCGAGGAGGTCACCTTCGGCAAGACGCGTTCCGCCGGCACGCCCGGCGTCTACACCGTCGTCTACGAATACGCCCAGCGGGACGAAGGCATCGCCGCCGGCGAGCTCGGACTGCGGTTGCTGTGTTCATTGCTGCCCACGGCCGTCCGGCCGCAGGATGCCGTGCCGCAGGAGTGGCACTGGGCCGAGGCCCGCGACGAGTTCATCCGCTTCGCGCAGCGGCGCGCCCTCGGGCCCTCCACCGCCGCGTTGATCCGTGCGGCGGAACGCAACGACATCCCCTGGCTGCGGCTCAACGATCAATCGTTGGTGCAACTGGGGCACGGGAAGTTTCAACAGCGCATCCAAGCCACCGTCACCAGCCGCACGTCGCACATCGCGGTGGAACTCGCCGGCGACAAGGAGGAGACGAATAAAATCCTGGCGACGCTGGGGCTGCCGGTGCCGAAGCAGGAGCTGGTGCAGAGCGAAATTCAGGCCGTGCGCGCGGCGCAGAGCATGGGGTTCCCGGTGGTCACCAAACCCTACAACGGCAACCACGGACGCGGCATCTCCATCCGCCTGACCACGCCGGACGAGGTCGCGCAGGGCTTCCACGTGGCACGCGCCCATTCCACCTCCGTCATCGTCGAATCCTTCCTCGAAGGCGACGATCACCGGCTGCTGGTGGTGAACGGCGAACTGGTGGCGGCGACGCGCCGCACCCCCGGTCACGTGGTGGGCGACGGAGCGCTGACGGTCGCCCAGCTCATCGACGTGGTCAATCGGGACCCGCGGCGCGGCGTGGGCCACGAGAAGGTGCTGACGCGGCTGGAACTCGATCTGCAGGCGGAGAAGATGCTCGACCGCGCGGGTCTCACGGCGGCTTCGATTCCGGAGGCCGGACGAATCGTCTACCTGCGGTCGACCGCCAATCTGTCCACGGGCGGCACGGCCACGGACGTCACCGACGTGATCCATCCGGACAATCGCGAGATGGCGGAACGCGCCGTGCGGGCCATCGGGTTGGACGTGGGCGGCGTCGATTTCCTGTCCAAGGACATCACCGAGAGCTACCGCACCATCGGCGGCGGCATCTGCGAGGTGAATGCGGCCCCCGGCTTCCGCATGCACGTGGCGCCCAGCGAAGGCAAGGGCCGCGACGTCGCGGCGCCCGTGGTCAACATGTTGTTCCCGCCCGGCGCATCCTCGCGCGTGCCCATCGCCGCCATCACCGGCACCAACGGCAAGACCACGACCGCGCGCATGCTCGCGCACGTGACGAAGATGGCGGGGTACACGCCCGGCCTCACCACCACCGACGGCGTCTACATCGACGGACAGCGCACCGTACCGGGCGACATGACCGGTCCCATGTCGGCACGCATGGTGCTCGCGGACCCGCAGATCGACATCGCGATCTTGGAAACCGCGCGCGGCGGCATGCTGCGCGCCGGCATGGGCGTGCGCGAGGTCAACGTCGGCGGCGTCCTGAACGTGCAGTCCGACCATCTCGGACTCAAGGGCATCGAGACGCTCGAACAGTTGGGCGAGTTGAAACGCATCGTGGTCGAGGTGGCCACCGACTGCGCCGTGCTGAATGCGGACGATCCGCTGGTGCTCAAGATGTCGGGGTACACGGAAGCGAAGAACGTCTGCTACGTGACCATGAACCCGCAGCACACCCTGGTCCGCGAACACATCCGCGCCGGCGGCCGCGCGTGCGCGCTCGAGGCCGGCGTCAACGGCCAGATGATCACGCTCTACGACCGCGGCGGGCACATTCCCCTGCTGTGGACCCATTTGATCCCGGCCACGCTCGAGGGCCGTGCGCTGCACAACGTGCAGAACGCCATGTTTGCCGCGGCCATGGCGTTCTCGCTCGACATCAAGCTCGATGCCATCCGCCAGGGACTGCGGACCTTCGATTCCACCTTCTTCCAGGCACCGGGACGCATGAACGTGTTCGCCGAACATCCGTTCAAGGTGCTGTTCGACTACGGGCACAATGCGCACGCCGTGGGCATGATGGCCGATCTTGCCGGCCGGCTCGACGTCACCGGGCGCCGCATCGTCGTCCTGGCGGGACCGGGCGATCGCCGCGACGAGGACCTGGTGGCCATCGCCAACGCGGTGGCAGGACGCTTCGACCATTACATCTGCCGGCGCGACGACAATCTGCGCGACCGGGCATCGGACGAGGTGCCGCGCATCCAGGCCGCCGCGTTGCGTGCCGCCGGCGTCGACGATGCCCTCATCTCCATCATTCCGGACGAACGAGAGGCCATCGAGGCCGCCTTGCGCATGGGGCAGGCCGGCGATCTGCTGTTGATCTTCGCCGATGCCCTCGCGAGGTCGTGGAAACAGATCACCAAGTTCAAGCCGGGCGGCGCCGTTCCGGCGAATGTCCGCGCCGACGCCAACGCCTACGCCT
>CAZZWZ010000151.1:0-8778 GCA_964657955.1 uncultured Steroidobacteraceae bacterium
GAGTAGTTCATAAAGATTTCCCATCCCGGAAG
Source organism: uncultured Steroidobacteraceae bacterium (assembly GCA_964657955.1). GTDB lineage: Bacteria > Pseudomonadota > Gammaproteobacteria > Steroidobacterales > Steroidobacteraceae > Bog-1198. Next base: position 33 of record CAZZWZ010000151.1, read on the forward strand.
CCTGCTGGACGCAGCTTTTGACTCGCCAATTATGACTTTGGGCTGCCATCGTTCCAGCGGCGGATCGCGTATCGTCGCGTCGGAACCTGCCTACGTCAGCCGCGTGGCGGGCAAACGCGGTCCTCAATGCGAGCGCATGTCCCCGGGCGGACTGAAAGACACCGAGAACGCTTGGCTCTTCTTGTGCGAAGCCAGGGCATCGAGCAACCGCTGTGCGGTCAGCACCGCATCGGCGGCAGTCACGCAACCCACGTCGGCACCCACGTCTTGATAGGCCCGGGGCCGCTCGAAAAAAGACCGGCCCTCCACCAGAATGGCCAGCGAGGGATTGAGCGAGGATGCCTGCACCGCGCGGATGGTGACGCGCATGGCCTGCAGTTCCTGGTCGCGCCGCTGCGCACCGCTCAGCGACAAGTCGAGCACGTCGAACCACCGATCCCGGACCAGTCCACGCAAGGCGTTGTCCGTGTTCGGGAATTCGCAGCTGACGTCCCATCCGTCCCGCCAGAACAGCTCCGAACACATGGTGGCGTTCAAGCCGTGGGGCTCGCCGGGCTGCGGCGCCACCAGAATGGCGTGACCCGGCTTGATCATGGAGTCTTCGCGTCTGACCACCGAGCTCACGCGCCGCACTTCGAGCTGCAGGCGTCCCATGGCGAGAGCCACCTCGAACTCGCTGCAACGACCCTGCTCGCACAATCCTCCGAGACAGCGCGCCGCCGGTTCGAAAACCTCCCGAAACAACGGCTCGACGCCGGCGCCCTCGTGCAGCAGTGCGCGCACGAACAGCGCCGACTCCGCGCCGTCCTCGGCCAGCAGCGCGTCGGCGAGCTGCGCCCCGGCGCTGCGTGCGGCGTGCCAGATGGCACCGGCGCTCTGCATGTCCGGCACCAGATCGAGGTCGAGGCGCCGCTTGTCGCACAGCGGCACGGAGTACTTGAATCCCAGACAAGGCACGACCACGTCCGAAAACACGCGGTCCCACGCGCCGTCGCCCAGCACCATGGGGCGCGCCCGCAATTTCCGCACCACTTCGTCGGGATCCTTCGCGCCCACGAGGGCGTTCTCGATGCCCTTGCGCGCACGCCGGGCGAGGCGCATGTCCCAGGAGGCGAAAAACCGTTCGGGCAGACTCTCCTCGCGCAGGATCTCGATGTCGTAGTGCCGCCGGTCGCTGCGGATGCCCTGCCAGACCCGCATCAATGCGGGCTCGGGCCCCTCGAGCCACTGGAAGAAATATCCCTCGTCGAAAATCAAGAGGCCGGTGAGCCCTTCGAGCCGGTTGCGCTGCTGGGCACGCCGCAAGATCCGGTCGAGTTCGCGCTGATCGATGGGCAGCACGGCACGGCTTCGGTAGGCCAACATGGAAACGGGGTCTGCGCGCGTGGACTTTCCAGCACCGATCCACGCCCCGGAGTCTTGATGCAGCATAGCAGCGCCCTTCGATTCTAGTTATGCACCGGCCCGCGACTAACACGCCAAGTTTCTAACGAGTTCAGGACTGCGTCAAGCATGCAGTCCCCTATACGGATGCCAGAAAATTTTCGTAGTCCGCGCAGAAGCGCGCGGTGGCTTCGAAGTGGGGCAGGGCGCCGGTGCCGTAGGTGGTGAACGACCAGTTCGGACGGCCGTCGACGAGCCGCCGATTGCGGTAGTCCGTGAAATCGCCGCGAACCCCGTGGCTCACCCACACGGGGAGATTCAGCGCTTCGAAAATCGTATGAATGTCGCCGGTGAACAGGAAGCCGGACAGGAACCGTAGCGGCGCGTGTTCGGCGCCCGGTTGGCGCGCGGTCAGCACGTCGTATCGCCACAGCGCCTCGTCGATGGCGTCGGATCCCCACGTGCGACGCAGGAAGTACCGGATGACGGCAGGTCGCGTCAAGCCGTTGAAGAGGCTCCGTCCCCAGCCGGGACCGCGCAACAGCCGTTCGAACCAGCCCAGCCCCAGGGTGCTGCCGGGTGCCCCACGACGGCTCTGACCCCCTCGAAAGCCCGTGGGGCTCACCAAAGCCAGGCTGCGAAACGACTCCGGCGAGGCCGCAGCCGCGCCGGCGAGATATTCGCAGGACAGGGACAGCGCCAGGGCGTCGGGCCGCTGACCGCTGTTCCGCCGCACATGCTCCGCGGCGCGGTGGATGGCGTCGATCATGTGCTGCGGGGTGTAGGCCAGCGGCCGACGCTCGGACAGTCCGTAACCGGGCAGGTCGATGCAGAACACCTGCCGTTCGCGGCTGAAGTGCTCCTGCAGAGGACGCACCTCGGCCGCCGATGCAGCCGCGTTGATACTGTGGATGAGAAGCAGCGGCGCCCCGGAGCCGAGCACGTACAGCGTCTGCTCGCCGGCCGAACTCGCGATTCGAACGCGCTCGCCGGGAAGCGCGGGCGGCAGCGCGGGGCCCGGCGGCGCACTCACCATCCGTTGCTGCCCGCCCCGCCCTTGAACGGGCCGGTCAGTTCCGGCGTGATCCAGCCGCCGTAGAAACCCCCCGGCTGCGGCAGCACGCGCTCGCCGGCCACCGTGCAGTCGAGACCCGCCGGATAGAATGCCACCAGGTCCACGAGAACCTCGGCGCCGGGCAGCGGGTCGGGATAGCTCCAGGCCACGTCGGGCAGCCGGCGCACGCCATCCACCAGGGACCAGTACCGGGCCGCTCCCTTCCATTCGCAGATCGACGCCGCCGCGCCCGGTCGCAACAAGGACTTTTCCACGTCGCGCCACGGCAGATAGAAGCTGGGCGGATGCGCGGTCTCCAGGATGCGCACCGCGCCGCGGGTGCGCGCCACTTCGAGGCTCCCCCAGCGGATCACGATCTCCCGCGGATCGGCCACCAATTTGGGCGGTCGCGGATAATCCCACACCGACTCCTGTCCGGGCAGCGGCGTCGCCGCAAACGGCGGCCGCTCCTGTCCACGCCATTGCCATCGATCGCGGCGCGGGTCCATTGCCGAAGGGCGTTTCCGGGAATCGTCGGTGGGCATGCTCGAATCGCTCACGAAGTCGGGGCCGGGGCTGGCGCTCGGGCCGGGGCTGGGGTTGAGGTCACTCGACGTCCAGTGTCGGGAACAGGTGGCCGAACTTCGAGAGTTTGGTGCGCAGGTAGCGCTCGTTGTCGCCGGTGACGGTGGCCACCAGCGGAATTCGCTCGACCACATGGAAACCGGCGGCATCCGCGGCGCGGACCTTCTCCGGATTGTTCGTCATCAGCCGCAGCGAACCCACACCGAGGTCACCGAGAATGGCGAAGGCCGCCCAGTAATCCCGGGCATCCACCGGCAGGCCCAGGTCGGTGTTGGCTCCCGAGGTGTCGCGTCCCCCGTCCTGCAACGCATAGGCGCGCAGCTTGTTGATCAGTCCGATCCCCCGCCCCTCGTGACCACGCAGGTAGACCACCACACCGCTGCCCCGTGCGGCGATGGCTTCCAGCGACAGATCCAATTGTTCGCGGCAATCGCAACGCAAGGAACCGAACGATTCGCCGGTCAGGCATTCGGAATGAACGCGCACCAGCGTGGGCGCTGTGGGTGGGAGCTTGCCGTGCACCAGTGCAACGTGCTCCATGCCGGACTGCACTTCACGGTATCCGTAGATCGAGAAGACGCCGTAACGCGTGGGGAGCCGCGTCACGACCACCCGTCGAATGCTCGGTTCGACCCCCGTGGCGCGTGCCGACGGTGCGCCCTCGGGCCGGGCGGCGGAGGTCGGGTCCGTCATAACTGATTCCTGTAAGTCAACGAGTCATTATACTCGGTACCTTCGAGGTGGGCCAAAAAGTTCGCCGCGACGTCGGCACGGGCGGGACCGGGAAAGAGCCGGGCACACTTGAAATGGCACGTGCGCGGCGCAACCTTCTCCCACGAAACACACGGAGATTTCCATGGTTCGACTGTTGAGATTGTGGCGCTTGGGCGGACAGGATCTGCGGCTTCTCTGGTTCGCGTTGCGGCACGCGGAGCGGCCGGCGTGGCTCTGGCCCACGGCCATCTTCCTCGCCGTGTACGCGCTCGAACCGTTCAATTTCGTACTGCCCGTGGTCGGCTTCGTCGATGATTTCGTGCTGTTGCCGCTGGTGCTGCATGCCATGCTCAAGCTGCTGCCGTTCGGGATCAGGACGGAATTCGACCGGCGCAGAGTGCCGGCATAGGCCGACGTCCGGCCTTAGGCGCCACACCGTGCCGCGGTCCAGCCGGTAAACGCGCTGACAGCCGAATGCGAACGCGTCCTACACGGACTCGCCGGTGCATCGGCCTATTGTGAAGCTGCGATCCAATTAGCTCACGACCGGCCGAGGCACCGTATGCTGCCGCAAAATTCCTATGATACCGACGGTCAACCTGGCGAACCGAGCATCGAAAACCTCTCCGAGGTGATCTCACACCTTCAGGATTTGATGGAAGTCGAACGCACCATGCTCTCGCGTTCATTGCATGACGATCTCGGCGGCTTGTTGGTGTCGGCCGTGATGGACCTCGGCTGGATCGACCAGTTGAAGGCCATCGACGATGTGCGCGCGCGCCTCGGGCGCGTGCGCAGTGCGCTTGCGTCGGCCATCGATCTGAAACGCAATCTCATCGAGGACTTGCGGCCGTCGTTGCTCGACAACTTCGGACTATTTACGGCGTACCGCTGGCACGTCCAGCACCGCTGCAAGCGCGCGGGAGTGGAGTGCACCGAGCAGTATCCGCGGCAGGAACTGACCCTGAGGCCGGAGGCATTGTCGGGCCTGTTCCGGACCATGCAGGAGATATTGGCGGTGATCCTCGCGGAACGCTCGGTGCGACGCATCGACGTGGCGGTCACGGTGGAGCCCGACCGCTTGATGTTGCGCACCGATCACGTGCACGACGGCGCGGAGGTGAACGACGTGTTTCGCCAGTTGCCGGCGCACATGGGCGCCATCATGCACCGGGTGCGGACCTTCGGTGGTGGCTTCAGCATCGAGCGCAACCCCGCCGGAACCGCGCTCAACACCTACTTCCCCATGGATCGTATCGTGGTTCAGGCATAGGGCCCGCGCGGCGCGGGGTGTACGATCGTGGCGGTGACGGTGAACGCATGAGGAGGCAGTGATGGCGACGGGATGGGCAGGCGACGGCGCGGTTCAGGATCAGATCGATGCCACGGTCAAGGATGCCATTTCCCGGGTCCAGAGCCGGTTGCCTACCGGAGTTTCTTCCAGCCACTGCCAGGAGTGCGACGCCGAGATACCGGAGGCGCGACGCCTGGCCGTTCACGGGGTTCGCCTGTGCCTGGCCTGCCAGAACGCGCAGGATCAGGAGACGGCCCGGTTCAGCGGGTACAATCGGCGCGGCAGCAAGGACAGCCAGCTGCGTTGAAGGCTTCAGCGCGTGCTCACGTCGGTTTGTGCATGACGCCGTTGGCATCCACATCGAAATGATTGCCGCGCCACGTCACCCGCGAGGTGAAGAAGCACCGGGCCCACACCCAGCAGGTGAGCAGATCTCGTAGCGGGACGAGTCCGAGATCGGCCAGCAGCCATTCGGGGTGACCGACCCGGTGCGCGAAATGGACCACCAGCCGGGAGGCGATGGCGATCGCCAGGAGCGTCCACGCCGCCGGCGTGACGGTGGCCCCGCCGCCGAGTGCCAGTATTCCGAAGATGGCCAGAGGCAGGCTGAAGGTCAGAAACAATCCCCGGAAGCTGCGCGGACGAACCACCCGGATGGTGCTCATCCAGCGCATCTCGTGGCGGCTCACCGAGTCGAAGGAAGACTCGTGATGTTCTCCGCTCACCACGAACGGCGAAAGGAACACGCGGAGGCCCGCATTGCGGACCAGCTCGCCGAGACGGTAATCGTCGGCGAGGTGATCCGCCAGTTCGCCGAAGCCGCCGATCGCGGCCAGGGTATCGCGCCGCATGCACACCGTCTGCCCGGACACGTACCCCTGATGGCCGAACAGCCACGCCAGGAGCACGGAGGGCATGTACCACTCGTTGATGTACATCGCCCCGAGCCGCGACCAGATGCCGGGGGTGGGCACGCCGCGATAGATGCACGTGACCAGCCCTATCCGCGGGTCCAGCAACGGCGCGCTCACCGACCGCAGATAGTTCTTCCCCACGCAGGCGTCGCTGTCCGCCATGACCAGGTAGTCGTGGCGCGCATGCGGCAGCATGTTGATCAGATTGCTGATCTTGCAATTGGTGCCGTGAAGCAGGGGGCTCGCCACGATCTCGACGGGCTGCCGGGGGAATTCGGCTGCGATCCGTTCGGCCACCTCGTAAGCCGGGTCGGCCCGGTCGCGCACCCCGAACACGATCTGATAATCGGGATAGTCCTGGGCGCAGAACGAGCGCAGGTCCTCGTACAGTCCGGGCTCGGCCCCGCACAGGGGTTTCAAGATGGTCACGGGGGGCAGTGCGTCGCAGGCGGCCGTGCGTCGCGGTAACCGCCATACCAGGAGGGCCAGCACGTTCAACGCGGCATAACAAGCCGCCACGGCGAGACAACAAAAGCCAACGGCGACCACGAGCTCATGGGTAAACGGCATCGATGCCTCGATTGATGGTCGGTGGTACGAATTCAGTCGGACGGCAAGGCCGCGCTACTTTGCCATACGAAGCGAGCCTTGTCATGGGAGCGCCCGGCGTGGAGCGACGGGCACGAGCGCATGTCAACCAATTGTCATCTCGATCTCCTAGAGTCGCAGCCCTCGAACAACCAGATGCCAAGGGGAACCTCGATGAACGTAACTCGTCTGCTCGCCGTCGCGTGCGGTCTGTCCGCGATGGCGGCGCCCGCATTCTCGACCGGCGATTGGGAACACACGGAAAGCCGGCACGTGCTGCTCATCAGCATCGACGGCATGCATGCCCTCGACTTGCGCAACTGCACCATCGCGAAGAGCTGCCCGCACCTGGCGGCGCTGGCCGCCACCGGCGTGACCTACACGCGCACGTCGGCCTCCAAGCCGTCCGACTCGTTTCCCGGCCTCATGGCCATCGTCACCGGCGGCACCCCGAAGCTGGTCGGCGCGTACTACGACGTGGCGTACGACCGGGTGCTCGCGCCTCCGGCCGCCGATACGGGCAACGGCGTGCTGCACGGCGATTGCGCCGTCGGAAGGCCCAACGGGACGCGCACCGAATACGAGGAGGGCATCGACATCGATCAAACCCTGCTGAACGGCGGCGGCCCCTACGGCAAGTATGACGGCGGCTACGAATCCATCGATCCGAAAAAACTTCCGCGCGACCCGTTCAACGCCTGTGCGCCGGTGTATCCCTGGAATTTCATCCGCGCCAACACCATCTTCGGCGTGATCCACGAGGCCGGCGGCTACACCGCCTGGGCGGACAAGCATGCCGCGTATGCCGCCGTGTCGGGACCCACCGGAACCGCGGTGCCGTTCAACGTCGACGATTATTACTCGCCCGACGTGAATTCCAACGTCGTTGCGCTGCCGGGCGTGACCACCGCCACCGGCCTCGATTGCAGCAAGCTTGCGTCCAACACCGGCGTCAACTGGACCGATGATTTCGACGACATCAAGTGCTACGACCAGCTCCGGGCCAATGCCGTGCTCAACTGGGTGCAGGGCAAGTCCCACTCGGGCAATGCCTCGAAGCGCGTGCCCGAACTCTTCGGCATGAATTTCCAGGCCGTGAGCGTGGGTCAGAAGTTGATCGAGGCGGGCACGAAGGGCGGCTACGTGGATGCGGCGGGCACGCCGACCCAGAGCCTGAAGGGCGAGATCGAATACGTCGATGCCGCCATCGGTCAGTTCGTCGACGCGCTGGAGCAGCGGCTCCTGTTGCAGTCGACCACCATCATCGTGACCGCCAAGCATGGTCAATCGCCCATCGACCCGAACCGTTTCACGCCCATACCGGGCAGCACCGGCACCAACGGCATGCCGCCGTCGGCCATCCTGGGTTCGGCGTTCCTGCCGGACTCGGAATTGAACCAGATCGGTTCCACCGAGGACGACGTCTCGCTGCTGTGGCTGAGCAGCGGTGCGAGCACCGCCGCCGCCGTGAGTCTGCTCGAAGCGAGCGCCAAGGAGGCGGGAATCGGACAGCTCCTGTACGGCTCGTCGTTGGCGTTGCAGTTCGGCAAGCCCGGTCTGCCGTCCGCCGGCGGCGATCCGCGCACCCCGGATATCGTGATCGAGCCGAACGTGGGCGTGGTCTACACCGGCAGCACGAAGAAACTCGCCGAACACGGCGGATTCGCTCCCGACGACACGAACGTCATGCTGCTGGTCTCCAATCCGGAACTGCAGCCGCGCTCCGTGACCAGCTTCGTCGAGACCACGCAAACGGCACCGACGATTCTGCGGCTGCTGGGACTCGACCCGAGGCGCCTCGAAGCGGTCCGCAAGGAAGGCACGCCGGTGCTGCCCGGACTGCGACTCGAATGACCGACCGTTGACCCGACGGGGAACGACTTTCCCCGGGAGGGGGCAGTCGTTCCTCGGGCTCAGGGCTCAAGTGTCCGGCAATGCGCCGGTCAGGCGGTCCGGCCGCGCGCCAGAAACCGCAACGCGAGGCGGGCGAGCCGGGGGACCACGGCGGGGCGGAGCAGGCGCGCGTCGTATCCCGCCATGCGGCGGTGGTTCTCCGCCAGACACAGCGCGATCAACGCGGAGGGCTCGAGTGCGACGCCGAGCTGATCCGCGCCGTTCATCGCGAAATTTGCATCCTGCATCTCGCCCCGGCTGTCGATGCCGCGCGCGATGCCGATGCGCTCCCACACCAGGAACAGCCACGCGCCCCAGGTC
>CAZZWZ010000152.1:0-8765 GCA_964657955.1 uncultured Steroidobacteraceae bacterium
GGCCGCCGGCCAGCGCCCGGATGATCTCGGGGTGGCAGCAGGCGCCGATGAATCTGCCCCCCTCGGTCAGGAGCACCGGATGTCCCGTGTTCTGCCTGAGCCGGATGATGGACTGCAGCGAGAAGGAGGCCGGCGCCACCGCCAGGCCCGGCGCCAGGTCCGGGATGGCCGTATCGTCCTGCACGTGATGCAGCGTCTGTTCGACCCCGTCCAGGTGCAGCGCCAGCGCTTCGTCGGCGGGGCCCACGGACAGCTGGTACCGGCGCGCGGAGTCCAGCCAGAGGCGCCCGCCGTCGCCGGCCATGTTGGCGCGCCCGTTCATGATCATGCTGCCGGTGAGCACGTCGAGCGGATTCATGTGACGCACGAATTCCGAAACGTAATCGTCTGCGGGTGCGAGCACGATGTCCTCGGCCGTGCCGGTTTGGACGATGCGGCCGTTCTGCAGGATGGAAATGTGGTCGCCGAGGCGCAGGGCCTCGTCCAGGTCGTGACTGACGAAGAGTATCGTCTTCTTCACGCGTTCCTGCAGTGCGAGCAGTTCGTCCTGCAGCTTCCCGCGGATCAGCGGGTCCAGCGCGGAGAACGGCTCGTCCATCAACAAAATGTCGGCATCGGTGGCGAAGGCGCGGGCGAGCCCGACGCGCTGCTGCATGCCGCCGGACAGTTCGCCGACATGACGCTCGGCCCACTGAGACAGCCCCACCAATGCCAGCTTCTCCTCGACGATGCCGGCGCGCGTCGACGCCGCCTCGCCGCGCAGTTCCAGGCCGAATCCCACGTTCTCGCGCACCGTGCGCCAGGGCAGCAGACCGAACTGCTGAAACACCATGGCAACGCGCTCGCGCCGGACCCGCCGCATCTGTGCGGTGTCGCAACTGGCGACGTCGACCACGGACTCGCCGGCGTGGATCAACACCCGGCCGCGCGTCACGGGATTCAGGCCGTTGGCCGCGCGCAGCAGGGTGGATTTGCCCGAGCCCGACAGGCCCATCAGCACCGAAATCTCGCCGCGGGCGACGCTCAAGGTGGCGCCGGCCACTCCCACGATCACGCCGAATTTCTCCTGGATCTCGCTGCGCGTGCCGCCCGCATCGAGGGCGGCCAGCGCCCTGGCCACGGCTTTCCGGCCCTCGCGTCCGGACTGGCGGGCGAACAGGATGTCGACGTCCTGGAATTCGATGGCGGCGGTCATCGGGCGCGGCGCTCCTTGGGTCTGCTGATGCGATCCAGCACGATGGCCAGCAACACGATGGCGAAGCCTGCTTCGAAGCCCATGCCCACCTGCACCGAGTTCAGCGCCCTCACCACCGGCACGCCCAGTCCGCCGGCGCCCACCAGTGCGGCGATGACCACCATGGAAAGGCTCAACATGATGCACTGGGTGACGCCGGCGATGATGGTGGCGGCGGCGCTCGGCAATTCGATCTTCCACAGCAGCTGCAGGGGTGTGGCGCCGAAGGATTCGCCGGCCTCCATCAGCGTGCGCGGCACCGATGAAATGCCGAGGTGGGTCATGCGGATGGGGGCCGGCAGGGCGAAGATGACGGTCGAGATGAGGCCCGGCACCACCCCCAGTCCGAACAGCACCAGCGTGGGTATCAGGTAGACGAACGTGGGCAGCGTCTGCATGAGATCGAGCACGGGCCGCAGCGCGGCGAACAAACGGGGCCGGTGAGCGGCGGCGATGCCCACGGGGACGCCGATGAAGGCGGACGCCACCGTGGCCACCACCACCAGGCTCAGCGTCTCGAGCGTCGCATTCCAGTAGCCCTGGTTCAGGATGAAGAGCAGCGCGAGGGCGACGAACACCGCGAGTCCCGGCGACCGGCGCAGCGCATACGCCACCGCGGTGATGGCCGCGATGAGAACCGGCGCGGGCAGCGCGCGCAATGCGGCGGTCACCCCGTTGACCATGCCGCGAATGACGATGGAGATGCCGTCGAACACCCAGATGCCGTGAGTCTTGACCGAATCGATGGCCGTGGCCATTGCATCGCCCACCGGTATCTTGTGGCTGACCACCCATTGCTCGAAGCCGCCGGGGGCGGGCGGTGCGTGCGCGCGCGCCAGCAGGCCGGCGGCCGGCTGTCCATCGAACGCCGTGACGCCGTCGAGCCATGCCTGGGTGGTGGTGGGATTGGCCTTCAACCATTCGGCCGCGGCGATGTCCGGCTGCTCGTGGCGATCGAGGATGGCCGCCATCATCTCGCTCTCGCCCCGCAGCGTGAATTTGAGATTGTTCAGCAGGCGTCCCAGGTTGGGGCATTGGGCGGTGAATCCCTTGCGAGCCAGGGTATAAATCGTGGCTCCCCCGAAGTTTGGACCGAAGACCGGGTCCCCGCCGGTGAGGTATTTCAGGTCGAAGCGCATGTTCATGGGATGCGGTTCCCAGGCGAGGAACACGATGGGCTGCTTGTTGCGAACCGACCGCTCCACCTGGGCGAGCATGCCCTGTTCGCTGGACTCGACCAATTTGAAATCGCCCAGGCCGAAGGTGTTCTCCTTGAGCATCTTGAGCACGAGGCGATTGCCGTCGTTGCCCGCTTCGATCCCGTAGATCTCGTGATTGAGCGCGCCGGCGAAGCGTTTGATGTCGCTGAAATCGCGCAGTCCAGCCGCTTGGGTCGCGGCCGGCACCGCCAGGGTGTACTTGGCGCCCTCGAGATTCGGGCGGACCACCTCCACCGCGCCGTCGGCCAGGAAGGGCGCGCGATCGGCCTCCTGCGCCGGCATCCAGTTGCCCAGGAACACGTCCACGTCGCCATTGCGCATGGACGCGAACGTCACGGGCACCGACAACACGGTGATGGTGGGGGCGTAGCCGATGGTGCGCAGCAGCTGCGCCACCAGCGCCGTGGTCGCCGTGACGTCGGTCCAGCCCACGTCGGAGAAGCGCACGGTCCGGCAGGAGGCCGGGTCGCCGGCCGGGGGAGGCTCCGCGGCGCGCGCGCCGGTGGCGAGCGAGGCGAAGCAGCCCAAAAGCAGCAGTGCGAGGGTGCGCAGCTTGACCCGGCAATGCCTCGAACGGCATGATCTCGAACCATCACGAGCCCACGAATGCTCGTTCAACAAATATCGGGTTGTGCGCAAACGATCATCCCTGGTTGATCCACAAAACAGCTCAAGATTTTTCCCATGCGCGACATGGCAAGGTATCCCATTGAAAGACCCGGCCGCAATCCGCTCTGCGATTCTGGACGAACCCCCCGCGGATTCAAGACGCAGGCAGCTCATCGACGCCCCCATTGGCAACTCGGACGTCGCCCTTCGCAGCCTCGAGGTCGCCCTTCGCAGCCTAGCTGAACTCGGCACGACGTGCGGCGCCTTCGCGCGGCCTGCCAGCGTCGCACGCTCTTGACCGGGTTCGTCGACCGCCCGCGGCACGCTTCGGGATGCCGCGTGCCATGAGCGAGGCAACCTACGATACGGTGATCGTCGGCGCCGGCTCCGCCGGCTGTGTGCTGGCGAATCGCCTGACGGCCGATGGCACGCGTCGGGTGCTGCTGCTCGAATTCGGCGGCTCCGATGCGTCCATCTTCATCCAAATGCCGTCGGCGCTGTCGATTCCGATGAACATGCCGAAGTACGACTGGTCCTATCGCACCGAGCCCGAGCCTCATCTGGACGGCCGGCGCCTGCACACGCCCCGCGGCAAGGTGCTCGGCGGATCGTCGTCCATCAACGGACTGGTGTACATCCGCGGCAATCCCGAGGATTTCGAGCGCTGGGCGGACGAGGGGGCGACGGGCTGGTCCTATGCCGACGTGCTGCCGTATTTCCGCCGTGCCGAGCGACGCGAGGAAGGCGGCGACGAGTATCGCGGCGACCGCGGCCCGCTGCGCACGCGTTACGGCACGCTGAGCAATCCCCTGCACGCCGCGTGGCTGGCGGCGGCCGTGCAGGCCGGGTATCCGCAGTCGGCCGACGTCAACGGCTTCCAGCAGGAGGGTTTCGGCCGCATGGACATGACCGTGGGCGACGGCCGGCGCTGCAGCGCCGCCAATGCCTATCTGAGGCCCGCCATGCACCGTCCCAATTTACACGTGCTCACGCATGCGCTCGCCACCCGCATCCTGTTCGATGGCCGCCGGGCGCGTGGAATCGAGTACACGCGGGACGGCACCAGTCATCGGGTCACGGCCTCCCGCGAGCTGATTCTCTCCGGAGGCCCGATCAACTCGCCCAAGTTGCTCAAGCTGTCGGGCGTGGGTCCCGCCGCTGAACTGCGTTCCCATGGCATCGACGTGGTGCACGACCTGCCCGGGGTCGGCGCCAACCTGCAGGACCACCTGGAATTTTATTTCCAGGTCGCCTGCAAGGAGCCGGTGACCTTGTACTCCTCGCTGGGTTTGTTGAGCCGCCTGCGCATCGGCAGCCGCTGGCTGCTGCGCAAGGACGGGCTCGGCGCCACCAATCACTTCGAGACCTGCGGCTTCATCCGCAGCCGCGCCGGCATCGCCTATCCCGACATCCAATATCATTTCCTGCCCATGGCCGTGGCCTACGACGGTTCCACTTTGGCGAAGGAACATGGCTTTCAAGCGCACGTGGGACCCATGCGCTCGAAGAGCCGCGGGTGGGTGCGCCTCGCATCCACCGACCCGCGCGAACCGCCGAGAATTTGCTTTAATTACATGAGCGAACCTGATGATTGGACTGAAATGCGTGCCTGTGTGCGACTGACGCGGGAGATTTTCGCGCAGCCTGCATTCGAGCGTTTCCGCGGGCGCGAGATACAACCCGGCGCGGAGGTGCAAAGCGACGCGGCGATCGATGCCTTCATCCGGGCCAAGGTGGAGAGCGCCTACCATCCCTCGTGTTCCTGCAAGATGGGAGCGGCCGACGATCCCATGGCCGTGGTCGATCCGCAGACGCGCGTCCACGGAGTCGACGGGTTGCGGGTGGTGGATTCGTCCATCATGCCGTCCGTGACCACCGGCAATCTGAACGCTCCCACCATCATGCTGGCCGAGAAGGCTGCCGATCACATCCTCGGGAAGGGAATGCTCCCAGTGGAGGATGCGCCCTACTATTCAGCGGCCAATTGGCGGACCGCGCAACGTTGAGCAGAGGATGGACCGGCCCCCGGGGACCTCGGTCACGCGGAGATCTGTCGAGGGCCCCGGCTGGATACCGTGGCCCGGTTGGTTACCGCGGATGAAACTCCGCCCCGATCTCGGCGAGCACGCCGCCGACGTAGCCGGCGAACGAGCGCCAGATTTCGAGGTGAAACGCATCGGCCCGCGTCCGCCACAGCACCACGTCGGCTTTGGCGAACACCGTCCGCGTGCACATGCCGATCGGAAATGCCGCGAGATCCAAGTCCAGCGGACAGGCGCCGTTCAGGATGGTGGCGGCGTGCGGGCCATGGACCTGCACGGCGAACTGCCGGTGGCTGATGTCGACCAGCGAGTGCGGAATGCCGGCCAGGCTCACCTCCAGCGCGCCGGCGAGGGCGGCAGCCGGCTCGTGGGCCACGTCGCCGGCCGCATCTGCGGCCAGGTCCAGCAGAAGATATTCGTCCGGCCCCAGCCATAAGCTGGCGCGCGAGCCCGCGCAATCGGCCCGGCATGCGGTCTCGGAGAAATCCACGCCCCAGAGCGGCAGCACGGCGGCCCGCGCCCGGGCGTCGCCGAAGAACGCCATGCGCATGCCACCGGGCAGCACCGTCAGCCATTCGCTGTTCGCGAGCACCGGCCCGCGCCGCAACGCGACCTCAGCCATTGATGCGAGCTCCGCTGGGATCGTAAAACACCGGCGCGGTGACTTCGACCGCAACGTCGCCGCCGGGCATGGGAACGTACAGCGTCTGGCCCACCCTGGCGCGACCCCCGGCCACCAGCGCCAGTGCGATCGAGTGCCCCAACGTGGCGCTCGCATAGGACGAGGTGACGTGCCCGATCAGCGCCATCGGGGGCTGCTGGCCGGCACTTTCGGTCACCTGGGCACCTTCCTCCAGCACCACCGCGGGATCGCGCGTGCGCAGCCCCACCAGCTGCTTGCGATGCGCGGACTTCATCGAGGGCCGATCCAACGAGCGCTTGCCGACGAAATCGGTCTTGCCCTTGCCAATGGCCCAGGTGAGGCCCGCATCGTCGGGCGTGACCGTGCCGTCCGTATCCTGCCCCACGATGATGTAGCCCTTCTCGGCCCGCAGCACGTGCATGGTCTCGGTGCCGTACTCCGTCAAGCCATGCGGCTGGCCGGCCGCGTGAACGGCCTCCCATACGGCGGCGCCGTAATCGGCCGGTACGTTCACCTCGAACCCGAGTTCGCCGGAAAAGCTCACCCGAAACACCCGGGCCGGCACCCCGCAAACCCTGCCTTGCGCCACGCTCATGTGGGGCATGGCGGCGGCGCTCACGTCGATGTCCGTCAGGGGCGCGAGCACCTGCCGCGCCCGAGGACCTTGTACGGCGATCACCGCCCATTGCTCCGTGGTGGACGTCAGCCACACCTCGAGGTCCGGCCATTCGGTCTGGCGGTAGTCCTCCATCATCGCCAGAACCCGCGGCGCACCGCCGGTGGTGGTGGTCACGTGGAAACGGTCGGCCGCGATGCGTGCCACCACGCCATCGTCGTAGATGAAGCCGTCCTCGCGGCACAAAATGCCGTAGCGCGCCCGACCCAACCCCAGGTTGGTCCAGTTGTTGATGTACAAGCGATGCATGAATTCGGCCGCACCCGCGCCCACCACTTCGATCTTGCCCAGCGTGGAGGCATCGAACATGCCGCAGGCGTTGCGCACCGCGAGGCATTCGCGCGCCACCGCGGCATGCAGATCCTCGCCGCCGCGCGGGAAGTAGCGCGCACGTTTCCAGAGCCCGACGTTCTCGAACACGGCGCCGCGCGCGACCGCCCATTCGTGGGTGGAGGTGGTGCGCACCGGATCGAACAGATCGCCGCGTGAAATCCCGGCGAAGCTGCCGAAGGACACGGGCGTGTACGGCATGCGGAAGGTCGTGAGGCCCACCTGCGGGATGGGGATGTCGAGCTTCTGCGCGACGATGGCCATGGCGTTGAGGTTCGACGTCTTGCCCTGGTCGGTGGCCATGCCCGTGGTGGTATAGCGCTTGACGTGCTCGATGGAGACGAAGCCCTCGCGCGTGGCGAGCGCCAGGTCCTTGGTGGTCACGTCGTGCTGCCAGTCCACGAACGCTTTTTCGGTGGGGGAGGGGCCGCCCGGCAGCGCGCCCAGGTGCCCGTCGATGCCGCGCACGGGCGCCTCCACGGTGAATCGAATTCCGCCCGACCGGCCGCCCGCCATGGACGCACCGGCGGCCGCACCGTCGGCCAGCACCTCGGCGAGCGCATAAACGCCCCGGCAGGCGCCGACCGACCGGCAGTTCTCCGCCGCGGGTCCGGGCAGGAACGCCTGCAGCGGCCCGTCCCAGATCAGCTTGCCGCGCGACTGCGAGAACAGGTGCACGCTCGGGGTGAATCCGCCCGACATCAAGACGGCATCGCAATCGATGCGCTGCGTTGCGCGCACCACCCCGTTCTCGACGCGCCCGAGAGCGATGCGGTCAACCCGCAATCCGCCGTCGGTGCCGAGCACCGTGGATGCGGGAATGACGTCGATGCCGGCACGCCGCGCGGCCTCGGGGAGTTCCCCCGTCGGCGCCGCACGCGTATCGGCGATGGCGGCGATGTTCACGCCTGCGGCGTGCAGATCCAGGGCCGCCTGGTAGGCCCCGTCCGCCGCGGTCACGATGACGGCACGGCTGCCCACCCGCACGCCATAGCGATTCAAATAGGTTTGCCCGGCTCCCGCCAGCAAGATGCCGGGCCGGTCGTTGCCGGGGAACACCAGCGGCCGCTCGATCGCGCCGGTGGCCAGCACCACGGCGCGCGCGCGCACCTGCCACAGGCGCTCCCGCGGTTGTCGCCCCGGCTGTGCCAGATGGTCGGTCAGCCGTTCGTTCAGGCCGAGCAGGTTGTGCGGGAAATAGCCGAAGGCGGTGGTGCGCGGGAGCAGCGTCACGTGGGCCTGGCCGCGCAGCGTCGCGATGGCTTCGTTGAGCCAGTCGAGCGCGCCGACGCCCGCGATGCGCGCCGCGGGATCACCCAACAAACTTCCGCCGAATTCGGCCTGTTCGTCGCACAACATCACGCGCGCACCGGCGTTCGCCGCCGCGAGCGCCGCCGCGATGCCGGCGGGACCCGCTCCCACCACCAGCACGTCGCAGTGCGCGTAGCGCTGCGCATAACGATCGGGATCGGGCAGGGTGGGCGCCTCGCCCAGGCCGGCGGCGCGCCGGATCACCGGTTCGTACAGCGCCTTCCAGGCCGACTTCGGCCACATGAACGTCTTGTAGTAGAAGCCCGCCGGAAAGAACGGCGAGAGCAGATCGTTGATGCGTCCCAGGTCGTGCTCGAGGCTGGGCCAGCGATTCTGGCTCTTCGCCTCCAATCCGTCGTAAAGCTCCACCTGCGTGGCACGCAGATTCGGGGTGACGCGCGCCGCATCCCGCGTGACCGTGACCAGCGCGTTGGGCTCCTCGGAACCTGCTGCGAGGATTCCGCGCGGTCGGTGATATTTGAAGGACCGGCCGACCAGGTGCGCGCCGTTCGCGAGCAATCCGGATGCCAGCGTGTCGCCGGCGAAACCCGCATACGTTCTGCCGTCGAACGTGAAGCGAAGCGGCCGCGACCGATCGATGCGCCCCCCCGTGGCGGTGCGATCCTCGCTCGGATCGGCCTTCGCGGAACCGGCCTCGGCGGTGCCGCCCGTGGACCGGCCGTTCGCGGCCCGGCCGTTC
>CAZZWZ010000153.1:0-8692 GCA_964657955.1 uncultured Steroidobacteraceae bacterium
CCCGGCGAGCATGGCGCGCCCCGGCCGGTCATCCGCCCCGGTACGGGGGAAAACGCGCCGTTGCCTCGAGATCGCCCAGGTCTTGGTCGTTTCTGACGTACTCGCGGCTGGCATCGTGCCGCGGTTGGAAGTCCCACGGCGTGTAGCGCCCGGCGCGGAGCGCCGCGTAGACGCCGCGGCGGCGTTGCTGGCTGGAGATGACCGCCTCCGTCAGCGCCTCGAAATCCCAGCGCCGCGCCGCCTCTGCGCGAAACTGCTGCAACCGGTGAGCGTGCGCCGGGTTGCCGGCCAGATTGCGCAACTCGTCCGGATCGTCGTGCGCGTCGAACAATTGGTCCGGGTCCACCGGGGAATGAACGAACTTGTAGGCGCCGCGCTTGATCATCACCAGCGGAGCGACGGCCCCCTCGGCGAGATACTCGCCGATCACCTCATCCCGCCCCGGCGAACCCGTCAACTGCGGCATCAGGCTCCGGCCGTCCAACGGAGTGACATAGGGCACCGTGACCCCCGCGAGCTCGCACAACGTGGGCAGCAGGTCGACCAGCGAGGCCGATGCCGCCACGCGCCGCGCGGCAAAGCGTCGCGGCGCGTGCACGATGAAGGGGATGCGGCAGGCCGGCTCGAAAAAATTCATCTTGTACCAGAGACCCCGCTCTCCCAGCATGTCGCCGTGATCGGCCATCAACACCACCACGGTGTCGTCTGCGAAGGCCGCGTCGGCCAACGCCCCGAGCAGCACCCCGATCTGGTCGTCGACGTAGGAGACGGCACCGTAATAAGCACGACGCGCGGCGCGCACCTGGGTCTCGGTGATCTCTTGCAGGTCGAGGCCGCAGACGTGACGCAGGCGCCGCGAGTGGGGGTCCGGTTCCCCGGGCGACGACCGGACGCGAGGCATGTCGATGTCGCGATCGGCGTAGCGATCCCAGTAGCGCTGCGGCACCACATAGGGATCGTGCGGATGGGTCATGGATGCCACCAGACAAAACGGGCGCCGATCGCGGCTGCGCGCCAGATCGAACAGCTTCTGGCGCGCGGCGGACACCACGGCGTCGTCGAAATCGATCTGATTCGTGCGCGCGCAGGGCCCGGCCTGGGTCACCGAATCCATGGTGTGATACCAGCTCGGCCGGTCCTCGAAGCGGGTCCAGTCCGGGGTCCAGCCGAAATCCGCGGGATAGATGTCGGTGGTCAGGCGCTCTTCGAATCCGTGCAACTGGTCCGGTCCGCAGAAATGCATCTTGCCGCTCAGCACCGTCTGGTATCCCGAGGCGCGCAGGTAGTGCGCGAACGTGGGAACCTGCGCGGGGAATTCCGCGGCGTTGTCGTAGGCGCCGATGGCCGACACCTGCCGCCCCGACAGCAGCGAAAAGCGGGATGGCGCGCACAACGGGCTGTTGCAATAAAACGAGTCGAACACCACCCCGCCCTGCGCCAGACCATCCATGTGGGGTGTTCGCGCGATGCGGTTGCCGTACGCCGGCAGCGCCCGCGGCGTCAACTGGTCAGCCATGAGAATCAGAATGTTGGGCCGGTTCGCCATGAACGCTCCTTGGGAAGGACGAGTCGGGCAACATGATTGCATGGGGACCTTTCGAAGGCCATTGCACCACGGAGCATGGTACGTTACCCCATGGCCAGGATACTGCTCGTCGAGGACGACCCGGCGCTGTCGCGCGGAATTCTCGCGTTGTTGAAGTCCACCGGCCACGCGGCCGACTGCGCCAAGGACGGCGAGACGGCGCTCGTCCTGCTCAACGCCGAACCCTGCAGTCTGATCATCCTGGACATCGGCCTGCCCGGCATCTCGGGCTTCGAGGTGCTCAAGCGCCTGCGCACGCACGGCCACAGGACGCCCGTGCTCGTCCTGACCGCGCGCGATCACGTCGCCGACCGCGTCAAAGGCCTGGATCTCGGGGCCGACGACTACCTGCTGAAACCGTTCGACCCCAGCGAACTGAGTGCCCGCGTCCGTGCGCTCCTGCGCCGTGATCATGGCGATCCGAGTCCGACATTGGTCATCGGTAGATTGAGCATCGATCGCGCCCGCGCCACCGCCGAAATCGACGGCCGGCCGTTGTTGCTGCGGCCGCGCGAGTGGGCGGTGTTGGACCGGCTGGCCGCCAGGGTGGGCGAAGTCGTCTCGAAGGAGCGGCTGCTCGCCGAGGTCTTCAGCTACGAGGATGACGTGGCGCCGAACGCGCTGGAGGTGCACGTCGCACGTCTGCGGCGCAAGCTCGAGCCTGACGGGCCGGCGATCACGACGCTGCGCGGACTCGGCTACATGCTCAAGGCGTCCTGATCTGTTCAGGTCATCGATCACCAGCTTCCTGATCGTGTCGTTGGGCATCCTGATGACCGGCCTGTTCGTCGTGACCTTGATGCTGGCCGCCCAGGCCTGGAGCAATTACGCCCTGGCCGGGCGGATCGTTCTGTTGACCAGGACCGACCACGCGCTGTTCGATGCCTTGATCAGCGTGCGCGCGCAGATTCCCAAGGACAGCACCGCGTTGATCGCAACGGACGACCCCCGCCCCGTGATCGAGGCCACGCACCGGGAAGCCGAGCGTGCGGTGCTGGCGGCGCTCGCCGCGCTGCAAGCCTCCGATACGGTGGATCGCGACGCCCACGCCGCCGCCATCCGCCACGCGTGGCAGCAAGTCGAGACATTGCAGCCGACGGTGGCCGCGCAGGCATCCGCGCCCCGGAGCGAGCGGAAACTCCAGGCCGTCGATCCTTGGCGCGAGGCCATTCACGGCACCACGGACGCGCTCAACATGGCGTCCATCGTGGTGGGCAATACCGTGCGGATCGGCGATCCGCTGATTGCCGAAATGGTCCAGATCCGCCGCAACGCGTGGACCATCCGCGATCGCTACGGACTGCAATGCTCGCTGCTGCGCGCCAACGTCGATGCGAGCCTGCCGCTCTCCGCAGCGCAACTCGGGGTCTGGTCCGCAAATCGCGCGGTGTACAGCGCGGCGTGGCACAACCTGGACGAATATCTGCTGAGGCCTGGCGTCGCCGACTCGCTCCGCGAGCGCATCGCGAGCGCGCGCGGCGAGACCGAACGGGCTCAGGCCAGGGTGGATGCCATCGTCGGGCGGCTCGACGGCTCCGGCAAGCCGGCCGTCGCCAGCGCCGTCTGGACCTCGCTTTGCGACGGGCCGTTCGCCTCCATCCTGGCCATCGCGCAGCAAGCGCAGGACGAAGCCAACCGGCATGCCGAGTCCATCCGGGTCGTCTCCTTCCGCATGCTGCTCGTCGCGGCGCTCGACCTGACCGCCGTCATCGGTTTCGGAGCCTTTGCCGTGATCAACGTGCAGCGCCGGCTGGCGCGTCCCATGAAGTTGCTGCTCGGGGCCATCGCACGCCTGGGCCGGCGCGACTACCACGAACCCGTGCCCGCGGGGGGACCCGACGAACTGGGGAGCATGGCCCGCGCGCTCGAATCCTTGCGCACCGGTGCGCTCGAAGCCGAACGCCTGCAGCAGGCCATGAACCGTTTCACCGCCGATGCCTCGCACCAGATGCGCACGCCGCTCAGCATTTTGCGCACGCACATTTCGGTGCTGGACACCCTCATTCCGCCGCATGGCGAGGCGCATTCCTCGTTGGAGGACATCCGGCAGGCGGCCGAGCGGCTGCAGCGACTGCTCATCCAATTGCTGAATCTTGCGCGCGCCGACGGCCGGCCCGCCCTCGATCGCGAGACGCAGACCGTCGACCTGCGCGAGCTGCTGCAGGAAATTGCGTCGAAGCATGCGCCGCGCGCGCTCCAGGCGGGCATCGAGCTGCATTTCGAGGCACCGCAGCGACGCTACCCGCGACGCGCCAATCCCGTGGTGCTCAATGAAATTTTTTCGAATCTCATCGACAACGCCATTCTCTACAACGAAGCCGGCGGCAGCGTTTACATCCGACTGTTCGAGATCGACGATCAACAGGCCGTCGACGTCGAGGACGACGGTCCCGGTATTCCCGAGGCGGAGCGGGAGAACGTATTCACCCGATTCTATCGCCTGAGCCGCGACCAGAGCCGGGTGGGCAGCGGACTGGGATTGGCCATCGTCCGGTCCCTGGCCGCCACGCTCAACGCGCGCATCGTCATGATGGCCGGCCGCGACGGCCGCGGGCTGTGCGTGCGCGTCAGCTTCGATTGAATCGGCCGCTCCGGCTCCTCCGGGCGGGCGGGGGCGCGGAGGGGCCGCGGGGCGCCGGGGTCGCGGTCAACTTCTCCTCCGCTGACAGCTTCTTGAAAGCTCCGTGCGCACATGATGCTCCATCCGACGCTGCGGCACGGCATGGGCGCGCCGGAAACACATAACGATACCGGGGGAGCACCATGACACGACATCATTCCGCGGGACGTACCGCGTTCACGACTCGCCGGCCGGGGAACATGCCGGCCGGACTGCTTGCATCGGCCCTGCTGGGCGCAGCCATTCCCGCATTCACGCTTTCCGCCGCACCGGCCGATGCGCCTTCCACGACCGGCGACACGCCGAAGGCCGAGGGTCTCGACGCCATCGTCGTCACCGGCTCGCGCATCGCGCGCCGCGACTACGAATCCGACAGCCCCATCGCCACCATCGATGCCTCCTCGTTGTCGGCCGCCGGCCAGCCCACGCTCGATCGCGCCATCGGCGAATTGCCGCAGTTCGCCGCCGCCCAGGGCATGAGCGAAGTGGGCGACGTGCAGGGTTCCACGGGCTTTGCCGGTGGTCAGGCCTACGGCGATCTGCGCGGCCTCGGGCCCAACCGGGCGCTGGTGCTGATGGACGGCCGGCGCGTGATCTCGTCCAATCCGAACGGCTCGGTGGACTTGAACACCATACCGATGTCCATGATCGAGAACGTGGAGGTCATCACCGGCGGCGCTTCCGCGACCTACGGCTCCGACGCCATCGCCGGGGTGTTGAACTTCAAATTGCGGCAGCATTTCAGCGGCGCGGAGCTCAGCTATCAGCACGGCGAGACCACCATGGGCGACGGCGCCACCGAGCATTTCAGCGCCTTGCTCGGCGGCAATTTTGCCGACGACCGCGGCAATGCCGTGGTGGCATTCGAATATGCCGAGCGCGGCGTGGTCCACGGCGCGGACCGGCCGTTCTTCGCCAACATCCGTCAACTCGCGCGCCCGCCCGAGGGGATTTTCCCCGCCGGCACGTTCGGATCGCCCCCGACCGTCGCCGCCGTCAACGGCGTGCTGGCGGGCTATCCCGGCACCACGCCCATCGCCGGAACGGGTGCCTACAACGGTTCGCTGGGCGTCAATACCGACGGGACGCTGTTCACGGATCTTGCGGCGCCCAATTGCGTGCAGAACTACCGCGGCATCGGGCAGAAAGGCGTCAACATCGGCAACAACTGTTCGCAGGTCCAGGTGGGCCTGGGACAGTACTTCGCCATCCAGGTTCCGCTCACCAAGGGCAACGTGTTCGCGCGGAGCACCTACAAGATCACCGACGATGTTTCAGGTTACGCGCAATTCAACTTCATGGAATCCTCGGCGCGCGACGAGACGGCCGGCGGCTCCACGGGTCCGGGGAAGGAGCTGTACATCCCCCTGAACAATCCGTTCGTGGTCAACAACGCAGCCTTGCAGAGCGTTCTCGCCTCGCGCCCCGCGGATCCGGCCAACCCGAACGCGCTGACGCAACCGCTGGCCATCACCAAATTGTTGACGGCGAGCGGTGACCGCATCCAGAGCTACAAATACGACGTGTATCAGGCCGTCGCGGGACTCAAGGGGGACATTCCCGGCACGGATCTGCAGTGGGACGTGTACGGCACCTACGGCCGGACGTTGTTCAACAATCTGCAGGAGAACGATTCGAGCAAGCTGGCGCTGGCGTCCATCCTGAACGGCACCGCGAATTACCAGGGATCGGCGGGGAACTGCATCGGCTATGCCTGGAACCCGCTGGGCACCAACCCATTGAGCCCGGGCTGCCGCGAATATGCGACGCGAGAGAATTCCAACGTCAACACCATCACGCAGAAGAATTTCGAGGGCACCTTGCAGGGCAAGATCATCGAGCTGCCCGCCGGTGAGCTGCGCTTTGCCGTGGGCGCGGATTATCGCGGCAGCACATTCGACTATCACCCCGACGCGGGGCTCATCACCAACGACAGTTTCTCCTACGACACCACGGTCGCCACCTCGGGAACGCAGAACGTGCGGGAAGTGTTCGCCGAGCTGCTCGTCCCCGTGCTCAAGGATCTGCCGCTCGTGGAGCAGCTGTCGTTCGATCTCGGCGCCCGGCGTTCCGACTACGACGGTTTCGGCGGCGTGAACACGTGGAAAGCGGACATGAACTGGAAGCCCATCTCCACCCTGACGGTGCGCGGCGGCTATGCGCGCGCCATCCGCGCGCCCAGCCTGGGAGAACTCTTCGCCCCCACGGTGACGGGCAATCTGAACATCGGCTCCGGACCGGCCGCCGGCGATCCCTGCGCCACGGGAAGCTCTTTCCGCACGGGCGCGACCGCCGCCCAGGTGGCGGCGCTTTGCCAGGCGCAGGGCGTGCCCGCCGCCCTGTATCCCACGTACACCTACGGGGTGGACTCCGTGCACGGGACCTCCGGCGGCAATCCCAAGCTCACCCCGGAAACCGCCGACACGTTTTCGATCGGCACGGTCTGGAACCCCCATTTCGACAGCGATTTGATGCGTAAATTTCAGGTGTCCGTCGACTACTACCACATCAGCATCGCCAATGCCGTCGGGTCGCTGTCGCTCACCGACATCCTGCCGCGCTGCTTCAATTCCGACGGCATCTCCAATCCCGGCTACTCGGCGGCGAACATCTACTGCCAGCAGATCGTGCGCGATCGCAATACCGGCGACATCGTGCTCGGGCACGAGGGTTTGTTGAACCTCGCGAGCTACAAGACCGACGGTATCGACACCGAATTCGACTGGAGTTTCGGCCTGAACGCACTGGGACTGCCCGACGGTGCGGGGACGATCCGGTTGAATTCGCTGCTCGCCTATACTCATACCTTCGATGTGTCGTCGCTGCCGGGCTCGCCCGTGCTCGATTTCGCGGGAAGCATCGGCAACACCGAGGTGAGCCCGGAGATGGCGCATCCGCATTACAAGGCGAACACCTCGATCGGCTATTCGATCGGACCGGTGACCACCACCGTTCACTGGCGGTACATCGCCGCCATGAAGCATCAGGACCTCGTGGTGGATCCCACGGCCACCACGCCCGGCGTTCCCACGTACAATTACTTCGACTTCGATGCTCACTGGTCCGTCATCAACCACCTGGAGTTGACGGCAGGTCTGACGAACATCGGCAACAAGCAGCCCCCGTTCGTGAGCGGCCAGCCGCTCACCACCGATACGGCCACCTACGACATCATCGGGCGGACGTACTACGTCGGCTTCAAGGCGACATTCTGAAATGCTGACGTCCGCAGAACGCAGGGAGAAGGTCAAGACGGTTTTCCGGGTCGCCAGCGGAAACTTCCTGGAAATGTACGATTTCATGATATTCGGCTATTTCAGCGCCGCGATCGGTCGTGCCTATTTTCCCGCCAGCAGCGAATTCGCATCGCTGATGTTCTCGATGACCACCTTTGCCGTGGGATTCATGGTGCGGCCGTTGGGCGCCATTTTCCTCGGCGCCTACATCGACCACATCGGGCGTCGGAAGGGCCTGCTCGTGACGCTGGCGCTGATGTCGGTGGGCACGCTCACGATCGCGCTCGTGCCCGGCTACGAAACCATCGGGTTGCTGGCTCCCATGGTGGTGGTGCTGGGCCGGCTGTGCCAGGGCTTTTCGGCCGGCGTCGAACTGGGCGGCGTGTCGGTCTACCTTTCGGAGATCGCCACACCGGGTCACAAGGGCTTCTACGTGTCCTGGCAGTCCGGCAGCCAGCAGGTCGCCGTGGTGTTCGCCGGTGTTCTCGGCTTCGTCCTGTCGAACGTGATGCGACCGGAGGACCTGCAAAACTGGGGCTGGCGCATCCCGTTGATCGTCGGCTGCATGATCGTTCCGTTCATTTATCTGATCCGCCGCTCGCTGCAGGAGACGGAAGAATTCGCGGCGCGCAAACACCACCCCCGCCCGGCCGAGATCTACGCGAGCATGCTGGCCAACTGGCGCATCGTGCTGACCGGGGTCGCGCTGGTCTTGATGACCACGGTGTCCTTCTACACCATCACCGCGTACACCCCCACCTTCGGGAAGAGCGTGCTCAAGCTCTCGCAGAGCGATGCGCTCCTGGTCACCCTGTGCGTGGGGGTATCGAACCTATTCTGGCTGCCGCTGATGGGCACCCTGTCCGACCGGATCGGACGCCGGCCCCTGCTGCTGGCGTTTTCCGGCATCGCGGTGCTCACGGCGTACCCGGCGATGGCCTGGTTGGTGAGAGATCCGAGCTTCGACAAACTGCTCGTCGTCGAACTCTGGCTGTCGTTCATGTACGCCGGCTACAACGGCGCCATGGTGGTTTATCTCACGGAGATCGTGCCGGTGGCCGTGCGTACCGCCGGTTTTTCACTGGCCTACAGCCTGGCGACCACCGTCGGTGGATCGACGCCGGCCATCGTCACTTATCTGATCTACGAGACGGGCAACCGGGCCATGCCCGGCGCTTGGCTGTCCCTGGCCGCGGCCATCGCGTTCGTGGTGGCACTGTCGACGGGAGCGCGCGATGGGGCCACCGCGGA
>CAZZWZ010000154.1:0-6946 GCA_964657955.1 uncultured Steroidobacteraceae bacterium
CGCGGCGATGCCGGCTTCCGGCGCGAACACCATGCGCACGTCGTCGTAGCGGTGGTACTTGTAGATGAAATACCGGCCGCCGCCGTACAGGGTCACGGCCTGGCATTTGATCTGGCCGGAGCGGCTGCCGGCGCTCTGCTCGCACGCCTGTTCCAGTTCGGTCAGGGTCTTCTTGCGGGCCTCGAAGGCCGCCCGGTCGTCGAGGCCGGCGACGGCCCGCGCCACCGCCGGCGACACGTCCTGCGTGCCCACCAGGACGTCGGCCAGCTGCGTGGAGCAGCGCCGCTCGGCGCCGCGGTTCGGCGCCGAAAACCCCAGGTCGATGAGACTGTGATCCTTGGAGGACAATTCGGCGAGACAGGATTCGACGCAATGATGGTTGGTCAGCATCAGGCCGTCGGCCGACACGAACGAGGCCGTGCAATTGGTCAGGCGCACCGTGGACAGGCGGACGTGATCCAGCCAGGCGGGCGTCACCTGCGCGCCGTAGGCCTTCTGCACCGCCGCCGCCGGAAAATTGTCGAAGGTCCACATGCCCTCGTCGGCGAGCGACGGCGCGGCCGCGACCAGTGCCCAGATCAACCACAATGTGCGCATGCCAGCCTTTACGTATCGACGCTGTCATTCGCGCGCCGCACCACGATTCTACGTGAAAAGGCCGGCTCGTCGGCGATCCGCTACAATCGTGTCTCCAGCCGGTCCCAGCGTTCCTGCCGATGCACGGTTTCCTGCGAGACGTCGATTACATGGCCTGCGCGCTCGCGTTGGCGCGGCGCGCGGGTGCCGCGGGCGAGGTGCCCGTGGGTGCCGTGCTGGTGAGCGACGGCTCGGTCATCGGCGAGGGTTGGAATCGCCCCATCGCCCGGTCGGACCCCACCGCTCACGCCGAGATCGCCGCGATGCGTGCCGCCGCGCGCCGGCTGCGCAACTACCGTCTCGGCGGGACCACCCTCTACGTCACGCTCGAGCCCTGTGTCATGTGCATGGGCGCCGTGTTGAACGCGCGTATCGCACGCGTGGTGTTCGGCGCCTGGGATGCGAAGGCGGGCGCCTGCGGCAGTGTCTGGGACCTGCCGCGGGAACCCAAGCTCACGCATCGTCCGGACGTGTTCGGCGGGGTGAGCAGTGCGGAGTGCGGCGAACTGCTGCGGCAGTTCTTCGCAGCGCGCCGTTAATTCAGCGAAGCCGTGCCGGCACCGGTGCTGCCCCAGGCCCATTCGAGCATGTCGCGGTAGTCGCGCACGTTGTCCACGTACCGCACCGGCTCCCAGCCCCGGGCATAGCCGTTCTCGGTCTGGGTGTACCAGTACGCCTGCTCCAGCAGCGGCAGGAATTCGCGCACGTCGTCCCAGGAATCCGGATCGCGTCGGGCCTTCTGCGCCAGCACGCGTGCATCTTCCAGGTGTCCGTAGCCGATGTTGTATGCCGCGAGCGCGAACCAGGTTCGATCGGGCTCGGCGATGCGGGCCGGAATCTTGGCGTAGACGTATCGCAGATAGCGTGCGCCGCCGAAGATGCTGTCGCGGGGGTCGTCGGGATTCTTCACCCTGGCCTCGGCCGCCGTCTTGACGGTGAGCTGCATGAGCCCGCGCGCACCCGCCGCGGAGGCGGCGGCCGGGTCCCATTTCGATTCCTGATAGCCGATGGCGGCCAGCAACCGCCAGTCCTGGCGGCTCTGCTCGGCCGCCTCCTCGAACCACCGGCGGTAGAGCGGCAGCCGGCTCTGCAGATGGCGCATGAAGCCGTCCGCGGCCACCCGCTCGGGGTCCTCGGCACGACCGTAATAGCGGCCGACGATGCCGGCGAGTTCGCCGTCGGTGGTCATGCGCGAGAAATACCAGTTCACCTCGAGCAGGAAGTCGGGATCGTGCGTGCTCGCCGCCCACGCCAGGGACTGGCTGCCGGGGAAGTCGAAGGCGATGCGCAGGTCCGGGTGTTCGTCGTGCGCCAGCGCGAACTCGGTGGAATCCGCGATGGTGTAGTCGATGCGCCCGTCCGCCACCCCCTGCAGCAAGCTTTCCAGATCGGTGCTGCGATTCTCCACCCAGGGCAGCAGCGGCAGGGAATCGCGCATCGCGCGCAGGGACTTGGCATGCGAACTGCCCGCCGCGATTTCCAGGTCGCCGTTGCCGATGTCGGCGAGCGAGGCGGGCCGCGGCGCGCCGTGGCGGTACACCAGGTGCTCGCGCACCCGCTGATACGTCGGACCGAAGGCCACGCCGGCCACCGGCTGCACGGGCACCTTCAAACCGGCGGCCGCCAGGTGTGCCCGCCCGCTGGTCAGCGCTGCGTAGATCTCGGCATAGCTGCGAAGCGGCGTGATCTTGAGTTCCACGCCCAGCTCGTCGGCGAAGCGCCGCGCCAGCTCGTACTCCGGTCCCTCCGGCGTCCGATCGGCATCGCGATAGAAGGCGAGCGGACCGTTGCGCGTCACCACCCGCAACTCGCCCAGCGACTTGATCTGCTGCAGCACGCCCGGCCGGGGCGTGCAGGTGCCGAGCAGCACGGCGGCCGAGACCGCCGTGACCACCTTGCCCAATCTCATCCAGTCGACTGCGCTGCTTGTTTCTCGCACGGCGTTGGCTGCTACCCGTGTGGCACGCATATCTGGTGAGGCATGCCCGTTGCCGATGCGCTAGAATAAACGTTTATCGACCGACGCGGGCCCTGCCGATGCAGTTCTGCGCCGCGCCGCAACCGGTCCGCGAGAGACCGGACGCAGTGCTACGAGTTAACGGAGAGGTACCGAAGTGGTCATAACGGCGCCGACTCGAAATCGGATGGTCGGGTAATTCCGGCACGTGAGTTCGAATCTCACCCTCTCCGCCATCGACCCGCCGCGTTGACCCTGCCTCAAGTTGACGCTGAAGCAGCGGCCGGGTCATCCGGCGTATCCACCGCCACGAAAATGCAGCACCTGGTCCGCACGGCCAGCGGCGTGCGCTGCGGGCCCGACCACCAGAAGCCGCCCGAGGGCTGTGGATAATGGCCGAGCACGATCAGATCCGTGCCGAGCTTCTTGGCGTGGTGGGTGATCTGGTCGAGCGTGTCGCCGGAGCATAGATATCCCTGGGCGGACAAATGCCGCTCCTGCAACCAGGCCACCGAATTCTTCAGAATCGCCAGATAATGATCGGTGCCGGCATCCGCGATGCAGGCCGCTCCCGCTGCACCGGCCGCGACGAACGCGTCCGGCGCATTCGGCGCGATCAGCAGCACATCGACGTGGGCTTGCACCAGAATGGCGAGTTCGGCACCGCGCCGCAGCGCCCGTCGCCCCGGCTGCGAGCCGTCATGGCAGAGCAGAACCCGTTTGAACATGACCGCGCCCCCGAGGCTGACGGTGCGATGATACAACCTCGGGGACGGCGCGGGCAGGCCGCCGGAGGCTTACGCCGGCGGCAGGGAGATGGGCTTCACCTCGACGTTGGCCAGGCCCTGGCGAGTACTGATGCCGATCTGCCGGGCCGTAGCCGGCGACAAGTCCACGATGCGACCGTCCACGTACGGACCGCGATCACGGATCGTCACCACCGCGCTCTTGCCGGTCTCGAGATTGGTGACCTTGGCCACCGTGCCCAGCGGCAGGGTCAGGCTCGCCGCATTGTTGCTGTACAAGCGCATGGGCGTGCCGTCCGCCATGGTCCTGCCCGAATAACGCGCGGCGTAGAACGAGGCCTTGCCCGTCTGCGCGCGACCCGAACGATCCAGCTTGTGCTTCGAACCCGGCTCGCTCCGCGGTTCATTCGGCACCTCGGCCGCAGCGCCGGCAGCGGCGCTCGTCGCCGCGGCTTCGGTGCTGGCCGGAGCCGCGCTCACCAGCATGCCCGACAACCCGGCCCCGGCGCCCAATGCGCACGCCAGCGCCACGGCTGCCACACCCTTCATTCGCTGATCCATCGACTGCATGTTCCTCTCCATTCGTACCGGGACGTGCCCGGCACGTCCCGTATAAGGCCAGTAACGTTTTGAATCGGAACGAATTGTCCATTTCGCACCGGCACGGCGCTGTCAGCCAAGGGATTTAATTGAAGTCAGACTGGACTACAAATTTGTATAAATACAACATGTTGCGCCGCTTTTGACCGACATCCGGCCAAACTGTCGCGTGGGCGCGACGCGGCGCCTCGCGCTCGGATCAATCAGGCCCGGTCGGCGATGAGGCGGATGCGCGTGATCTCGGACGGGACGAGAAACCGATTGGGCGGTCCCCAGTAGCCCGTTCCCCGGCTGACGTACACCCACAGCGATCCTTCCCGGTTGAGGCCCGCCGTGAAGGGTTGGAAAAAACGAATGAAGTGGTTCCAGGGCCAAAATTGTCCGCCGTGGGTATGGCCGGAGAGTTGGACGTCGTAGCCGGCCGCCGCCGCCGCCGCCGCGGTGCCCGGTTGGTGGGCCAATAAAATCCTGGGCTTGATCCCGGCCGGCGCGCCGTCGAGGGCGCGCAGCGGGTCGCTGGCCTGCGTGGGCTCGAAACGCTGCGCGGCGTAGTCGGTCACCCCGGCGAGCAACAGCGGCACGCCCCGGTGCTGCAGCAGCACGTGCTCGTTCTTGAGCACCGTCATCCCCAGCCGCCGGAACTCGGCGGTCCACGCGGGCTCTCCGGAATAGTATTCGTGATTGCCGGTGACGAAGTAGACACCGAGCGGTGCGGCGAGGCCCGCGAGAGGCGCCGTGTGCGGCGCCAGGTCGCGCACCGACCCGTCGACCACGTCGCCCGTGACCGCGATCACATCGGCGTTCAGGCCGTTCACGCGGGCGACGATGCGTTCGACGAAGCGCCGTTTGATGGTGGGCCCCACGTGCAAATCGCTGATCTGCGCGATCGAGAAGCCCTGCAGCGCCGGAGCCAGACCGGCGATGGGAATGGCGACGTCGACCATGCGCGGCCGGCGCGCCATGATCAGGCCGATCACGGTGAACGCAGCGGTCGAAGCGACGGCCCAGCGCGCCGAGGCGATGGCGAACGCCTGCGCCCGCGGGCCCGGCAGCATCCCCCACGCCCCGAGCAAGAGCACGTCGCGCAGCACCGTCACCACGAACAACGTCGACAGGAATCCCATGGCGGTCAGACCCACCCACGCGAGGCGATCGGCGAACCGACGGTCGAGCGACGAGCGCGTCCGCACCGCAGCGGGAATGATGACGCAGGCTGCCAACAGCAGGGCGATCCCCGCGGCGACCACCCACGGTCCGAGGGCAAGCGCAGGCAGCAGCCGCCAGCCGACGTAACAGGGCAGGGAGAGCACCAGCCAGATCGGATGCAGGAAGCGCCGGCGCACCGTCACGCCGGGTTCCGCCGGAGGTGGCATCGAACCTAGTGCTTGGGCTTCTGGAACTTCAAGACGTAGTTGTCCGCCTCGCCGACGGCGAGGTACCGGTCGCGATCCTTGTCCTTCTGCGACAACGTGGGCGGCAGGGTCCACACGCCGTCCACCCAGTCCTTGGTGTCCTTCGGATTGGCGTTGATCTCGGAGGAACCGACCAGCACGAACCCCGCCTTCCTGGCCATGGCCACCGTGTAATCCTGGCGCACGTACCCGTCCTTGGCTTTCGGGTCCTGCGGCTTGTCGTTGCGGCCCCGGTGTTCCTCGATGCCGAGAATCCCACCGGGCTTGAGCGCCTTGAAGATGGCTCCAAACGCCTGGTCGGCGTAGCCGCCGTCCATCCAGTTGTGCAGGTTCCTGAAGGTGAGGACGAGGTCCGCCGAGCCCGGCGGCGCGATGTCGAAATGACCGGCGCCGAGCGAGGTTTCATGCAGCGTGCCGAAGTGCTCCTTCTGCGCGGCCATGCGGGTGCGCCACTTCGCCACGCCGGCGTCCTCTTCGGCGTCGCCCGGCGCATTCAGCGCCACGGTGTAGGTGCCCCCCTTGGCGAGATAGCGGCCGAGAATCTCGGTCCAATAGCCGCCGCCGGGCCACAGCTCCACCACGTTCATGGTGGGCTTGAGGCCGAAGAAGTCGAGCTCCTCGACCGGATGGCGCACCGCGTCGCGCGCCACGAAACTCGCGGTTCGGCCCGGATCGGCGAGCACCGCAGTGAGGGCGGCATCGGCAGCGGCGACCGCCGGGTTCCATCCCAGGGCGAGCATGAGCAGTGTCGCGGCAGACAGGGCGAGCCGGCAGATGCGCTGTTTCATATTCCAGGGGTTCCTCGAGGGGCGGGCAGGGCACGCAGTATCCCAAAGTTGGCCGCCGTCCGCCGGGGTATCGGCGCGTTCAATCGGCCGGTGGTCTGTCGCCCTTGAACGGAATGGCCGTCGTGCCTTCGATGGGCCCGACGGTGGCGCGGTCGCTCACGTACAGCTTCACCTCGCGCTCGAAACGCAGCGTGCCCTGCACCACGGAACCCGGCCCCACCTCGATGCGGGGCACGTCGCTGCCGAAATTCAAGAACTGGCCCGAGGCTTTCTCCACGACGATGCCGCCCTCGACGTGGGAGCCGTCCACGATGGCGATGCTGCCGTTGACGGTGCGGATGCCGCCGCCCACGTGCGCCGCCGTCAAACTGATCCGGCCGTTGACGTTGCCCAGGGCGCCGGTCACCTGCGCACCGGCGGCCAGCGTGATCTCGCCATTCACCGACTGCACGCGCTCGTTCACGCGCGCCCCGGCATCGAGGCTCACCTTGCCGTTCACCGTGGACACGTTGTCGGCGGTTGCGTGCGCGCCCAACCGGACAGACCCGTTGACCGTGTTGGCGGACGTGACCGCGGCGCCTTCGGCGACGTCCACGTTGCCGTTGACCGTTTCGGCCGGGCCGGGGGGTTGTCCGGCGGACACGTGCACGGAGCCGTTGACCTTCTGCAGCGCCCCGTCGTCGGACTCGCTGCAGGCGCACAGGAGCGCCGCCAGCGCCACGGCCGCGGCGCCGGATCGAAGGAATCCACGCATCGGGCGGCGCGCCGGCGCAGGCGATTCATTCACGATCGCAGACGATTCATTCA
>CAZZWZ010000154.1:6956-8606 GCA_964657955.1 uncultured Steroidobacteraceae bacterium
CGAGTGCTTCCCACCACGAGTTGTAGCCACAGGAGCTCCTCCCACCACCGTCCCATCGTATTATGGGGACAGACCGAACGCTTTGAAAACGAATGCGTAGACGTCGACCACCTCGTCGATCAGCTTCGCGGTCGGTTTGCCGGCACCGTGACCCGCACGGCTCTCGACCCGCAACAAGATCGGATTGCCGTCCGGATCGGCGTGCTGCAGGGCTGCGGCGAATTTGAAACTGTGCGCCGGGAACACCCGGTCGTCGTGATCGCCGGTCATGATGAGCGTGGCGGGATAGTTCACCCCGGCCCTCACGTTGTGATACGGCGAATAAGCCTGCAGCGCCCTGAATTCGTCGGCGTTGTCGACCGAGCCGTAATCCGACTCCCAGGCTTTGCCCACGGTGAATTGGCGGAACCGGAGCATGTCCATGACGCCCACCTGCGCGATGGCCGCGGCGGCGATGTCGGGACGCTGTTCCTCCACCGCGCCGATGAGCAGCCCGCCGTTCGATCCTCCGCGGATGGCGAGCCGCCGCGGATTCGTCCACTGCGATGCGTGCAGGAAGTCGGCCGCCCCGATGAAATCGTCGAACACGTTCTGCTTGCGCGTCTTCATGCCCGCCTCGTGCCACGCGCGGCCGTACTCGCCGCCGCCACGGATGTTGGCCACCGCATAGACGCCGCCCATCTGCACCCAGGCGGCGATCAGCGGAGAAAACGCAGGCGTGATCGAGATGTTGAAACCGCCGTAGGCGTACAGCATGGTGGGATTCGACCCGTCGCGCCGCGTACCCCGGCGCGCGGTGATGAACATCGGAATCCGGGTGCCGTCCTTGCTCTGGTAGAAGACCTGCCGGGTTTCGTAATCCGCCGGCACGAATCCCGGCAACGTCGGACTGCGCCAGGGCGACACCCTGCCGTCGCGCAGCGTCACGCGGTACACCGACGGGGGTGCGTTGAAGCCGCTGTAATTGTAGAAGACCTGGGTGTCGTCGCTGCGCCCGTCCAGTCCTTCGACGCTGCCCAGCCCCGGAAGATCGATGTCGCCGAGCAGCTTGCCGTCGCTCGAATAGCGCTGCACCGTGCTGTGAGCATCCTTCAAGCGGTGCACCAGGAGCTGCCCGCCCACCAACGTCGCGGTCTCGATGGTGTCGGCACCCTCGGCCACCAGCGTGCGCCAGTGCTCGCGGTCCGGATGGGCGGGGTCGATGGCCACGATGCGATGCCGCGGCGCGCCCTGGTCCGTGCGCACGATCAAGCTCGAACCCACGTTGCCGATGACGTCGTAGGTGGCATCCGGCCGGGCGATCACCGGGACCACCGGCGCCTCCGGCCTGCCGAGATCCTGGATCAGCACCGTGTTGCGTTCGTCGGTGCCGAGCGCTGCCTGGATGACGAGGTAGCGTCCGTCGTCGGTGACCGTGCCGCCCACGAACCAGCCCGGATCATCGGTACGCGTATAGATCAGCCGGTCGGCCGACTGCGGTGTGCCGAGTCGGTGGAAAAACAATTTTTCGTATTCATTCGCGGCTTTCAGCGCGGCCCCGGCCTGCGGCGGATCGTAGGCCGTGTAGTAGAAACCCGACCCGTCGCGCCGCCAGCTGCCGCCGCCGGCCCGCTTGGCCTCGCGATTGACGAACGCGGTGAACCGGTGCTG
>CAZZWZ010000155.1:0-8595 GCA_964657955.1 uncultured Steroidobacteraceae bacterium
AGCGACGATTGGGGGCCATTCACCGTCTACTTCAACCCGGTCCCATTTGCCATCGACACCGCTGCGGCGATCGCCTGTGGCCTACCGACGGCCGGGCTGATACTCTGGGCTGGCAACCGCGTCCGGCGACCGCCTCAGCCCCCCGCGTCGCCCGCGGCCGCGAAAGGCGGTTGCACGCCGGCGGGCGCCGGCGCCGCCCCGGCGCGCTGCGCGATGCGGGACCCCGCGGGTGGGTCGGAATAAAAATACGCTCTGACGCCCTGGTAGATGGCGCCGGCCAGCTTGGCCTGATGCGGCGCGCCGCGCAGGCGCCGCTCCTCCTGCGGATTCGAGATGTAGGCGGTCTCGACCAGCATGGATGGGATGTCCGGTGACTTGAGCACCATGAACCGCGCCTGCTGCACCTGGGGCTTGCGAACCTCGCCGACTTGATTCAGCTGGCGCAGCACGTAGCCCGCGGCGGTCTGGCTTGCCGTCAATGAAGCGGACTGGGACAGGTCGAGCAGCACCGAGGCGAGCACGTCGCCCTTGTCGTCGAGCGACACGCCGCCGATGAGATCGGAGGCGTTCTCCCGCTCGGCCAGCCAGCGCGACGCCTCGTCGGTGGCCCCGCGCTGCGAGAGGATGTAGACGGACGACCCGTCGACCGCCCGATCGCGGATCGAATCGGCATGGATCGAGACGAACAGGTCCGCCTGCTGCGCGCGTGCGCGGCGCATGCGGTCGCGCAACGGCACGAAATAATCGCCGTCCCGCGTGAGCACGGCCCGCATGCCCGGCTCGGCGTTGAACTGCAGGGCCAGCGCACGGGCAATGGCCAGCACCACGTCCTTCTCCCGGGTGCCGTTCTTGCCGATGGCACCCGGGTCCTCGCCCCCGTGACCCGCATCCACCGCGATGATGAGGTCGCGGGCATTGGGCGGCGCATGGGCCGATTTGACGGCCGGAGCCGCGGTCGCCACGCCGGCCAGATCCACGACCAACCGGTAGCCGAACTGGGCGGTGGGCCGCACCAGAAAACTCTTCGCCCGGATGGGGTGCGACAGATCGAGCACGAGGCGCAGTTTTCCGGCCGTGCGCGGGGCGATCCGGACCCGCTTCACCGCGCCGGCCGCGGCGCCGGGCACGGCCGCCGAACCCGCGAGTTCCGCGCCGCCCACCTCGAGCATCACGCGATCGGGATTCTTCAACACCGCCACGCTGTGCGGCGCGCTGCCCGACAGATCCAGCACCACCCGCGTGTTGTCCGGGCCCGCCCACAACCTGACGGCGCGCACGTGAACCGGTTCGACGCGGCGGGCCGGGGCCGCCCAGACGTGCCCCGCGTGACTACCCGGCGCGAACGCGCAAAGCAGGACGGCGAGCAGCGCCGCGACGCCGGCGGATCTCGGGGGGGTGACCATGGCGCGTCAAGTTAACTCCGCCGAAATATAGTTTTCAAGTTAAATTAGATAGATAGGAAGTTAAGCTCTTGTCATGCCCAAGGTCTTCGAGCCAGCGACGCCCGCGCTCCGTCGCGCTCTTCAGCGCACAGCGGCGGACCTCGTCCGCATAACTCAGCGTCGCGTCCAGGTCCGCCGGCGGGACGGCGGGCCCGCCCTTCTCCGGCCACTCGACCAGCATCAGACACGGCTCGACCTGCTCGGCCAGGCCCAATTCCTCTGCCTCGGCGGGTCCGCGCAATCGGTACAGATCCACGTGCAGGCAGGACAGGCCGGGCAGCGCATAGGGCTCGACCAACGTATACGTGGGACTGCGGATGGTGCCCATCACCCCCAGCGCGCGCAGCAGGCCGCGCGCGCACGTGGTCTTGCCGGCACCCAGTTCCCCGCGCAGGTACAGCACCGCGCTCCCCGCGCCGGTGCACCGAAATGCCCGGGCGAGCGCCGCGCCCAAGCCGTCGGTCGCCACCTCGTCCGCCAGCGCCAGCGTGAGATCGCGATACAATGCAGTCATGCCCGCTCCCGCGCGCACCGTTCAACGGCGTGGAAGTTGATTATAGCGACCCCCCGACCCACCGATCCCCCCACACCCGAGCACCTGCTCCGGGAGATCCGCGCCTGGGCTGCCGACCTGGGATTCGCACGCGTGGGCGTGGCCGGCATCGACCTCGAGGACGATGAGGCTCACTTCCGTGACTGGCTGAGCGCCGGCTTCCACGGCGAGATGGGCTACATGTCCCGCCACGGGACCAAGCGTTCCCGCCCGGCGGAACTGCTGCCGGGAACCGTGACGTGTCTCAGCGTGCGCATGGACTACTGGCCGCGGCAGGCGGCCGCGGCCGCCGACGTGCTGGCGGACGGCACCGCGGCCTACGTATCGCGCTATGCCTTGGGCCGCGATTATCACAAGCTGGTCCGCCGCCGTCTGCAGCAGCTGTGCGACCGCATCGGCGAGCGCGTCGGCGCGTTCGGCCATCGCGTGTTCGCCGACAGCGCGCCCGTGCTCGAAAAGGCGCTGGCGCGCAACGCCGGGCTGGGCTGGATCGGCAAGCACACCAATCTGATCGACCGCGACGCCGGCTCGTATTTTTTCCTCGGCGAGATCTACCTGGACTTCGCGCTGGCCGCGGACCCCCCCGCCACGGCCCACTGCGGCACCTGCAGCGCCTGCATTCCGGCGTGTCCCACGGGCGCCATCGTGGCGCCCTACCGGCTGGACGCGAGGCGCTGCATCTCCTACCTCACCATCGAATTGAAGGGCGCCATCCCGGGGGAGTTCCGCCGCGCCATCGGCAATCGCGTCTATGGTTGCGACGACTGCCAGCTCGCCTGTCCCTGGAACAAATTCGCGCGCCCCACGCCCGAGCGGGATTTCGCCGTGCGCCACGGCCTCGACCGGGCTCAACTCGTGACCCTGTTCGGGTGGAGCGAAACGCAGTTCGTCGAGAACATGCGCGGCAGTGCCATCGGCCGCATCGGTTACGAGCGCTGGTTGCGCAATCTCGCCGTGGGCCTCGGCAACGCACCCACCTCGCCGGCCATCCTCGCCGCGCTCGCCGCGCGCGCCGACGATCCCTCCGCCCTGGTTCGCGAGCACGTGGCATGGGCGCTGGCCGAGCATGCGCAGCGCGCGACCGGCGCCTGCAAAGGCAGCGGCACCGGCGCCTGAATCAGCCCGCGGGAAGCAGGCTGCTGCCGGGATTGAAGAAATGCCGGCCGCGCCGCGTCTTGACGATTTCGGCGAACAGCAGCTGATAGTCGTCGTCGTTGTTCACCGGATCGATGGCCGCCGAATTGACGATGAGCAGCGGCGAGGCATCGTAGCCGTGGAACAACCGCGCGTACGCCTGCGTCAGCTTTTCGAGATAGCTGCGCTCGATGTGCTGCTCGTAGCGGATGCCGCGCTTCGCGATGCGGTCCACCAGCACGTCCACGGGCGCCTGCAGGTAGACCACGAGGTCGGGTTTCGGCGCATCCACGACCACCCGCTCGTACACGCGTTCGTAGAGCGCATATTCGGCGTCGTCCAGGGTCACGCGCGCGAACAAGCGATCCTTCTCCAGAAGATAATCCGCGATGCGCACCGGGCCGAACAAGTCCTCCTGGCGCACGTCTTCCATCTGCCGTGCGCGCTGGAACAGGAAGAACAGCTGCGCCTGAAACGCCGCGGCACGCGGGTTCCGGTAGAAGCGCTCCAGGAACGGATTCTGGTCCGCCTGCTCCAGCACCAGCTGCCCGCCCAGCGAGGCCGCCAGGCGCCGCGAGAGACTGGTTTTCCCCACGCCGATGGGTCCTTCGACCACGATAAATTTTTGCGACACTGCGCTACCCCGCGGACTCTGGCACGTCTCGAAGTTCCGTGATGCCGTCCCGGTTCACGCGCGCCTTGAGGTCTGCGACCACTCCCAACCCGGGGATCAGCAACGTCGGAGCGAGATCGCAAAGAGGATACAGGACGAAATTGCGCTCAGACACTCCGGGGTGCGGGAGGTCCAGGCCGGGTTCATGGACGGGGGCGCCGGTGATCCACAGCAGGTCCAGATCGATGAGCCGCGGGCCCCAGCGTTCCGCCCGGCGACGCCCCATGTCGCGCTCGATCCCCAGGAGCGCATCGAGCAGCGCGCGCGGCGCGAGCTGGGTCAGCAAGCCCGCCGCCGCGTTGACGAAGTGCGGTTGATCCTGCGGGCCCAACGGCCGCGTCGCATACCAACGGGAGGTTGCCACCAGGCGTGTGGAGCGCACCGCGCCCAGGCGCTGCAGGGCCTCCGCCACGCGTTCCCGCGGTTGGTGCAGGTTGGAGCCCAGCGCCACATAGGCAGGACACCAGCGGGGTGCCGCCTCGCTAACTGCGCCCCGCTCCGCCGCGCCGCCGCCGCCGTCGCCGACGCCCCGGTGCGGCGGTGGGATCATCCGGCGCGGGCGCCTCCGCCGGGCGTGCCTGCACCAGCGCCACGCGCTCCTCCTGCGGCAGCAGCTGCACGTCCGTCCACCACTGCGCCAGCTCCGGTTCGGCCACCCCCACCTGCGCCCGCAGCAACAGGAAATCGTAGGCGGCGCGAAAGCGTGGATGCTGCAGCAGACTCAGCGATTTGACGCCGCTGCGCCGGTTGAACCGCGGCTGCAGCATCAACAGCTCCCGCATGGGAGCGGCATAGCGGCGCGGTATGGCCACGCGCGCCTGCTGCGCCCGCAGCACCGTGTCACAGGCGCGCATGAGCTGCGCCAGGTCGGGGGCAGGCCCCGCCGCGTGTTCATTGAGCTCCCGCAGGATGGCACCCCATAACAGCACCGCGAATAGAAAAGTCGGCGTCACCGGCTTGTTCGCGGCAATGCGCGCGTCCGTGTTGGCCAGCCCCGCCTCCAGCATCTCCTGGGCATAGGCGTACGGCGAAAGCTTGAAGGCCGCGGCCGACATGGGGTAGAGGTGCTCGAACAAGGTGTATTTCATCAGCAATGCGCACGACTTCGCCCCGAAGCCGGACAGGAACAATTTCAGGCACTCGTCGAACAGCCGCGCCGGCGGCACGCCGTCGAGCAGCGAGGCCAGACGGCGCATGGGCGCCTCGGTACCCTCCTCGATCGAGAAATCGAGCTTGGCCGCGAAGCGCACCGCCCGCAACATGCGCACCGGGTCCTCGCGATAGCGCGTTTCCGGGTCGCCGATCAGCTTCAGGCGCCGCGCACGCACGTCCTTCACGCCGTCCACGAAGTCCCAGATCGAGAAGTCCTCGATGTTGTAGTAGAGGCCGTTCGCCGTGAAGTCACGCCGCCACACGTCCTCCTCGATGGTGCCGTAGATGTTGTCCCGCAGGATGCGGCCGGTGGTGTCGAAGGCCCGGTGCTCGGAATCGAAGGGCCGGCGGTCCGCATCGAAGGACCGGCGCGCCGATTCGAATTCCCGCGGCGCCTGCTCATACGCGCGCGGCGCCGGTTCGGACGCGCGGCCAGGCTCCGAGGGCACCGCCCCGGCGGCGCCGGCTGCGTTGCCGGCAGCGGTGTCTCTGAACGCGTCCTCGTCCGCATCGTGGCCGCGGGCCCCCTGCCCGAATTCATCGCCCCCGCCCGACCCCTCGGGCTCCGCGGGGTCGTCTTCGGCGCCCTCTTCCTCGGCGTCGTCGGTCGCATCTTCGTCGGTCGCGCCTATGCCGGCCGCTCCGGCCCCCAAGCCCTCGCCGGGCGAGCCGGCGTCGAGGTCGGCATCCTCCTCCTCGGCGTCCTCACGCTCCGGGGCGGCCGCTGCACGGAAAGTCGCGACCTCGATGATTTCCTGGCCGAAATGCACGTGCGCCAGCCGGAACCGCCGCCCGATGAGGCGGCAATTGCGGAACAGACGGCGCACCTCGTCCGGCAGGGCGTTGGTGGCCACGTCGAAGTCCTTGGGCTTGATCCCCAGCAACAGATCGCGCACTGCACCGCCCACCAGAAATGCCTGAAAACCAGCCTCTTTCAGCTTGTAGAGCACTTTCAGGGCATTGGGCGATATCTGTGCGCGCGAGATCGAATGCTCCGAGCGCGGGATCACGACGTACGGAAAACGGGTCGATTGATTCAAAAAGGAGCGTTCCACTTGAGTCCCAAAAATTGGCCCGTATACTACCAGCCCGCTTGGATTCAGGCGGCCTTAGATCGGTCCGCGCCGCTCCCTTCGTCTAGAGGCCCAGGACATTGCCCTCTCACGGCAAGTACGGGGGTTCGAATCCCCCAGGGAGCACCATATGATTCTCGGCCCTACGACACCCGAAGGGCCGAGTCGCTGACAGGTCCTGATTCGAACCCCCGTACCGACAAAAAGCAGGGTTCGACAGCGGCGCGCAGCGGCGCTGATCGCCCGAAGGGCGGCCCCGCAGGGGCGAGGCGCGGCCGTGACGCTGCTGTAGTCATTGCTATGGTGGCTTGCATAACTTTCGGCATTACGATCACGGCTCGGAAGGCCGGCCAAACGATGGCTGCCGACTTGTTGAGGGAAGTGCAGTGATCTCGACGCTGATCCTGATGATGTCGATACAATTTATAAGGGCACGCTTGACAACCACCGATGTCAAATTCAACTGAAAGCCTCGCAGCGAATGTGGGCGCGGAAACCACCGCGGAAGCGCTTCGAGTGCAAAATCATGCCCGACGACAATCAGCCGCTCAAGTCGATCGCAAGCCTGCGATCGGTGGTCGCCGGTGCCACCGGCATATCATCCGGCTCGGCGCATACCATCGGACAGCTGCTGCTGCCCGAAATCGGTGGAAGATCGATCATGGATTTGCACGAGCCGCAGTTCGACAATGACACCAGCATCGATGGTGTCGCCTGCCATTGCATCACGGGGCAGCGTCCGAAAGGCAGAGCACAGGAAATATGGATTGAGAAAGAGAC
Organism: uncultured Steroidobacteraceae bacterium; assembly: GCA_964657955.1. Classification (GTDB taxonomy): domain Bacteria; phylum Pseudomonadota; class Gammaproteobacteria; order Steroidobacterales; family Steroidobacteraceae; genus Bog-1198. The sequence goes on from CAZZWZ010000155.1 coordinate 6,808, forward strand.
GCTGCTGTTACGCAAGGTGATCAGCTGGGACCAGACTTCTCGCTCGGTGCAGGTGCGCGAGAACATTCGCGTCAATGAGGAGATGGCGAGCACATTCTTCGCCTGCCCGACGCTCGACGGCTCATCGCCACCCCCACCCGTACGCGATTGCCTGTGATCGACCGTTGCCGCGCAGCAAAGGACCGGGTGTAACGCATCGATTGGACTATGAGCAGATCACCTATCGAGGGAGCTTGCCTAGCGCCCGCTGTTGTTCAAACGGGCGTCACCGGCGGCCGTTTTCGGGACCCTCTTTGACTTGAGTGTCCGAGACATCGCCGAGGGTACCAATCATCTGCTTTGTCTACTCACCTAGCTGATTCTCGCCGCACTCCTCCTCCTTGGGTCTCGCTGGGGATCGCCCGCAAGTTTGAGTAGCAGTTTGCCCGATTGTTGCCATCATCACGGCACTCAGTTTCGATCGCGCAACAACATTGTGACTCGCGGTCATGGGCACGCTGCACGTTCCCAGGCGCCGGATCGAGGCATTGATTGCGGTGTCTGTCGAATTTGACCTTGGCGTTGCACGCCTTAAGGCACCTCTTTCCCGATAGGGAGGCGTGGATCAACTCTGCCTTCGCTCTTGCTCATGGACTGCAGTCTCTGAATCTCCACGGGTGGTTCAGAGCTTAAGCGTGCTGGCGCACAGTCACCTTCATCACTGAGGTACACACTTGTCGGCCTCAACAACCGCGAGGGAGGATTGAGGTGAAAGCCGGTGCACGCCTCCAGGGACCGACATCGATGCCGCGCAGAAGCCGCGCGAATGGGGCGATTGGAAGGACGCAAACGTGTCGGTGGCGGACGACGTTTTGACGGTGCGCGGAACCGTTGACGGTTGGCTGGCGCGCCAGCCGGCCGGTGTTTCTGCGTAGCGTTCACCGGGCGTTCGAAACGCGGTCGATCACGTGATACCTGACAATCAATCAAGGCGCACCTGCGCAATGGAACCAGAACGATGAAAACGGACACTCAACTGCAACAAGACGTCATCACTGAACTCGGCTGGGAGCCGTCGGTGAATTCCGCCCATATTGGCGTCGAAGTCAAGGACGGCGTGGTCACGCTGGCCGGGCACGTCGACAGCTATGGCGAGAAGTGGCAGGCAGAGCGCGCTGCACAGCGCGTCGCCGGCGTGAAAGCGCTGGCCGTCGAGATGGACGTGGCGCTCCCGGGAGGCAGTGTGCGAAACGACGTGGATATCGCCCGTGCGGCCCGTAATGTTCTCGAGTGGAGCACCTACTGGCCGAAGGATCAGATTAAAGTCGTGGTAGAAAACGGTTGGATCACCCTGAGCGGCGAGCTCGGCTGGGAATATCAACGCCAAGCCGCAGTACGCGCGGTACGTGGCTTGATGGGTGTCACCGGCGTCAGCAGTCAGATCGTGCTGAATCCGCCCGACGCCTTGACTCCCGTCAAGACGGAAATTGAAGCCGCGTTGAAGCGTCGGGTCCATTCGGATGCTCGGTACATCGTCGTCGATGTCGAGGGCGCGGCAGTAACCTTGAGCGGAACGGTTCGCAGCTGGGCCGAACGCGACGCGGCGCGCAATTCCGCGTGGTCCACACCCGGTGTGCACAGTGTTACGGACAGCCTGCGGATCGTCCATCAATAGTAGCCAGTGGCCACCGCGTTACCACCTACTTGGTCAAAGGAACAACATGCAAGACATCAATCCATCGCAATACATTTTCAATACTCACGACGATGCCGAACAAGCGATTCGCGCGCTGGGCAAGTCAGGCTTCG
>CAZZWZ010000156.1:0-8575 GCA_964657955.1 uncultured Steroidobacteraceae bacterium
GTCGTGCTCGCGGGCACGACCGCGGAATTTTGCGCCGCCTTCTCGGTGCAGTTGCATCGGATGACCCACGCGGGCGGTACCTACCGCGGGCGCACCGGCGACATCCACATCCCCACGGAGCTCGAGGGCATCGTCGAAGCCGTGCTCGGTCTGGACGATCGCCCGCAGGCCAGACCCCATTTTCGCCTGCGCCCGCCCGCGGCGATGCGGCCCGCGGCCGCAGCGGCCGCTTCGTTCACGCCCGTACAGCTCGCCGATTTGTATGGTTTCCCGGCCGGCGACGGCGCGGGCCAGTGCGTGGCCCTGATCGAGCTGGGCGGCGGCTTCACGCCGGCCGATCTCGACGTGTATTTCTCCGGACTGGGCGTGGCGTCGCCGACGGTGACGGCGGTATCGGTGGATCACGCGAAGAACGCGCCCACGGGCGCCGGCAACGGTCCGGACGGCGAGGTCATGCTCGACGTGGAAGTGGTGGGCGCCATCGTGCCGCGCGCGAAGATCGCCGTGTATTTCGCGCCCAACACCGATGCCGGCTTTCTCGATGCCATCACCACCGCCATCCACGACACGACCAACAAGCCGTCGGTCATCTCGATCAGCTGGGGCGGACCCGAGTCCTCCTGGACCGGGCAGGCCATGACGGCCATGGACAACGCGTTTCAGGCCGCCGCCACGCTGGGCATCACCGTGTGCGTCGCCTCCGGCGACAACGGATCCAGCGACGGGGCGACGGACGGCACCGACCACGTGGACTTTCCCGCATCCAGTTCATTTGCCTTGGGATGCGGCGGCACCAGCCTCACCGCCGCGAACGGCGTCATCGCCGGCGAGAGCGTGTGGAACGATGGCGCGAACGGCGGCGCCACCGGCGGCGGCATCAGCGGCGTATTTCCGCTGCCCGCGTGGCAGAAAGGGCTGAGCGCCGGCAAGAGCGCGGGCCCGCCGGCGCCGCTCGCCATGCGCGGCGTGCCCGACGTGAGCGGCGATGCCGATCCGCAAACCGGTTACACCGTGCGCGTGGACGGCACCGATACCGTCATCGGAGGCACCAGCGCGGTGGCGCCGCTATGGGCCGCGCTCATCGCGCGCATCAACGCCGCGAACGGCAAGCAGGCGGGCTTCGTCAATCCCGTGCTCTATGCCAATGCGCAGGCGCTGCGCGACATCACCACCGGCAACAACGGCGATTTCGCGGCCGCCACGGGCTGGGACGCCTGCACCGGACTCGGCAGCCCCGGCAAGGCGCTGGCGGGTCTCCTGTAGCCGGCCCGGGCGCGGCGCGGTAACAGGAACCGAGGACGCACTCGAGACTCGCGCCGCGTCCACCCGCGCCCGGCGGTCTAGTGCAGGTGCAGCGTACCGGGACTGCCGAACAGCCCCAGCAGGCCGATGACGATCAGATAGATCGCCACGATGTAGTTGAGCAGCCGCGGCATCACGAGGATGAGGATGCCTGCGAGCAGCGCGACCAGCGGGGCGATACTGAGATTCAGGTGCAGGGCCATGGGCAACTCCTAGGAAAATAATTTCAGCGCGTTCTGCAGGGTTTTCGCCACGCCCCAGGCGAGCGGGGCGCCGACGGCGAGCCAAAGAACGATGAGCCGGACTTTCACGGAAGTTTCATTTTCCCGCCGCCGCCGGCACGTGATGATGGCGCTGGTGCACCGGGCGCACGGCGAGATTGCACAGCAGACCCACCAGCAGCAGTCCGCACATGATGTACATGGTGAAGGCATAGGACTGCGCCTGGGCGATCCCATGCGCGATCTGGAACCGGCGCACGTAGGTCACCAGCTGCGGCCCCAGCACCCCTGCAACCGCCCACGCCGTCAGCAGCCGGCCGTGGATCGCGCCGACGTTCATCGTGCCGAACAGATCGCCCAGGTACGCCGGCACGGTGGCGAACCCGCCGCCGTACATGGAAATGATGATGGCAAACGCGGCGACGAACCAGCCGATCGAACTCAGGTGGCCCAACGACGGAACCGATGCATACATCAGGATGCCGAGCACGAAGAATATCGTGTACGAATTGCGCCGGCCCAGGTGATCGGAGGCGGCCGCCCAGAGAAAACGGCCTCCCATGTTGAACAGGCTCAGCAGCCCGACGAATCCCGCGGCGGCGGCGGGGCTCACGCGTCCGGCGAAAATCTCCTGGATCATGGGCGAGGCCTGACCGAGCACGCCGATGCCGGCGGTGACGTTCATGCACAGCACGCCCCACAGCAGCCAGAATTGCGGCGTGCGCCACGCCACATCGACGGTCACGTCGGCCTGCGTGACCAGGGCCTGGGTTTTGGTGCCGGGAACCCAGCCCGCGGGCCGCCAGCCGGCGGGCGGCAGACGCACCGTGATCACGCCGATCATCATGAAGAGGAAAGAAATCACGCCCATGGTGACGAACGTCTCGAGCACCCCGTTCGACCTCGCCGTCTTGAAGTGATCCATCAGGATCACCGACAGCGGCGCCGCGATCAATGCGCCGCCGCCGAATCCCATGATGGCCATGCCGGTGGCCATGCCCGGCCGGTCGGGGAACCATTTGATCAGGGTCGACACCGGCGAGATGTAGCCGATGCCGAGGCCGCAGCCGCCCAGCACGCCATACCCCAGATACAGCAGCAGGATTTGATGATAATGAATCCCGAGCGCGGCGACGATGAAGCCGCCGCCGAAGCACAGCGCAGCCGTGAACATCGAACGGCGCGGTCCCACGCGCTCCACCCAGCGGCCGAACACCGCGGCGGACAGGCCGAGCAGCACGATCGCGATGGAGAACGTCCAGCCCACTTCGGCCAGGGACCAGTCCTGTGGTGCGGAATGCGTGATGCCGATCAGCCGGCTCAGGGGCAGATCGAACGTGGAGAACGCATACGCCTGTCCGATCGACAGATGCACCGCGAGGGCGGCGGGTGGCACGAGAAAGCGCGGATGGCCGGGGGTGGCCACCGTGCTTTCCCGATCGAAGAAGGATGCTGCCATAAGATGTCTGACGAGACTGCCCGACAGTATCGCCGATCGTAGGCAACGCAACACACCGACGGAGCGTCGGCTCGTCGTGAATCCGCCAAGCGAACCCGCCCGGCGATCCCGATCAGGCGGGATCGCCGGGCGTACCGCCTGTCACGCCGCCTGCGAAACCGCCTGCGCGCGCCGATCGAACAGACGTCGCTCGGGAAAAGGAATTTCCTGACGGGCGGCGCGCCGGTCGGCCGTGCGCCGCTCGTGGCCCATCGGCACCGCCACGCTGCCCCTCGAGTACGCCCGGCTCGAGGTCAGCAGAGCCAGGTGCAGCAGCTGTATGCTGCGTTTGGCGGCCACCATGCACTTGCGCTGCAGCCGCTCCGTCACGGCATAGCGGGCGACGATCTCCAGGGCAATCCTGGGATGATCGTCGTCGTACTTCGCGTGATTGCGGAACCACTTCGTGGTCCGCGGGTTCATGGTCACCCCGGCCCGCGAGCCATAGGATTCGAAGCCCTTGAGCAACGCGCGGGTCAGATCACCGGTCGCGCCCTCGATGGCGAAACTGGTGGCGGCCACGGCCTCGGCCAGCGATCCCTTCGCGTTGATGTACCAGATCCAATCGGTCAGCGACTGCACGTCGCGCAGCAGCGGACGCTCGCCTTCGGCCAGCGCCATCATCTCGCTGCGGGGAATGCCGAACCCTTCGCCCATCCACAGCCAATGCTCGGCATGGGCTTTCTCCACGCGGATGTTGTCGATCAGGAAGGACCTGGCATATTCATCCTCCACCTTGATCAGCGCCTCGGCCAAAAATTTCGGAAAGGCATGGATGAACGGATACAGCTGCAGGAACCAGCCGCGCATGGCATCGGTGGACCAGGCGCCGGTGTTGACGTTGGTGGCCCACTCGCCCGTGATCAGGTCGTTCCACTCCGGCTCCACGAATGCTTTGAGGTTATTTACCCAATTATCATCGACTAACGATTGAGACTGAAGGTCCATTCGAGCTCCTGAGGTGACATCACTGAAGTTTTTACAATCGACTCGCGCTGCGCGCAGCGACCCGCAGGCATCCGGCGACCGCCGTCACCGAGACCTTACTTTCGCTGCTGAAACATCCCGAAGATGGAAATATGTCAAGACGTTATGTTGAGTTTAGGGACGGAAATCGGTGTAAGCAACTGAAAAATTTGACCCTATCGATCAAACGTTGAGAGATTGGATTAAGTTCGGGCAGCAAAAACCCCTAATTTGTAAATTTCGCCCTTAGCCGAGAGTCATTTTCCCGACGGATCTTTCAGAGCCGCGGAGCGCCTCTCGGTTTGCATTGCCGCAGATGGCTAAGCTCCCGGTGGCAACGCTTGGAAAGCGTGGATGTCTGCGGGTGATAATCCGGTGAGCATGAGCAGGTGATCGAGGTACCGCGCGGCGCGTCCGGAGCGGCCGGCATGCCGCGCATCGCACTGCGATTCGTTGCACCGGTGCTGCTGTCGCTCGGCCTCATGCTGGTGGCCGCCGCGCTCAGCGTCGAACTGCTGTCGACCATCCGCGCCTACGTGGGCGGCGAGGGCCAGTACTCCAAGGGGCAGAAAAACGCGACCTATTATCTGGCGCAGTACTCGGTCACCCGATCCGAAGAAGACTTTCAACAATACTCGGCTGCCATCGCGGTTCCGCTCGGGGATCGCAAGGCGCGGTTGGCGTTGCAGGGGCGCCCGGTGGACGTGCGGGCCGCCCGGCAGGGCTTCCTGGAAGGTGGCAACGCGCCGGAGGACATCGACAGCATCGTGCTGTTGTTCCGGCTGTTCGGCCGGATGGGACCGGTGCGGCAGGCCTTCGACATCTGGGCGGAAGGCGACACGTACACGGATGCCATCGTCGCTCTGGCGGACCGGTTGCAGCGGGCGGCGGTGAACGGGGGATCGCCCGCGGAGTTCATCGCCATCCGCTCGGAGTTGAACCGCATCAACCGGGAGCTGACCCCGCTGGCGGCGCGGTTTTCGTCCACCCTGGGCCAGGTGGCCCGGCTCACCCGCAGCGTCCTGCTGGTGGCGCTGACGCTGGGCACCGTCGTGACCGGGCTGTTGTGCATCCGGGTCACGCAGGCGCGCGTGCGGGAGCGCGAGGCGAAGGAGCGCGGGCTGGCCCGCATGAGCGAGTTGTACGCGGCGCTGAGCAAGACCAGTCAGCTCATTCTGAGGGTCAGCGATCGCGATCACCTGTTCGACGAGTTGTGCCGCATCTGCATCGGCACCAGTAAATTGAGCCTGGCGGCCGTGGGTCTGCCCCGACCGGAGCGCTCGATCACCTTCGTCGTGTCGCAAAGCGTTCACTCCCGGCACGCCAGGTTGCTGCAGGCGGCGACCGCCAGCTCACCGCAGCTCGAATCCGCGCATGCCGTGCTGCGTGACGGACAGACCCAGGTTTCGAACGAGCTGCCGGCGTCCAGCGGCGAATTTCGCGCATCGGCCGCGTTTCCGCTGTGGTGCCTGGGCGAGATGGTGGGCGTGCTCTGCGTGTTCTCGCACGAGGCGCATTTCTTCGATCGCGACATCGTCGGCCTGATGGAGCAACTGGCCATGGAGGCCTCCTTCGCCCTGGAGAGCCTGCAGCGCGAGGCCGATCGCCGCTACCAGGCGGCCGTTCTCGCCGATCAGAACCGGATCTTGAACCTGGTGGCCTCGGGCGCGGAACTCAACGTCATCTTCGCCACCCTGGCGCAGTTTCTCGAATCGCAATCGGAGGGGGTGTACTGCGCCCTGGCGGCCCTGGATCAGAAGGGGGCGTTCTACTCCCTGGTCGTGGCGCCTTCCCTGCCGCCGGGGTTCGAGCCCTTGTTCCTGGACGCGGCCGTCGATCAGCGCCCATCCCCCTACGTCGACGCCATCGCCGGCCGATCCCCGGTGACCGTAGCGGACCTCTTCGCTCACCCGCTCGAGGCCGAATTTCGCGATTACGTGCGCCGGGCGAACCTGCGCTCGGTCAGCGTCTGGCCGGTGCTCGGCGGCAAGTCGCAGGTCATCGGGGTGCTGTCGCTGTACGCCCGCGAAAGCGGTCTTTCTCACTCGTCGAAATCGCATTTCATCCGCATCTGCACCGACCTCGCCGGCATCGCCATTGAGAATCGGGGGGCCGCCGACCGCATCCGTCACCTCGCGCATCATGACGATCTGACCGGACTGCCCAACCGGCTGCTGTTCAATTACCACCTGCCGCGGGCGCTCGCGCGCGCCGAGCGCAGCGGCGCCTCCGTGGCCGTGCTGTTTCTCGACCTCGACCGGTTCAAGGTCATCAACGACACCCTGGGGCACGGCGCCGGCGACGACGTGCTCTGCCAGGTCTCCAGGCATCTGGCGGAATGTCTGCGCACCACAGACACGCTGGCGCGCGTGGGGGGCGATGAGTTCACCCTGCTGGTGGAACAATTCGACGACATCCAGGACCTGAGCGACATCGCCCAGAAACTGCTGGTGGCCGCCACCCGCACGCTCACCGTCAACGGCCAGGATTGCCAGCTGTCCGGCAGCATCGGGATTTCCATCTACCCGAAGGACGGCGCCGACGGTGCGGCGCTGCTCAAGAATGCCGACATCGCCATGTACCGGGCGAAGGCATCGGGCCGCAACAACTTTCAGTTCTACTCGAGCGAGATCAACGTGCACAGCGTCGAGCGCCTGACGCTCGAGAATGAACTGCGCCAGGCCATCGGCCGCCGCGAATTCGAGGTGTACTACCAGCCCAAGATCAACATCAAGACGGGCCTGCTGGCCGGCGCCGAGGCGTTGGTGCGCTGGAATCACCCACAGCGGGGGCTCGTGCTGCCGGGCGAATTCATCGGCGTCGCCGAAGAGGTCGGGCTCATCGCCTCGATCGGGCGTCTGGTGCTCGAGACCGTGTGCACCGATGCGAAACGCTGGCGGGACGCGGGTCTCGCGCCGCTGCGAATCGCGGTCAATCTCTCCGCGCAGCAATTCGCCGATTCCCGCCTGCTGGTGGAACTCGACGGCATCCTGCGCGAGACGGGCTGCGATCCGCAGGCCCTGGAGTTCGAGATCACCGAAAGCGTGGTCATGACCAGCCCCGAGAAGGCGCTGGTGCTGCTCGAGCAGATCAAGGAACACGGCATCACGGTGGCCATCGACGATTTCGGCACGGGCCATTCGTCGCTGGCCTATCTGAAACGGTTTCCGGTCGACAGCGTGAAGATCGACTATGCGTTCGTGCGCGACATCGCCGGCGACGGCAACGATCTGGCGATCACCAAGGCCATCATCGCGCTGGGCCACTCGCTGGGGTTGAAGGTGGTGGCGGAGGGCGTCGAGACGCCGACGCAGCTCGACATCCTGAAGCGCTTCCGCTGCGATGAATTCCAGGGCTTTCTCTGCAGCCGCGCGATTCCGGCAGCCGATTTCGAGCGCTTCATGACGGGTGCGGCCCCGGTCGAAACGGCACCGCGCCAGGCGTGGCGGCACGAAAGTTTCGTGCGGTAGCACGCGGCCCGCGCGTGCCGTTCACGGCCCGGCGGGCACCGCCCCCGCGGCGGGGCGGGTTCCGGTGCGTTTCCAGCGGATGAGTTCGCCGAGGGCCGTGGCCGTCTCGGCACCCGAAATCATGCAGTGTCCGTCGTGCTCGACGTACTGCTGCGCGAAGAACTCGCCGCTGCCCTCGCGATCGACGAGGTCCGCGTAGACGGCCACCGTGTCGGCGGGAATGATGGGGTCGTACGTGGTGTGAACGGCGAGGGTGGGCCGCACCAGCACCCCCGAGGGGTTGTACCAGGTCTTGAGATAGCCCAACGCCGCGGCGGAAGCCGCGTAGCGCTTGACGCCGGCGTTGAGCGCGTTGTCGTCGGGGCCGCCGGCGTAGATGAGCTCGCGGTTGTCGAGCACGGGCGCGCCGATTTTCTGCTCCAGGTCGCGCTCGACGTAGCTCGAAAACACCACGGCGTCGGCGAGATCCGCGTCGCTCTTGTAACGCGTGAGCGCCATCATCTCGGCGCGGCCGGCGGGATTCGACGGCAGGACGGCCAGCACGCGCCTGACCGTATCGGAGTCGAGGGCCACGTTCGGCTCGATGTTGAGCGGCCCGGGCAGCGCGTTCGGGTAGTAGTAATGAAACGCGGCGAGCAATGCGCCGCCGCGCCGGAACGCGAGGCTCGAGGGCATCAGCAGCCCGCAGAGCGGCAGCGCACCGTCGTACCGATTCGGATAATTCTCGATGGTCGCGAGCGCCAGCTGGCCGCCCATGGAATGCCCGACCACGTACGTCTCCTTCGGCTGCCCGTAATGCGCGATGACATACTGCCGCAGCGCCTCCGTTTCCGGCACGGCCCGTTCCTCCGCCCATCCGCTGACCGAGTAGCCCGACTGGGCCACGGCGAATCCGGAGGAGGCGAATCCCGAGCCGAAACCGTTCGGCTTGTCCTTGGCGAAGGTCACCATGGCCTGCGAGTAGCCGTGGTAATAGACGAGGAGCACGCCGTTCCAGTGCTCGGGCATGTCGATGCGGTAGGAGGCGCCGTCGAGCATGCCGGTTTCGACACGAACACCCGGCGTGGCCGGCGCGGCCGGCTCGCGACGCGCGGCAGCCTCGACGCGCCCGGACGATG
>CAZZWZ010000157.1:0-8575 GCA_964657955.1 uncultured Steroidobacteraceae bacterium
CGCGCCATGGACGGCCATGGTCTGCGCCGCGTATTCCACGCCGCTCGCGATCCCCAGCCGGTGGTGCGCGCGCAGCGGATGGTGTGGATCACGATGCGTCGTGCTGCGGCAGCTGATGCGCTGCGAGTCCCACAGGATCACTTCATCCAGCAGCACCATGCTGCCGCCGTGCGGAATGTGGGCGGCGATCCACCGGCGGTCTAGACGCATGATTCCACCCGTACCGCGATGTGCGTGCCGTCCAGATAGTCGAGTACCGTTCGTCCGGACCGTCTGCACGCGAGCAGCTGCAGCAGCGGCAATGAACGCGCCGCGGGTATGGAGCGGCGCACGCTCTCCAGCGCCGCGTGCGCCAGCGTATCCGGCGGCTCGCCGGTCAGCATGGCTTCGAGGCGCGCGAGCGAACGGGGGCCCGGCCGCGGCGAGAGCACGAACGCCATGCCGAACGCATCCGGAACCGGACGCTTGGCGTACAGCGGTTCCGGATATTCGGTGTCGTAACCGACCAGCAGCAACGGAATTTCATCCACCGCCACCTGCGTCAAGGCTTCGAGCAGCCCTGCGCCGAAGCTCGCATCGTGCGCGGACAGCACGTTGGACTCGGCGGTCGCGCCGGTGGCGATGCTCCAGTAGCCCGATGCGGCGTTGTGCACCGAGTTCGAGAACCGCGTGGGCGAGACCTCCCGGGCGGCCGAGGCGAGCGCCTGGCAGAGCTCGTGACAATTCTGTCCGTCGCCGCCGGAGGATGCGAACACGCTCGCCAGGCTCCCCGGACGGGCCTGCGCCATCCCGGTGGCCTCCAGCGCGACGGCGAGGGCGAGTTTCACCACCCGGCCCGTCCGCCGGCGCTCCGCGGCGGGCAGGAGGGCGGGCGTATGCAGCACGGTGCGGGCCGGTTCGTACGCCAGGGTTCCGTCCAGCACCGCGGTGCCCTGTCCCCAGTCGATGAAGCCCGGCCCAAGCAATCCGATCCCGTCGACATAGGCCGCGAGCTTCATCCCGCCCGGCCGAAGACCAGGCTGCAATTGCTGCCGCCGAAGCCGAACGAATTGCTCAGCACGCGCGTCACGGGGCTGCGGCGGTTCTCCCGCAGATAACAGGCCGCGAGGGCCGGATCGAGCCGGTCGGTGTGGACGCCGCCGGGCATGAAACCGTCCTGCAGCGCGATGGCGCTGATGACGGCCTCGAGCGCGCCGGAAGCCCCCAGCGTGTGCCCGGTCGCCCCCTTGGTCGAACTGCCCGGGGTGCGCGTGCCGAACACGGCGGTGACCGCCTGACTCTCTGCGCGATCGTTGCTCGGCGTGCCGGTGCCGTGAAAGTTGATGTAATCGATGGCGCCGGCATCGAGATTCGCGGCCTCGAGGCCCGCCTGCATGGCGCGGCGCGCGCCGTCGCCCGCGGGATGCGGCGCGGACATGTGGTAGGCGTCGCTCGATTCTCCCACGCCCAGCAGCAGCACGTCGTTGCCGTTCATGGCGTCCGGGGCACGTTCCAGCAGCGCGAAGGCCGCCGCCTCGCCGATCGAGATTCCGTCGCGCGCGGCATCGAACGGGCGGCACGGCGACGACGAGGAGAGTTGCAGCGAATGAAAACCGTACAAGGTGGTCAGGCAGAGCGAATCCACGCCGCCCACCAGCGCAGCATCGATGACGTCCGCCGCGATCATGCGCCCGGCCGAGGCGAACACCTTGGCGCTCGAGGCGCAGGCGCACGACACCGCCGTGGCAGGCCCTTCCAGCCCCAGCCGTCGCCGCAGATAGTCGGCCGGCGAAAATGAATTGTGGGTGGCGCCATAGTCGAACGCCGCCGGCAATGCGCCGGTCGCGGGGTCGCGATGGCGGTAGGCGAGCTCCGTCTGCAGGATGCCGGCCGTGCTGGTGCCGATGAACACGCCGATTCGCGCACGGCCCCAGCGCTCGGTCGCACGCCGCACCGCCGCCTCGAAGTCATCCTGGCGCAGGGCGAGTTCCGCGAGCCGGTTGTTGCGGCAGTCGAACCGCGACAGGACCGACGGCAGGCGTACCGCATCGAGGCCCGCCACCTCGCCGATGTGCGTGTCGAGGTCCACGGTCTCGAAGTCGCACCGTTTCAGACCGCTGCGCTGCGCCAGCAGCGACTCGCGGGTCTGCGCGAGGCCGAGTCCGATGCAGCTGGAGGCCGTGAAGCGGTCGAGGCGCAGCGGTTTCATCGGGGCCTTGCAACCAGCAACACGTTGGCGAAGGGTGAGCGGCGGCTCAACGGAATGCTCTCGGAGTGGAACCCGACGGCGGACAGCAATCCCTGCCATTCGGCGGCCGTGCGGCAATACAAACGCTGCAATCCCCGCCCGCTACCCAGCAGCACCATCGTGTCCACCCATTTGCCCAGTCGAAATTGGTAGCCGCCGGCCGCGTCGCCCACCCGCAGCAACAGCACGCCCGTGCCGTGCAGGGCGCGATGTGCACGCTCTAGAATCTCACGCTGATCAGCGTATGCAACGTAATGCAGCACGTCGAGGATGACGATGCCGTCGGCGCTGCCGAAATCCGCCCTGCGCACGTCCGCCCGGGTGAATTTCGCCAGATTGCCCACGGCGATCCGCGCCCGCTCGACGTAGCGGTCCACCCGCTCGATCCCGCGAAAAGCGAGGGACGGGGGCTGCCGAAAACCGTTCTGCGCGAACAGGCAGGCGGCGAGCAAACCCTGGCCGCAGCCCAGGTCGAGAATGCGATCCCGCCGCGCCAGCAGACCCCGCGACACGATGGTCTCGAACACCGGATCGCGGGACAATTTGCCGCGCGCGAAGCCGTAGGCCATCCGGCCGGCGGCGCGGTAGGGTTCGCTGGCCGCTTCCACCAGCTGCGGCCACGCACTCACGTCAGCGCGGCTCGCAGGGTCACGGGCAGGAGGCGTCGCGTCCGGACCTCGGCGAGCAGGCGCGGCAACACCTCCAGGATCACCGGCATGCCCGTCCCGTCCACGGCGGCGTTGCCATCGTGCAGCAGGAGGATGTCGCCGCCGCGCAGCGAACTGGTCAACCGCCGCAGCACCGCGGCCGGGTCGCGGTTGACGGTGTCGAATCCGCGCCGGGTCCAGCTGGCGAGGTGCAGATCCAGACGCCGCAGCACCGGGTCCAAGAACGGGTTGCGAAGCCCGGCCGGTGCGCGAAAGAACTGCGGGCGCCGCCCGGTCACCGCCGCGATCGTGTCCTGGGCGCCGGCGATTTCCGCGCGCATCGCGACGGGGCCGAGCAGCGAGAAGGTGTGCCGGTGATGCTGGCTGTGGTTTTCGATGGCGTGCCCGCGACGCACGATCTCCCGCGCCAGGGCGGCGTGGCGCGCCACCCGTTCTCCCACGCAGAAGAACGTCGCGCGTGCCTCGAACTCGTCGAGCCGCGCGAGCACCTGGGGCGTGACGTCCGGATCGGGTCCGTCGTCGACGGTGATGGCCACCTCGCCGCGCGCGCCGCTCACCGCCGGCAACCGCGTCCAATTGGGTCCGAGCAGCCGGCTCTTCGGCCACAAGCCGGCCGCCGTGAGCACCGCATGATTGGCGGCCAGCGCTCCGAGGGACCACGGCCAGGCGGGCGGATGCCACGCCACGGCGGCCACCGCACCCAGGTGTACGACGGCCGATGCCGCCATGCTGGGCGAGGCGAGCAAGGGGCGCCCCGCGTCGGGCCGGTTCATGCGAATCTTGCGTCCAAAAAGTTCTCCCACAACGTGGTCCACGTCGGCCAATCGTGGCCGCCGGGCACCCGGTCGACGGCGTCCTCCGCCAGTGCCTGCGCCATCAGGCCGTGCGCCTCGGCGAAGCGGTCGTCCTGCCCGAATCCCAGGTACAGGAGCCGCGAGCGGCGGTCGTGATCTTGCACGAAACGCCACACCCGGCGTTCCTCGTCCGCCTGCGCCGCGTCGCCCGCGCTCCATGCACCGAGGCCCGCCCGCCCGATCTCGCCCGTCAGCAGCCGGTTCCCCAGGTACGGCGCGAGCAGGCACAGCCCGTCCAGTTCACCGGGATGCGATGCGGCGTAGTCGAGGGCGATGAACCCCCCGAGCGATATCCCGGCGAACCACAGCGCGCGGCACCCCGCCGCGCGTGCGGGCGCGACGATCTCCCGCTTGAGCTGCCCGAGGGCCCGCCGATCCCCCAGATGCTGCAGTTCCACGTCCACGAACAACAGATCGATGGGCAGTCCGCGCTCGCGCACGCAGCGGTCGAACCCGGCCGCCACGAAATCCTCCGGCGCATGATACGCCCCGGGCAGGCAGACGATGCAGGTGGCCGCCGTGGCATCCGCCGCCACGGGTCTCGACAGGCTACGCATTCGCCGTACCCCGCGGCCCGGGCGCGGTCATCAGCGCCGCGAACACCAGCGCCAGGAAAGTCCCGGGCGCCACCGTCGTACCCAGGGCCACCAGCACCGGCACCTGCGAGAAGGCGAGCAGGCCGAAGCCGATGACGGTGCTCAGGTTCGCGATGGCCAGCGACGCGAGCGTGAGTGCGGCGGTCGGTCCCCCGTGGCCGGCCTCCCGGTCGAAGAAGAGCGCATAGTTCGAACCGACGGCCACGATGAGCAGCATGCCCACCAGATGCAGGATGGTCAGTTGCTGCCCGGCCCCGGTCAATCCGGCGGCCACCACCAGCACGGCGAGCAGCAGGGGAGCGAGCACGCGCAGCACGCGCCCCACCGAACGCAGCGTGAATGCGAGCAGCAGCACGATGACCACCAGACCGGCCGACGACAGGCGCAGCGCCTCCCGCAGGTAGCCCGCATACAGCGCATCGCTCTGGGTTTTCAGATCCAGGAGCCGCGTGTCCTCCAGGCGGGCGGCCGTCAACGCGGACTCGGCGCGTGGCACGTCGATCTGGGGTGCGCCCGGCCCGCGCGGCGCATGCAGCGGCAACAACGCGCTCCAGCCGCCGGCGTGATGCAGCAGCAGGGCGTTCAGCCCGGCGGCCAGCGACGTGCCCGCGAGGTCCGCCACGTCGATGAGAGCGCCGCGCCGCGCCGCGCCGACATCGTCGATGAACGGCTGCAGCCGTTCGTCGCGAAGCGCCAGTCCGGCGGTGGCCTGCGCGAGGTTGGCACGCAGCTGCGCGCCGTCCGGCAGCGCGTCGCGCCGCGCACGCTGGGTGGCCGCACTCGGCAGGTAATCGGCGGGGCTGTCGAAGTCGCCGATGACGTTGGCGTCGACCAGGGAGGTGAGGACGGTGGCGGCGCGTTCGGCACCGCGCAGCACCGCCTCCAGGGTGCGCCCGGAGACCACCACCACGTCGAGCACGTCCGCCGCTCCCAGATCGGCGCGCAGCGTCGCATCGTAAGCCAGCTCCTCGGCCGACACCGGACTCAGCGACGCCAGCTCGCGGTTCCACAGCGGGTGGTGCCGCCCCAGGAGCACGAGCAGCGCCGTTGCCGCGATCGCACAGGCGATCAGGCCGGTGCGGCCGCCGCCGCGCGCGGCTGCGCGCAGCCGCGCGAGCCGCAGCCCCAGGCCGGACACGTCGCGTATCTCGAGACCGGCGGGCAGCAGCGCCGGCAGGACGAAGCGCGTCACCAGGGCCGCACACACCAGTCCGCTGATGGAATACAGCCCGAGCTGCGCCAGACCCGGAAACCCCGACGGCAGGAGCGATGCGAAGCCGCAGACCGAGGTCAGCATGCCGAGCCGGATCGTGGGCCAGAGCGTCCGTCGCCAGGTCTGCGCGGGGTCGTGGGAGGGGTTGCGTGAGGATTGAATGAAAAAATAAATCGAGTAATCCACCGACTCGCCGATGAGCGTGATGCCGAACCCCAGGGTGATGCCATGCACGGCACCGAAACCCAGCGCCACGGCCGCGATGCCCACCAGGGCGCCGGAGGCCACGGGCAGCAATCCCAGACCGAGCGCGGTGGTCGACCGGTAGACGGTGAGCAACACCGCCACCACCAGCACGCTGCTGATGAGGGACAGGCGCGTGGCCGCGCGTTTGATCTTGGCGCGGGCCGCCACCGCGAAGACGCCGGGACCGCTGTATGCCAGGCGCACGCCGGATGCCCGCGGCGCGGCGCCGCCCGGATCGGCAGCCGCGGCCTCCCGGAGCGCCGTCGCGAACGCGCCGCGAACGGCCGCCAGGGCACGCTCCTGGCCGTCGGTGTCGGAGCCGGCGGCGGCCGTCTGCGCGAGCAGCAGGGTGCGCGCGCCGTCGGCGGAAATCCACACGCCGCCCTCGGTGCGCGGACCGGGCGCATGCGCCAGGGTGTCGAGCACGTGCAGCATTTCGCCGGTGGGATCGTGCGGCAGCAGGGATTTCAACAGCAGGCCGCCGCTCGAGGACAGGCCCGCGATGGTATCGACGATGGCCGCGCGCAAGCCCGGAACGCTGAACCGCTGCGGCGTGACGGCGTCGCTCAACAGATAGCGATGCTCGAACAAGAATCTGCGATCCCGTTCGCGGGTGTCGGCATCCCCGTCGTCGACGTTCGAAAATTCGCCGCTCCGGCGCAGCAACCGCGTCATGCGCGCCGACGTCGCCGCCCGCAGGTCGGTGCCGCCGCCCTCGAGCGCCACCAGCACCAGGCGCGATGCGGGCCCGTCGCGCAGTTGATCCACCAGCAATTGCTGCACGGGGTTCGGATGCGCCGGCAGGAAGGCGGACAGGTCGGTGATGTAACGCGCCTGCGCGACGACGTAGATCGCCGCCGCCAGGCTCGCCGCCCACAGCGCGACGACGCGCGCACGCTGCGGGATCATGGGGCCGGGTGCGGTCGCAGGGTCATGAGTGAGCGGTCGCCGTCGCGCTGGCGGATCTCCACCGTGAGCAGTTCGGCGCGGGCACCGTCGATGCGCACGCGCGCCACGTCCTTCGCGAGCTGCGCATCCGACGGCACGAGCACCAGGGTCCAGCGTTCCGGATCCCCGGAGAACTCGATGCGGAACACGCGCTCCAGCGCACCGCGGTCGCCGGCCAGCGTGGCACGCAGGCTGTCGACGAAGGGCAGCAGCTGCGGATAGGACTTCAGGTCGAGCGCGTGCGTGCGGCGACCGCGCTGCACCGTCACCACGCCGCCGTCGAGCACCAGGCTCTCCGCGCGCGGCCCCAGCGTTCGCTTCTCCAGCCTGCCGGGGGCGTCGTACACCAGCTCGCCCCAGGATTCCACGGGCGCCTTCAGCACCGAGAGGAATTGTTGTTCGACGAAACTGGTTTCGCCGTGACGACGCGCGGCCAGCAGGTTCATGACGGCGTCGAGTCCGTCGGCCGCGGCGGCAACGCTCCACAGGCACAGCACGCCACAGGCCGCCAGGCGTCTCATGGCCGAAACCCGGCGTCGGACGGTGTTTCGGGACTGCGCCAGAAGTCGAAGAAATTGAACCAGTTGAACGGATCGCGACGGCAGTGCTTGTCGAGCAGCGCCGCATAACGCTCCACCGCTTCCTGGACCGCTGCCTCGCGCGAATGCGGTGCCGTCACCGAAAAATCCGCGATCGGCTCGAAGACGACGTGGTAGCGGTTGCCACCGCGGTACAGGCCCGCCATGAAGAACACCGAACGGCGCAGCAACGCCGCGGCGCGCATCGGACCCACGGGCAGCCGGGCGCGCTCGCCCAGGATCACGACCTCGCTCACCGGTTCGTCGCCGAGCGTGCGGTCGCCCAGCATGCCCACGAAAGCGCCCCGGTCGAGCCGCTCGGCGATGCTGAGCATGGCATCGATGTGTCCCAGCGAAATGATGTCGGGCTTCAGCCGCGGATTGATGGCCGTCAGGATGGCGTTGATCTTGCGGGCGTTGTCCTCGTACATGGCCATCGAGACGTGCAGCCCGGGCTGCCGCCGCCCCTGGCTGCCGATGACTTCGAAGCTGCCCATGTGCGCACCCATCAGAAAGGCACCGTGCCCGCGGGCCACCTGCGCGCGCATCAGCTCCTCGCCCTCGATGGTGATCTCGAAGTTGTCGTACTGTTCGTTGATCAGATAGACCCGATCGTGAATGGTGGTCGCGAAGTACAGCACGTGCCGGAAGCGGTCGCGCGCGCGCGGTTCCCGGCCCAGCGCGCGGCGCAGATAACGGTGCGACTGGCGGCGCGCGAGCGGTGCGAACAGGAAGAAGTAGAGGGCGATGCCGTACAGCGCCGCGCGGCTCGCCGTGCGGCCCAGGCGCAGGGACAGGTAGGCCATGAAGCGCAGCAGGTTGGTGCTGCCGCGCTCGCGGTGGCCGACCCACTCGGCCGCCCGCGGCTCAGGCCCTGCCAGACCGCGCCGTTCAATCGCCATGCGATGCCGGCCGCGGCACGACCCCGGCCGCCGACAGCGTCCCGGACACCACCGCCACGTCGCCGTGACGGATGGCGAAACGGATCGTCGCCTCGTCCGGCGCCGAATGTTCGAGCGTCAGCGCATCGCCGGGCCGCACCACGGCGAGGAATTTGACGCCCGCGATGCGCCAGTTCGTCAGATCGAGCAGACGGCTGTGCGCAATCCCGTGCAGCGCCTCATCCAGCAACACGGCGCCCGGCAGGATCGGAAATCTCGGGAAATGTCCGGCGAACGCCGCGTGGTCGTCGGGCACGCGGAAGTTCATGCTCATCACGCCGCGGTCGCGATCGTTGCCGACGTT
>CAZZWZ010000158.1:0-8553 GCA_964657955.1 uncultured Steroidobacteraceae bacterium
CGCAGCAGAGAAACCGCTACTTTCTGCACGAAAAGTACGCGAACCCCTGACGGGGATCGGCGATGATGAGCGCGATCGGCGGGCGCTGCGGGAATGCAGCAGCTGCCCGGACACACCCGACGGGCGGTCTCCTGAGGACGCCCCAAAATAGGGCATAAATCCCAGGACCGCGCGCATTCTTGCCATCGGTGCGCGGTCTCACAACCAGCGCGCCTTCTTGAAACGAAAATAGAAATACACGTCGATCAACGTCATCACCAACAATGAAACCGGATATCCGTAGCGCCATTTCAGCTCGGGCATGATCTCGAAGTTCATGCCATAGATGCCGGCGATCATCGTGGGAACGGCCAGCAGAGCGGCATACGCGGCCAGCCGCTTCATGGTTTCGCTTTCCTGCAGCGTCACCATCGAGAGGTTCACCGAGATGGCGGTGGCGACGGTGTCGCGAATCGAATCGCCCGTCTGGTTCAGGCGCAGCAGATGATCGTAGACATCGCGAAAGTAAACGTTCATGCCGCTGCACAGCACGGGCACCCGGGCACCGGATAGATTCGAGATGCCCTCGAGCAGCGGCGATACCGCGTGTTTCATCACCATGAGGCGCTGTTTCAATTCATAGAGCGCCTCGATGTTCTCCTGCGGCCGCCCGCCGGACTTGAAAATCTTTCGTTCGATCCGGTTTAGATCATCCTCGAGCGCGTCCAATATCGGAAAATACCGGTCGACCACCGCGTCGATGATGGCATACAGAATGTAGCCCGGACCGTGCCGCAACAGCTCGGGCTCGCGCTCGCATCGTGCGCGCACGTCCTGGAATCCGTGGTCGGTGCGACTGCGCACCGACAGCACGTAATTCCGCCCGGCGAACACCGCAAGTTCCGCCACCTCGAATTCGCCGGCCGCGGGTTCCACCACCTGCAGCACCGCGAACAGTGCCTCGCCGTACTCTTCGATTTTCGGCCGTTGGTGTCCCACCATGGCATCCTCCACGGCCAGGGGATGCAGTCCGAAAATCTCCTGAAACCGGTTCAAGAGCTCGGCGGCGGGATCGTGCAGTGCCACCCAGATGAAACAATCGGGACGCTCGAGGTAGCTCGCGATCTCGGCGATTTCGATGTCGGCAAGCTTCTGTCCGTTCCGATAGACGGCACAGCGAATGAGCGTTGACATGGCCGCTAGCCTATCCAAACCGGACGAGATCCGATACGGGTTCGATGCGCAGGGCGACGCGCAGCCCGGGATCGCGATCGGACAGCGACAGCACGCTGCCGTGCAGTTTCGCCACCGCCGCCACGAGGCTCAGGCCCAGGCCCACCCCGGGCGTGCCGCGGCTCGCGTCGCCTCGATAGAACCGCTCGACGACCTTGGATTTTTCGGCATCGCGGATGCCGGGACCGCTGTCCGTCACGGAGATTTCGGCGCCGCCCGCGCGTCTCTTGACATCGACGTCGATCGCGCCGTGATCTGGTGTGAATTTCAAGGCATTGTCGATCAGATTGCTCATAGCCTGCGCCAGCAAGATGGGGTCTCCGGATACGGGCGTCGGACCGTCCGAGGCGAAGTTGAACGCGATGTTCTTCAATTCGGCGGCCGGAGCGTAGAACTCCACCGCCGTGGCGGCCAGATCGGCCACGTCCACTTGCACGAAACCTGACCGGCGCGTGCCCGAATCGATTTCCGCCAGCCGCAACAGAGCGTCGAATATCCGGATGACGCGATCGACGTCGGCGACGGCACCGTCGATTTCCTCGAAGGTTTCGCGCGCGGGCGGCCGGATCAGCGACAGCTCCTCGAGCCTGGAGCGCAATTCGGCGAGCGGCGTGCGCAGGTCGTGCGCGATGGCATCGGATACGTTCTTCACCCCATGGACCAGCAGTTCGATCTGATCGAGCATGCCGTTGATGGTGCTGGAGAGCGTATCGAGTTCGTCGTCGCTCAAATGTGCCGGCAGCCGATGTTGCAGGTCGCCGTGGATGATGGCCGACACGGTCTGGCGAATGCTGTACACCCGCGACATGAGCGCCCGCCGCGTGATCAGCCCGATCATGAGGCCGGCGATGGAGAGCACGGCCACGGCGGCGGCGAGCCCGTACCAGAATCGTTTCTCGAGCGGCGCGAACAGCCGGTTGTCCCTTCCCACCAGCAGGTTGTACCGACCGAGGGTGGTGACGTGTACCAGTGCGCTCTGCACGTCGCCCGCACCCAGGTCCACCTGCAGACGGTAATCGCCCGGTGTTGCCGGCACGAAGGCGGGCCACGCGTCGAGGTTTCCCGCAATGGGGTGCAGCGAAGCGTCCGTGAGCAACAGAATCCGCTCGCGGGCGATCTGCATCTGCACCCGGGCGTCGATGAAGGACTTGAGCGCGCCCACCCCGTCGCGGCGGTAGACGTCCGACATCCTTTGGGCATCGGCCAGCAGGATTTCCACGCGGCCGTCGCGAATGGTGCCCTGCCATGCATACCACAGCGGCGCGGCGAAGAGGATCAAGGCCACGAATCCCAGCAGGGTGTAGCCGAGGGCCAGCGAAATGGCGGAGGAGCGAAACATGCGGTTGAGCAGGGCGGCTTACCCGGCGGCGGTCACCATGTAGCCGGCACTGCGCACGGTACGCAGCAGCGGCCGTTCGAAGGCGGCATCGATCTTCTGGCGCAGCTTGCTGATGTGCACGTCGACCACGTTGGTCTGCGGGTCGAAATGATACTCCCAGACATTTTCCAGCAGCATGGTGCGCGTGACCACCTGATCGGCATGGCGCATCAGGAACTCCAGCAGCTTGAATTCCCGCGGCTGCAGCGCGATCTGGCGGTCGCCGCGAGTCACCCTGCGCGTCATCGGATCGAGATGGAGATCACCCACGGTCAACGGGGTTTCGCGATTGACGCCGTGGGCACGGCGGTGCAGGGCATCCAGACGGGCGAGCAATTCGCCGAAAGCGAAGGGCTTGGTGAGGTAGTCATCCCCGCCGCTGCGCAACCCGCGGATGCGTTCGTCCACCTCCGACAGCGCGCTCAATATCAGGATCGGGGTGCGGTTGCCGGTTTTGCGCAGCACCTCCACGATCGCGATCCCGTCGATGTCGCCGGGCAGCATCCGGTCCATGATGATGACGTCGTAGGGCTCGCTCGCGCCCAGGAACATGCCGTCGCGGCCGTTGGCGGCGTGATCCGCGGTGTGCCCGGCCTCCTGCAGCCCCTTGATGACGAACTGACTGACGCGTTCATTGTCCTCAACCAACAGTATCTTCAAGTGCTCGCTCCCGCGTGTTGCTCAATCCTCGACGATGCGGCTGTGCCTGCGGGTATCGCGCATGCTGAGCGCGGCCGCGAAACTGACGGCCGAGAGGATCGACGCATACAGATAGAAGCCGCTCTCGACGCCGATGGATTTGAACCACAGCGCGACGTATTCCGCGGTGCCGCCGAAGAGCGCGTTGGCCAGCGCGTAGGGCAGCGCCACCCCCAGGGAGCGCACGGCGGTCGGAAACAGTTCGGCCTTCACCACCGCGCTGATGGACGTGTAGGCCGACTCCAGCAGGACGGCGATGAGGATGAGGAAAAAGGCGGGCACCGGGGAGGCCGTGGCGACGCGGCTCAGCACCGGCCAGGTCACGAGCGCGCCGCCGCCGAACGCGATCAAGAGCATGGTCCTGCGGCCCCACAGATCGGAAAGCCAGCCGCACAGGGGCTGCGCCACCAGAAAGGCGATCAGGGTGGCGGCGCTGATCTCGGTGGCCTGGTCCTTGGAGAATCCGGCGGTGTTCATCAGGAATTTCTGCATGTACGTGGTGTAGACGTAGAAGATCATGGAGCCGCCGGCGGTCAGTCCCAGGATGGTCAGGGTCTCGCGCGGATACCGTGCGAGCAACAGCCGCGTGCTGCCGCGTTCCTCCGGCGCTGCGCGGGCATTGGCGAACGACACGGACTCCTGCATGTGACGCCTCAGCCAGTACGCCACCAGCGCCAGAGCCGCACCGATGACGAACGGGATGCGCCAGCCCCAGACGGCCATCGCGGTCTTCGACAGCAGGTGCTGCAGGACGATGAGCACGCCGAGCGCCAGCAGTTGACCGCCGATCAGCGTCACGTAATTGAAACTGGACCAGAAGCCACGATGCTTCCGGCCGGCCATCTCGCTCATGTAGGTTGCGCTCGCGCCATATTCGCCGCCCAGGGAAAGTCCCTGGAACACGCGCGCCAGCACCAGGATCACCGGTGCCGTCACGCCGATGGTCGCGGCGCCGGGCGTCGCGGCGATGACCAGCGATCCCGCGCACATCATGGCCACCGACAATGTCAATGCGGCCTTGCGCCCGGCCCGGTCGGCATACCGCCCCATGATCCACGCGCCCAGCGGACGGGCGAAGAAGCCGACGGCGAACACCGCCGCGGTCTGCAGCAGCTGGGCGGTTTGATCCCCCCTGGGGAAGAACACCGGCGCGAAGTACAGTGCGGCGGCCGAGTAGGCGTACCAGTCGTACCACTCGACCAGATTGCCCGCCGATCCGCCGAGAATGGCCCGCAAGCGGGTCCACCCCGCGACCTCCGGTCCGGCCGCGCCGCTCACGGCGGGGGCACGACCGGTTCGACCCGCGGCAGCAGGGTCGAGAGCCGCGGCGGCTCGGCGCCGCGCATCACCGCGAATGCCACGATGTGCTCGAGTATGTGCTGCACGTAGCCGCGGGTCTCGGTGTAGGGAATGTTTTCGATCCACACGTCGGCGTCCACCGGGTTGCCCGGCATCCAGTGCTGCAGCGCCATGGGACCGGCGTTGTAGGCCGCCAGGACTTGATCGAGTTGACCGCGATAATGGTCCGACAGTTCGTGCACGTAGAGCGCGCCCAGCTTGATGGCCACGGCCGGATCGAACAGCGCGTCGCGGTTCGGTGCCGGCAGGTTCCAACGCCGCGAAACGGCGGCGGCCGTGGCGGGTTGCATCTGCATCAGGCCGCGGGCATTGGCGCGCGACACGGCATCGCGACGGAACAAACTCTCCTGACGCATGATGGCGAAGATCCAGTCCACCGGGACCTGCGATTCCTTCGCCGCATCGATGACGATGTCCGCGTACGGTCTCGGATAGCGCAGGGCCACGTCATCCCATTCACCGGCCTGCGCCAGCGCGGCGATGGTCTGCGCGTACCAGCCCCAGCGCGAAGCGAGACGGGCCGCCTGGATTTTCGTCGCCGGCGTGGCGCCGACCAACACCGCGGCCCATTCGGCCCCGGCGTCGTCGGCCTGATCGCAATCGAACAAGGCGTGCGCCCGGATCATCCCCGGTTCGGCGGCCAGCGCCGCCTGTGCATCCGCGTCGTTCGGTGACGGATGGATGTTCAAATTGTAATCTTGATGCAATTGATCCGCCGCGAGGTAGCCGTAGTAGTCGCGCATGCCCGCGATCTGCGCATACAGGGTTGCGGCCGGCGCCGCGCCGAGCGTGGCGGCGACGGCGCGCCCGCGCCAGTAACGCCACCTCGGCTGCGTGGCGAGGCTCGGCGGCATGAGGTCCATCCAGGCGATGGCCCTGGCGAAATCGCCCGCCCACAGCGCGGCGCGCACGCGCCACTCCTGGACCGGCCCGTCGTTCGCGTCCTCCGGCAACCTGCCGAAGGCGGCCACCGCACCCGGGTTGCGATCGTAGGCCTCACCCAGAGCCGCTGACCGCAGCAGCCGGTTGCGCAACGGCGTCGACATGTCGGCACGTTGCAGAAGGGCCGGCAGCAACTCCGAAGCCGCCGCGGCATCGCCCACGCTCAGCCGGTTGAAGCCGGCGGCCAGGGCATCCGCTTCGACGGGCGCGACGGGATTCATGGACAAGGTGGTCAGCGCGGTCTTCGGGGTTTCGAGCAATTGCAACCACAGCAGCAACGGTGCGGCACGCGCGGCGGGCACCTCGGTGACGAACTCGCGTGCCAGGCGGGTGTTCTCGATGAGCAGCGCCGCCCGCGTGCGGCTCTCCGCCAGTTCGGGCGTGACCGCGCCCTGTGTCCGCAGCCAGGCGAAGACTTCGGTGCATTCGTCTGGTTGTTTCTGCGGAATGCTCCAGCGCGCCAGCGTGTCGCCGCCGAGGCCCGCCGTGTCGCCGGTGAGCAACCGGCCGTTCAGACGATCGCAGATGAGCACCGGGTCCGTTGCATCCTTCGTTCGCGGCAGGAACCAGTCCCATCGCCGGCGGTCGGCGAGGCTGACCAGCCAGTCGTGCCGCAGCGCATGGCTCACCGGTTGGTTGGTGTGCGCCCGCAGGAACGCATCGATGAGATTGTCCAGGTCGTCGGTGGGGTTGGCCGCCAGATCGCGGCGCAGGCGCGCGGCGACGAGATAATCGTGGAGCACGAAGGTTTCGAGGACCGGCGAGTCCGCCGGCTCCGGGACATGCTGGCGTATCCGGCCCATGGCGGCCTTGAATTCTTCGACGACGGACGCGGCGGCGGCGGGATCCGCGGGCGCCGCGGCGGGCACTGCACGACAGACCGCCAACAACGAGACCATCGCGATGGCGCGCGCGCAATGTGGTCTTTCCATGGCGGAGCATTATGCGCCGCCACCGCACGCCTCGCCATGCGCTGCGCTCGGCCCCCATCCTCGGCGGGCGTTTCGCCGGATCCCGCATCGGTCATACTCGGTGCCGGGACAACCAACGAGGAGCCGGCATGATGGAGCTCGCCACGGCGGAAGTCGGCAGCGCGGGGGCGGGCGGTATCGCGGGCGCGGGCTGCGCGGGGCCCAGCGGTATCGCGGGGGCGGGCGGCGCGCGTTCGAACGGGATCGCGCGCGCGATCGGCGTGGTATGGCCGCTGGCGCTGTGGCTCGCCGCACCGCTCGCGGAGGCGGCAGGCCCCGTCTATCGCACCGCCGACGCGGCGCTCGCGCAGACGACGATCACCCTGACCGGGCATGACTTGTCCGTCGAGCAGTTGGCGGCGATCGCCCGCCACGGCGCGAAGGTGCAGCTGAGTCCAGAGGCCCTGCGGCAGGAGGCGGATCAATACGGGTTGCTGCTGCAGGCACAGGCCGAAGGGGTGCCGGTGTATCTCTTGAATCGCGGCGGCGGCCTGGGACGGGCCACCGTCACGCTCGAGGGCGATGCACTCTCGCCAGCCAACCGGCGCAAGATCGGACAGCGAGAACTCGCCGCCTTCGAGCGCGGCGCCCTG
Source organism: uncultured Steroidobacteraceae bacterium (assembly GCA_964657955.1). Taxonomy (GTDB): domain Bacteria; phylum Pseudomonadota; class Gammaproteobacteria; order Steroidobacterales; family Steroidobacteraceae; genus Bog-1198. The sequence goes on from CAZZWZ010000158.1 coordinate 7,155, forward strand.
GAAGGCGATGGGCCGGAGATCGACGCCGAGGAGATCGTGCGCGCCATGATGGCGGTGCGTGCCAACGGCATGGTGCTCGAAGCACCCAGTCCGCAGCTGGCGCAATTGCTGCTGCAGATGCTGAACCGTGGCGTGACGCCCGTGGTGCGCTCCCGTGGCACCGTGGGCGAATCGGACCTGTACGTGCTGGCCAACATCTGCGGCGCCATGGTGGGCAGGGGCGATGCCTATTACCGCGGGGTGCGCATGCCGGCCGCCCGGGCGTTGCAGCGGGCGGGCCTGATGCGGCTCGAACCATTCGCCCTGGACAGCAGCACGCTCGCCAATTCCAATGCCTACGCCACCGCGCTGGCCGCGCTGCTGGTGCTCGACGGCCGGCATGCCCTGGACTGGACCGACCTCACCGACGCCATCGACCTGAACGGCATGAACGGCAGCATCACGCCGTTGTCGACGCCGGTGCAGCGCAAGCGCCCCTCGCCATGGCTCAACTGGGATGCGGGCCGGGTGCTCGACATGGTGCGCGGCAGTTATCTGTTCGAGGCCGATCCCCAGCGCATCCTCGCGGATGCGGACAGCTTGCGGGCATCCTCCATACGGCAGGGAGCGGCATGGCAGTCATGGGCGGCGCTGCGCGATTCGGTGGTGCGGCAAATCAACTCTTCCGACCACAACCCCGTGGTGAGCGTGGGCTCCCCCCCGCCGGATGCGTGGGAATCGTCGACCCCGCAGATGATGCAGTACTTCGTCAAGGGAGGCGAATACTCGGGGGGCAAGACCGGTTACGTGGTGTCGAGCGCCAACTGGGATCCCTACCCGCTCGCCAACGACATCGAGGCTTTCAGCAACGCACTCGCCAACGTCGCGGTGACGGTGACGCAGCGGATTTTCCGTTTTCAAAATCCGTTCTTCACCGTGTTGAAGCCGCAGGACGTGTTGCCGGCCGATTCGATCGACGCCCCGGCTCCGCAGGGTAGCGCGACGCTGACCATGAGTTTATGGCAGGAAATGCAGATGCTCACGCCGGCGGTGCCCGCGTCGGGTGTGGCCACCGACGCACAGGGCAACGGCGACATCGAGTCGCAGGCGGTGCTGAAGGCCGTGCGCGCCCGGCAGGCCACCGACGTCTTCCTGCACCTGCTGGCGCAGGACCTGCTCACGGGTGCCTATTGGATGGACCTGCGCCGGCTCCAATCGGGGTCGCGCGAGTTCGGCGCAGCACCCCAGGCGGCGCTCACCGCGTTGCGTACGCTCGTGCCGTTCGCAGGCCCGGGCGCCGCGCATGTCCCGCCGGCCGGTGCGCCCGCCCCCCTGGCCTACGACTTCGTCAAAAACACGTCCGTCGCGGCCTTCTATCCACCCGCGCTGCAAGAGCCGGGCCTCGGGTTCGCGCGGTGAC
>CAZZWZ010000159.1:0-8542 GCA_964657955.1 uncultured Steroidobacteraceae bacterium
ACTATCAGTCCATCGGTTCCGGCGGCGGCATCAAGCAGATCAAGGCCAAGACCGTGACGTTCGGTGCGTCCGACATGCCGTTGAAACCCGACGATTTGCAGGCGGCGGGGCTGGTGCAGTTTCCGATGATCATCGGCGGCGTGGTGCCCGTCGTGAACATCAAGGGCATCGCCGCGGGACAGCTTCAGCTGGATGGTGCGACCATCGCGGCGATCTACCTGGGCGACATCGCCAAGTGGGACGATCCGCAGATCAGGAAATTGAATCCGAGGCTGACGCTTCCCGCGACGGCGATCGCGCCCGTGTACCGCTCCGACGGCTCGGGCACCAACTTCCTGTTCTCGGATTACCTGTCCAAGGAGAGTCCGAAGTTCAAATCGTCGATCGGGGCGAATTCTTCGGTGCAATGGCCCACGGGCATCGGCGCCAAGGGCAACGAGGGCGTGGCCAACATGACCACCCAGACCGACGGCGCCATCGGGTACGTGGAGTATGCTTATGCCAAGCAGAACAAGATGGCGACCACGCTCCTCACCAACAAGGCGGGCAAGTCCGTCGCCCCCGCCGCCGATACCTTTCAGGCGGCGGCCGCGAACGCAGATTGGGCGCACGCCGAGGGCTATTATCTGATCCTGACCGACCAGGACGGCGCCAAGAGCTGGCCGATCACGGGAGCAAGCTTCATCCTGATGTACAAGCAGCCGACCGATCCGGTTGCGGTGGGCGAGGCGTTGAAATTTTTCGCCTGGGCCTACAAGGACGGCGGTACCATGGCGGCGGACCTCGACTACGTCCCCCTGCCCGCGGCGCTGATCACACAGGTCAAGGCGACGTGGGCGTCGACCATCGTGTCGGGAGGACATCCGGTGTACAGCGACAAGTAGCCCACCTGCGGTCTGGTCTCGGAAGTGACAAGGCCGGGGCCGGCGCGACGACGCGCCGGCCCCGGTTCGTTCGGACGCAGTGGAGCGAACTCGAATCGTGGCCATCATCGAGCAAAGGCACGCCGCAAAGCAGCTGGTCTACGAGAGAGTCTTCCGCGCGGCGACGCTGTCGGCGGCCATTCTGGTCCTGCTGATCCTGGGGGGCGTGGCGGTGTCCCTGCTGCGCGGCGCGTGGCCCGCCCTGCGGCACTTCGGATTTTCCTTCGTGACCCGCGAGATCTGGAATCCCGTCACCGATGAATATGGCGCGCTCGCGCCCATCTACGGCACCGTCGTCACGTCCCTCATCGCCATGGCGCTCGCGGTGCCCACCGGATTCGGGATCGCGTTGTTCCTGACGGAGATCTGCCCGGCCCTGCTCAAACGGCCGATCGGCGTGGCCGTCGAGCTGCTGGCCGCCGTCCCCAGCATCATCTTCGGCATCTGGGGGCTGTTCGTGCTCGCTCCGGTGCTGCAGCGGCACGTGCAACCGTGGCTCATCGAGCATGCGCACGGGATCCCGGGCGTCGGCGAACTCTTCAAGGGACCGCCGTTCGGCATCGGGATCTTCACGGCGGGGATCGTGCTGGCCATCATGGTGCTGCCCTTCATCGCCGCGACCATGCGCGATGTGTTCGACACGGTGCCACCCATGCTCAAGGAGTCCGGTTACGGCCTGGGCGCGACCCGCTGGGAGGTCATCTGGAACGTGGTGGTGCCGCATTCCCGGGTGGGAGTGGTCGGCGGCGTGATGCTGGGATTGGGCCGCGCCCTGGGCGAGACCATGGCGGTCACCTTCGTCATCGGCAATGCGCACCGCATCAGCACGTCGCTGCTGGCGCCCGGCACCACCATCTCATCGGCCATCGCCAACGAGTTCACGGAGGCCGTGGGCGATCTGTACACCTCTTCGCTGATCGCGCTGGGCCTGCTCCTGTTCCTGATCACCTTCACCGTGATCGCCGCGGCGCAGGCCATGCTGCGCCGGCTCGAGCGCCGGATTTCGCCCTAGATCATGAGCCGGCGCTCGTATCGCAAGTTCAAGAACGACGCGTTCCTCGCCCTGTCCCTGGTCGCCACGCTGACGGGGCTGGCGTGTCTCGCGGCGATCCTGTGGACCCTCATCGCGCACGGTCTGGCGGGATTCGCCGCGCCCCTGTTCACCGCGATGACGCCGCCTCCGGGCGGGCAGGGCGGATTGCTCAATGCACTCTACGGCAGCGCCGTGATGACCCTGCTCGGCATACTCATCGGCTCGCCCATCGGGGTGCTGGCGGGGACGTATCTCGCCGAGTACGGCCGCCAATCGCATCTGAGCACGCTGATCCGCTTCATCAACGACGTGCTCTTGAGCGCACCGTCCATCATCATCGGACTGTTCATCTACGAGATCGTGGTGGTCAAGATGGGCCATTTCTCGGCCATCGCCGGGGCGTTGGCGCTCGCCGTGCTCGCCATCCCCGTGACCCTGCGCACCACGGAGGACATGCTCAACCTGGTGCCGCTGGGCATGAAGGATGCCTCGGCGGCGCTCGGCGCCTATCCGTGGCGCACCGTGGTCAGCGTGCTGTATCCGGCCGCGCGCAGCGGCATCGTGACCGGTCTGCTGCTCGCCATCGCGCGCATCAGCGGCGAAACGGCGCCGCTGCTGTTCACCGCCTTGAACAATCAGTTCTGGAGCACGCAGTTGAACGCGCCCATGGCGAATCTTCCGGTGGTGATCTTCCAGTTCGCGCTGAGTCCGTACAAGGACTGGCAGAATCTCGCCTGGGCCGGCGCGCTCATCATCACCGTGAGCATCTTGATCCTGAGCATCTCGGCGCGGATCATCCTGGCCGTACTGCAGGCCGAGCGCGGGTCCGGACGATGATACCCACCACCAAGCTGCCCAAGCACCTGAAGATGCGCGGCCGCTATCCGGTGGTCGCGCCCGAGATCGTGAACCCGGGACCGCCGAAGATCGAGATCCGCGCGCTCAATTTCTATTACGGGGATCTGCATTCGTTGCGCGATGTCAATCTCAGCCTCGCGGATCATTCCATCACCGCATTCATCGGGCCGTCGGGCTGCGGGAAGTCGACGTTGCTGCGGGTGATGAACCGCATGTACGCGCTGTACCCGAAACAGCGCGCCGAAGGCGAGGTGTTCATCGGCGGCCGGGATATCCTGGGTCCGTCCATCGACGTTGCAGAGCTGCGCTACCGGGTGGGCATGGTGTTCCAGAAACCCACGCCGTTTCCCATGTCGGTCTTCGACAACGTTGCCTTCGGGCTGCGCCTGGCCGGCGGCGTGCGGCGCGCCGATCTGAAGACTCGGGTGGAGTCGGCGCTGCGCGACGCGGCGCTCTGGGACGAGGTGAAGGACAAGCTGCATGCCGACGGACGCAGTCTCTCGGGGGGGCAGCAGCAGCGGCTGTGCATCGCGCGCGCGATCGCCGTCCAGCCCGAGGTGCTGCTGCTGGACGAACCCACCGCGGCGCTCGATCCCATCTCCACGCTGCGCGTGGAGGAGACCCTGCAGGCACTGCGCGAAAAGTATTGCATCGTGGTGGTCACGCACAACCTGCAGCAGGCGGCGCGGGTCTCCAACGTCACCGGTTTCATGTATCTGGGCGAACTGGTGGAGATCGGTCCCTCGCGCGAGATCTTCACGTCGCCCAAAGACCGCCGGACCGACGACTACATCACCGGCCGTTTCGGATGACCCGGACCACGCTGCCGGAATCCCCGCTCGAACGACGCACCGCCGACGCGGCACCGCGCGATGCCGTCACCCGTGACGCCGCGAACCGCGGGCCGGCGACGTCGGCGCGCGACACGGTGCGCGACCCCATCATGACGGCGCGCGCGGTCAACGTGCACTACGGCGACAAACACGCGGTGCGCAACGTGAGTCTGGACATCGGACGTAATCAGGTGCTGGCCATGATCGGTCCCTCGGGCTGCGGCAAGTCCACCTTCCTGCGCTGCCTGAACCGCATGAACGACACCATACCCGGCGCCGTCGTTGACGGGATCATCACGCTGGACGGCCAGGACATCTACGAGCGCAGACAGGACGTGGCGCAGCTGCGAGCCCGGGTGGGCATCGTGTTCCAGAAGCCCACGCCCTTCCCGCAGTCGATCTACGCCAACGTGGCGTACGGACCGCGCATCCACGGGCTGACCAGGAATCGCGGCGACATGGACGAACTGGTCAACACCAGCCTGCAACGGGCGGGACTGTGGGACGAGGTGAAGGACCGCCTGTCGCAGCCGGGCACGAGTCTCTCGGGCGGCCAGCAGCAGCGCCTGTGCATCGCCCGCACCATCGCGGTCAATCCCGAGGTGATCCTGATGGACGAGCCCACCTCGGCGCTCGATCCCATCGCCAGCGCGAAGATCGAGGATCTGATCGACGAGTTGAAGACCAACTACGCCATCGCCATCGTGACGCACAACATGCAGCAGGCCGCGCGGGTCTCGCAGCGCACGGCCTATTTCCACCTCGGCGACCTGGTCGAGGTGGGGCCCACCAATTTGATCTTCACCAACCCGCAGCAAAAGCTCACGGAGGACTACATCACCGGACGGTTTGGTTGACGGCGAGACGGTCAGGCGGTGCCGGCTTGGTGCCCCCGCCCGAGGCCGTGCCCCGACCCGCCGCCGTGCGCCGGCGGTCGGGCCCTCGCGTCGGCGGCAGTGCGCCATCGGCCGTGGCGCCGGCGGCCGTGCGGCCGCGGTCGGGCCGCCGCGGCGCTGCACCCGCGATCAGTCGGTATTGCGCAGCAGTTCGTTGATGGAGGTCTTGGCGCGCGTCTTTGCGTCCACGCGTTTGACGATGACCGCGCAGGCCAGGGAATACCTGCCGCCCGCGCCGGGCAGGCTGCCGGGTACCACCACGGCCCCGGCCGGAACCCGGCCGTAAAGGATCTCGTCGCGTTCGCGGTCGTAGATGCGCGTGCTCTGGCCGATGAAGACGCCCATCGAGATGACGGCGCCGGTCTCCACCACCACGCCCTCGACGATCTCGGAACGGGCGCCGATGAAGCAATCGTCTTCGATGATGGTGGGTGCCGCCTGCAGGGGCTCGAGAACGCCGCCGATGCCGACGCCGCCGGAGAGGTGCACGTTCTTGCCGATCTGCGCACAGGAGCCCACCGTGGCCCAGGTATCCACCATGCTCCCCGAATCGACGTAGGCGCCGATGTTGACGTAGCTCGGCATCAGCACGACGTTGGCGGCGACGAAGGCGCCGCGCCGCACCGTCGCCGGCGGCACCACCCGCATCCCGGCGGCCGCGAAACGGGCGTCGTCCCAGCCGCTGAACTTGAGGGGCACCTTGTCGTAGAACGAGAGCGCGCCCGCGCTTTGGGGTGCGTTGCGGGCGATGCGGAACGACAGCAGCACGGCCTTCTTGAGCCACTCGTGCACCCGCCACCCGCCAACGCGCGCAGGGTCGGTGCCGCCGCCCGGGGCCTGCGGTTCGGCCACCCGCAGGGTGCCTGCGTCGAGGAGGCCCATGACCGCGTCCACGGCGTCGATGAGTTCCGTCGATGCCGTCTGCGGCGTGATCCGGCTCCGCTCTTCGTATGCTCGCTCGATGATGGACTGCAAATGAATTTGGGACATGATGTTCCGGTGTTGCCGGCTACGCCGGGTTGCGCGAGGGTGGATGAGAAGCCGCCGGCGCTCGCTACGGGCGGCCCGGGTCGCGGCGGTCGAGCGCGCGCACCAGGGAGTCCTGCACCCGCCGGCAGGCTTCCTCCGCCAGGATACGCCCGGCCGAATCCGTGATGTAGAAGACGTCCTCGGCCCTCTCGCCCACGGTCATGATCTTGGCACCGTTGATCGCGACGTGTTCGGCCTTGAGCACCTTGCCCACCTCGGACAAGAGACCGGGCCGGTCGGCGGCGATCAGCTCCAGGATGGTGCGGTCGTTGCGCGAGTCGAGGCCGAAATTGACCTGGGTCGCGGTGGTGAACATGCGCACCTGCCGCGGTGCCCGGCGGGTCACGTGCAGCGCCGAGTCTTCGGGCTGCTGCAGATTGCGCCACAACCCGCGCTCGATTTCCCGCAGGCGTTCGGCGTCCGCGATCATCGCGCCGCTGTCCTCGAGCACCACGTAGGTTTCCAGGCTGAACCCGTTGGAACTGGTGATGAGCCGCGCATCGACGATGTCGAGGCCCATCTGGTCCAGGGCGGCCGTGGTGACGGCGAAGCTGTGCAGCCGGTAGGGCGTGTAGGTAAGCACCGCGGTGCCGCCGCGCTCGGTGAGCTGGCGGACGGCCACGAGCGGCGCCTGATCCGCCGGATCGCGACGCGCCAGCACGCCGGTCTGCCATGCGATCTCGTCGGGGGTGTAGCGCAGGAAATAGGCGTCGGTCCATTGCGACCACACGGCCGATATCTGCGCCTCGTCGAGGCCGGGCATCCTGAGCCTGGCATGCTCCTGCGTCTCGCGGATCAGCTCCTCCTGGTCGACGGGTGTCTCCAGGCCGTGACGCAGGGCCCGCTTGGTGCGTTCGTAGAACTCCTCGAACAGGCGTGCCTTCCACGCGTTCCACAATTTCGGATTGGTGCCGCGGACATCGGAAACGGTCAGCACGTAGAGGTAGTCCAGGTGGGCCTGGTCGCCCACCTGGCGTGCGAAGGCGTGGATGATGTCCGGATCGCTGATGTCCTTCTTCTGCGACGTGATCGACAGGATCAGGTGATTGCGCACCAGCCAGGCGACCAGTCGGGCCTCGTACCGCCCCAGTCCCTGTTCCAGGCAGAACGCCTCGGCATCCACCGCGCCGAGTTCGGAATGATCGCCGCCGCGGCCCTTGGCGATGTCGTGGAACAGCGCGGCCAGGTAGGCGAGCTCCTGGCGCGGCAGCGACTGCATGATCTGGCTGAGGCCCGGGAATTCGTCGTTGAATTTCGGCATGGCCAGACGGCGCAGATTGCTCACCACGAACAGCGTGTGGGCATCCACCGTGTAGGCATGGAACAGATCGTACTGCATGCGGCCGACGACCCGGCCGAAGGCCGGGATGTAGCGTCCCAGGACCCCGTAGAGGTTCATGCGGCGCAATTCGTGCGTGACGCCCACGGGCGCGCACAGCACCTCCATGAACAGGCGATGATGCCGCGGATTCTGCCGGAATTCCTCGTCGATGAGCCAGACGTGGGTGCCGATCAGCCGGATGGTCTCGGCGCGCACGCCGCGCAGCTCCGGATGCTGCTGCAGCAGCACGAACAGCTCGAGCAGCGCCGACGGATGGCGCGCGAACACGTCGGGATGCGTGACCTCCAGATAGTCGTTGCGGATTTGAAAGCGCGTGTTGATGGGCGCCGGGGGCGCGCTCTGCGTGAGGATGGCCTCGCGAAACAGCTGCAGCAGCATTTCATTCAGCAGGCTCACGTCCATCACGGTGCGGTAGTACTTCTGCATGAGCTGCTCGACGGCCAGCGTGAAGCTCGCGTCCTCGTAGCCGAACAGCTTCGCGAGCTTGATCTGGTAGTCGAACAGCAACCGGTCCTCGCGCCGGCCGGTGAGCACGTGCAGCCCGAAGCGCACCTTCCAGAGAAACGACTGGCCGGCCTTGAGCTTGCGCAATTCCTCGCGGGTGAGAAATCCGTGCGCGACCAGCTCGTCGAGCGTGTCGGTGCCGAAGTGACGTTTTGCGACCCAGCCGATGGTCTGAATGTCGCGCAGACCGCCCGGGCTCGATTTGACGTTCGGTTCGAGATTGTAGGCCGTGTCGAAATAGCGGTGATGCCGTTCGGCCTGTTCGCGGCACTTGGCCTCGAAAAAATCCTGCGACGACCACAGGCGATCCGGCGCCAGCGCGCGGCGCATGCCGGCGAACAGCGACTCGGGACCCGCCAGCAGGCGCGCCTCGAACAACGTCGTGGCGACGCTGATGTCGGCCAGGCTCTCCCGCTGGCAGTCGTCGATGGATCGCACGCTGTGACCCACCTCCAGGCCGATGTCCCAGAGGAAGGTGAGAAATTTCTCGATGTCGGGCTGCCAGTCGGACGAATCGCTCTTCGGCAGCAGCACCATGATGTCGATGTCGGAACTCGGGTGCAGTTCGCCGCGGCCGTAGCCGCCCACCGCCACCAGGGCCAGATCGCCCGCGAAGCGGCCGGCGTGGCGGACCCAGGCCGCGCGCAGCGCGATGTCGACCAGCCGCGCGCGATCGAACACCAGGTTCTCGATGGCGTCGTCGGCGACGAACCGCTCCTTGAGCAGCTCGGCGCCGCGGTCCAGCACCTGCCGGAACACGATGGGGGAGAACTGGCTGCTTTGCAGCGCGCCGGGCGCGGTCGTCAGGTAGGCCCAGTCGGCGGGCGGCTCGAGGAAGTTGCCGCGTGCGTTCAAGAGGCCGCCGCCGCGTACAGGAATCGAGGCAGCTCGTTTGATCACAACGTGACCTATCACCCTAAACGCACATGGACCTGCCCTGCCCTCTCTCTTCACGAGACAAATGCAATATGCCATGATCCCCATATCGCCGATGAGACATGGCACATTTACGGACATGGTGAAGTAGTCCCACAGTGAGGGTGGTCGCCTGTTGATCTTGGCGACACGGCCCGCTCAGGTTATGGTTGCTGGTTGAAGGATCCAACTTTATAAATCACACTCTC
>CAZZWZ010000160.1:0-8478 GCA_964657955.1 uncultured Steroidobacteraceae bacterium
TTTGCCCCACGGCCGCTTCTCCCCCGGTGCATGGCAGAGCCTGCTCGCGGGCTACGCGTCGGCCCGATGCGAACCCTCTACTCGCTCCTGACGCATCTGCTGCGTCCGCTCGCGGCGGCGGCGGTGCTGTGGCGGGGGGTGGGCGACCGCCGGCACTGGCGGGGATTTGCGGAGCGTTTCGGCTTCGGTGCCCCGGTGGGCGCGGTGCCCGCCCTCTGGGTGCACGCCGTGTCGCTGGGGGAGGTGTCGGCGGCCGCGGCGTTGGTGCAGGCCGTGCGCGCGCGCCACCCGGCGGTGCCCGTGCTCGTGACGACGGCGACGCTCACGGGGCGTGAGCGTGCGCAGGCGTTGTTCGGCGGCGCCGTGACCGTGCGCTTCCTGCCCTACGACACCCCGGGATCGGTGCGGCGATTCCTCGCGCGTGCCCGGCCGCGCCTCGGCGTCATCCTGGAAACGGAGTTGTGGCCCAATCTGTATGCGCAATGCCGCCGCCTCGGCATCCCCCTCCTGCTCGCCAACGCCCGCTTGTCGGCCCGGTCCGTGTCGCGCTACCGTCGTTGCGGGTCGTTGTTTCGCGACGTGTTCGCGGGGCGCATGGAGGTGGCGGCGCAGAGCGCCGCGGATGCAGAGCGCTTCATCGCCATCGGCGCAGACCCGGGCCGCACCCGCGTCGTGGGCAATCTCAAGTTCGACCTCGACGTCGATGCCGCGGCGGCGCGCGACCCGGCCCGGCGTTCGGGTCTGTGGGGCACGCGCCCGGTGTGGATCGCGGGCAGCACGCACGCGGGTGAGGAGGATGCGGTGCTGGCCGCGCACGCGACCTTGCAGGGGGCGATTCCGGGCGTGCTGCTGGTGCTGGTGCCCCGGCATCCCCAGCGCTTCGCCGCCGTCGCGGAGTCGTTGGAGCGCCGCGGCGTGCGCTTCGAGCGGCGCAGCGCCGCCCGGCCGGTGCGCAACGAAACCTCGGTGCTGCTGGTGGACACGGTGGGCGAACTGGCGGCGTTGTACGCGGCGGCGGACGTGGCCTTCGTCGGCGGCAGCCTGGTGCCGGTGGGCGGGCACAACCTGGTGGAGCCCGCTGCGCTGGGCCTGCCCGTGCTCACCGGCCCGTCGCAATCGAATGCGCGCGACACGGCGGCGCTGCTGCTGCGCGAAGGGGCCGCGCTGCAGGTCGCGGATGCGGCGGAGCTGGCGATCGCGCTGCGCGAGCTGTTGACCGATCCCGACCGGCGCCGGCGCATGGGGGAACAGGGGCTGCGCGTGGTCGCGGCGAACCGGGGCACGCTGGGCCGGCTGCTCGACCTCATCGATTCGGCGTCGGCACCTCGCGCGGCTGATCCTTGAGCAGGGCATTGAAGCGGTTCAGGCTCTGCACCGACAGGATGCCGGCGGCCTGTTGCAGCCGCAGCATGTTCATCATGTAGTCGTAGCGGCTGCGCGCATAATCGGTTTGTGCCTGGATCCACAGGCGCCGCGATTCCAGCACTTCGACGGCGGTGCGGGTGCCGGCCTCGTAACCGGACTGGGTGGCGTTGAGCGCGGTGGCGTTGGACTCGAGCGCGCGTCGCAGGGCCCTGACCCGCGAGATTTCCGACAGCACCCCGAGATAGGAGTCGCGCGCATCGTGTTCGGTCTGCCGGGCGACGCGCTCCAACCGCTCCTTCGCGGCGCGCTGCTGATACACCGCCTGACGCACCTGGGAGGAGACCATGCCGCCCGAGTACAGCGGGAAGGTCAACTGCAGACCGATGGACTTCTGGGTCTGGTCCAGCGACTGGCTGCCGTAGGGCGTGCCGTCCGAGTTGATGCTGTTGCCGTTGTTCGAGACCTTGTAGCCGTTGGCGACGAGATCGAGCGAGGGGTAGTGGCCGCCGCGCGCGGCGCTCACGTTTTCACGCGCGATGTCGGCCGACAACCGGCTCGATACCAACGAGAGGTTCTGCTGCAGCGCCATGTCGACCCAGCGGTCCTCGCTCACGGGGTCGGGATCGGTCAATTCGAACGGCTCGACGGGGCGGGCCAGGGTGTCGAACAATTCGCCGGTGATCTCCCGCAGCAGCTCCTGCGCCGACGCCACCGTCCGTTTCGCCGCGATGACGGCGGCGGCACTGCTGTCGTGGGCCGCCCGCGCCTCCTGCACGTCGGTGATGGCGATCAGCCCCACCTCGTAGCGTTTTTCCGCCTGCTCGAGCTGACGGCTCACCGACGCCAGGGCGCCCTCCTGCGCGTCGCGGTCGTCCTCGGCGGCGAGCACGTCGAAATAGCGCTGGGCCACCCGGGAGATCAGATCCTGCTGCGCCGCCTGGTAGTCCGCCTCGGCCTGCGCCACCTGCGAGTCGGCCCGCTGCAAGGCGACCCAGTTCTCCCAGCGGAAAATGTTCTGGCGCAGATCGACGCCGTACTTGTGGTTGTTGGTGACGGTGTGCCCGTTGAACGGGAAGCTCTCCAAAAAATTCGCGCTGCCCGGGACGGTCACCGACTCGACCAGTTCCGAGGAGCCGTTGTCGCGCTCCCGGCTCACCAGGCCGCTGCCCGTCAGCTGCGGCAGGAGCGCGGCCAGCGCCTGCGGTTTGGATTCCAGCGCCGCGAGACGGTTCGCCTCCGCCTCGCGCAGCTGCGGGTCGTTCTGCAGGGCGCGCTCGTAGACGGCGACCAGATCCGCCGCATGGGCGCTCTGCATGACGACCAGACACGCGATCAACGTCAGTGTGCGCTTCATTCGCTGCCCTAAGTGTTATATGGAACTATAACACCTTGACGTCAATACTGCGGGATCTGCGGGTCCAGCTCGCGGGACCAACGGAGGATGCCGCCGGTGAGGTTGGCGACGGAGCCGAAACCGTTCGCCTCGAGGAAGCGGGCCACCTCCAGGCTCCGGCCGCCCGAGCGGCAGATCACCACGGTGTCGTGCGCCGGGTCGAGCTCGGCCAGCCGGTCGGGTATCTGACCCATGGGGATGTGCACCAGGGGCGAGGGCACCGGCGCCAGGCGCATCTCCCACTCCTCGCGCACGTCGAGCAGGGTCATGTGCGCGCCCGCGGCACGGCGCTGCAAAAATTCCTGCGGGGTGATTTCGCGGACCATCAGAACACGAATCCTTGCGGGGCGGCGGCGTTGATGAGCGGATCGACCACGGTCTCGAACAAGCTCTCGCGCGTCCATTCCGCGTCGTCGACGCGGCGGACCAGGATGGCGTCCATGACCGGGGCCGTGCCCACCACCGCGAACAGCCGCCCGCCCACACGCAACGCATTCTGAAAACGCGGATCGTAGAGCGGCAGCGAACCGGTGACGGCGATGACGTCGAACTCCCCGAGCGGCGCGCCGCCGAACGCATCGCGCGTCTCGAACTTCACGCGCGCCTGCGGCACGCCGCGCAGATTCGCCGTGGCCGCGGCGGTGAAACCGGCATGGATGTCGATGGACACCACGGAGGAGCCCAGCAGGCTCATGCACGCGCTGAGATAACCGGTGCCCGTGCCCACCTCGAGCGCGTGGTCGCCGGCGGCGATGCCGAGCGCCTGCAGGATGCGTCCTTGCAGCACGGGCGTCAGCATGAACTGGCCGTGGCCGATGGGAATGGGCGTGTCCGCGAACGCGAGCTCGCGGTAGGCCGCGGGCACGAACGCCTCGCGCGGCACGGCGGACAAGACGTCGAGCACGCGCGGGTCGAGCACCTCCCAGGTCCTGATCTGCTGATCGACCATCTGCCGTCGAGCTGCCAACGTATCCATAGATTCCCGGGGGCGATTAAGGCCGATGATTATGGTCAATTTCTAGAGGCGACGCGAGCCCCTTGCGCTATTCTGCCACCCACGATGATCCGCGATGCATTGAGCCCCCGGGCACTCGAATACCAAGCATCGTGAGACTTCGCCATCGAGGTTCGCGTTGATCCTGCCCCCCGTCGTCGCATGGTTCCTCATCTCGGCTGTCCTTGCCGCGGGGGTGGGCTTGCTCGTCTTTTGGAAGCGCCGGCAGGAGCGGGCGGTGGACGAGTTTTCCGAGCAGATCCGCCGCCTGACCTTCGAGCCGGGGGCGGCCGGACGCATCGGCCTCGAGGGCAAGCCCGAGTCGCTGGAGCAACTCGGCTCGGCGGTCAACAAACTGCTGGAGAATCTGGAACAGCGCGGCGCGAATCTGCATGGACGCGAGCAGATGTTCCAGCGCCTGGTCGAGGCCGTGCACGACGCGGTGCTGGTTCATCGCAAACAGATCCTGTTCGCCAACACGCGTTTCCTCAACCTGCTGAACCTGCGCGCCGCGGAGGTGATCGGCCGGCCCTTGAGCGATTTCGTCGGGCCGGACTACGTGCAGTTGGTGGATGCGAATCTGCGCAGGCGCCTGAACGGCGAACCCGCCCCCGAGCGCTGCGAGGTGGAGCTGGTCGGCGCGCACGGCGAGGTGACCCGCGTCGAATTGTCGAGCGCGGTCATCGACAGCGCCGGCGAGAAAGCGCTGCTGCTCACCGCGCTGGAAATGATGCCCGAAGCCGCCTCGCCGCCGGTGGCGGCCGCCCAGCCGCGTGCCATGGCGACGCTCGCCGCCATGGGCGAGAGCGTCATCACGGTGAACGCGGAAGGGCGGATCGACTACGTCAATTCGGCGGCCGAGACGCTGCTCAGCCAGACCGCCGCCCAGGTCCTGGGCAGGTCGTTTCCGGAGGTTGCCACCCTGGTGGACGAATCCGACCGGCGCTCACTCGGCGATCCGGTGCGCCTCGCGATGACCTCGGGCGGGCGGGTGTCGATGGGACGGCGCGCGGTGCTCGTGCCCGCCAACGGCGGGCCCGAGCGCTCGGTGGAGCTCAGCGTCTCGCCGCTGGAGGCGCGGGGCCTGGTGCTGGTGTTGCACGACACCAGCGAACAGCGCGGCCTCGCGCGACAGATGACCTATCAGGCGAGCCACGATGCGCTCACCGGCCTGGTCAACCGCCGCGAGTTCGAACGGCGCCTGCAGGAGGCCATGGATTCGGCGGCCACCGGCGATGCGGCGCACGCCCTGTGCTACCTCGACCTCGACCGGTTCAAGGTGGTGAACGACTCCTGCGGCCACACCGCCGGCGACAACATGCTCCGCGAGGTGGCGTCGATCATCAAAGAGGCGGTACGCGACTCGGACACCGTGGCGCGCATCGGCGGCGATGAGTTCGCGCTGTTGCTGGTGGGCTGCCCGCTCGAGAAGGCACGCCAGATCGCCGACGACGTGGTGCGCTCCGTCGGCGAATACCGCTTCGTGTGGAAGGACCGGATCTTCAACGTCGGGGTGAGCGTGGGGCTGGTCGAGATCGGCCGCGGCGGCGGTGCCATCGAGGATCTCATGAATTCGGCCGATTCCGCCTGCTACGTGGCGAAGAAGCAGGGCGGCGTGAACGTGCACGTGTATTCGGCGCGCGAGGAGGCGAACGCGCGGCACAGCGGCGAGATTCATTGGCTGCAACGCCTGCAGGGTGCGCTGCGCGACAATAAATTCGAGCTCTACTACCAGCCCATCGTGCAGGCGGGCCCCGGTCCGGTGAGCGGCCCGGCGATCGAGGTGTTCGTGCGCATGGAGGCCGAGAACGGTCTGCCGGCCGCGCCGCCCACCGAATTCATCCGGGCGGCCGAGCGCTACCGATTGATGCCGCACGTGGATCGCTGGGTGGTCCAGGCCGTGCTGTCGGCCCTGGGGCGCGGCGGCCTGAGGCTGCCCCGGAATCGCAGCGTGGCGATCAACCTGGCCGGCCAGACCCTCGGCGACTCGGACTTTCTCGAGTTCGTGGTCGAGTGTTTCGATCACACGGGCGCGAATCCCGGCGACATCTGTTTCGAGGTCACCGAGAGCTCGGTGGTCGCGAACCTCGACCATGCCCGGCGTTTCATCGCCGTGCTGCATGGCATGGGCTGCGAGTTCGCCCTGGACGATTTCGGCAGCGGCCTGAGCTCTTTGTCCACCCTGAAGTCCCTGCCCATGGACTATCTCAAGATCGACGGCTCGTTCATCCGCAACCTCGCCGCCGACAGCGTGAACCAGGCCATGGTCGCGGCCATGGTGGAGCTGTCGCGCAGCCTGCACTTTCGCATCGTCGCCGAGCAGGTGGAAGACCAGTCGTCGTTGGACCTGGTCAAGACCATGGGCATCCATTTCGTCCAGGGGTTCATCATCGGCCGGCCGCAGCCGCTGTCCATGACACCGGCGCCGGTCTGAGCCCGCCGGCCGGCGCACGCCCCCGGCAGACGCCCCTCCGGGCGCCACCTTATAACCGTCAGGCAGCGGCTCATAACAAACTTCTATGGTATTTGTGCCGCGCTTAGGAGGAAAATCCCGGCACGGTTCGAAAGATCAGCGAGGTGCGGCATGCCAGTTTACGACGACAATACCAAGTCCATCGGGCGCACGCCCCTGGTGCGGATCAATCGGCTGGACGCCTCCAGCGGTGCCACCATCCTGGCCAAGATCGAAGGCCGCAATCCGGCCTATTCGGTGAAATGCCGCATCGGTTCGGCCATGGTCTGGGACGCCGAGGAGCGCGGCGCGCTGAAGCCCGGCATGTCGGTGGTGGAGGCCACCAGCGGCAATACGGGCATCGCCCTGGCCTTCGCCGCGGCATCCCGGGGGTACGGCTGCGTGCTGACCATGCCGGACACCATGAGCATGGAGCGGCGCAAGGTGTTGATCGCCTTCGGCGCCAAGTTGATCCTGACCCCGGGTGCCAAGGGCATGAAGGGCGCGATCGCCAAGGCCGAGGAACTGGCCGCCACCGAGCCCGGCAAGTACGCGCTGATGAAGCAATTCGAGAACCCGGCCAATCCGGCCATCCACGAGAAGACCACCGGCCCCGAGATCTGGGAAGACACCGACGGCAAGGTGGACGTGTTCGTTGCCGGCGTGGGCACGGGCGGCACATTGACCGGCGTGTCACGTTACCTGAAGCAGACCCGGGGCAGAAAGATCGTGACCGTGGCCGTCGAGCCCAGTCACTCGCCCGTCATCAGTCAGACCCTGGCGGGCCAGGCGCCCACGCCTTCGCCCCACAAGATCCAGGGCATCGGCGCCGGGTTCATCCCGGCGAATCTCGACCTGGCCCTGATCGACCGGGTGGAACTCGTGAGCAACGAGGAAGCGATCGCCACGGCGCGCAAGCTGGCGCGTGAGGAAGGCATCTTGTGCGGCATCTCGTGCGGCGCGGCGATGGCGGCGGCGTTGCGACTGGCGCGCGAAC
Source organism: uncultured Steroidobacteraceae bacterium (assembly GCA_964657955.1). Lineage (GTDB taxonomy): Bacteria > Pseudomonadota > Gammaproteobacteria > Steroidobacterales > Steroidobacteraceae > Bog-1198. The sequence continues at coordinate 7,202 of CAZZWZ010000160.1, forward strand.
CGGCCTTCGCCGGCAAGACCATCGTGGTGGTGCTCCCGGATGCGGGCGAGCGTTATCTGTCGGGCGCGCTGTTCGAGGGCCTGTTCGACGAAGTCGAAAAGATGCAGGCCGTGGCGTGAGCCCCCCGTGACCGTCGTTGCCAACCCCGATCCCGAGGTCGCCGGCGCGCCGGTGGTCACGCGGCTGCAGGATTCATTGACGAGCCAACTGCTCGCCAGCTATCTGAGCGACGAGCGCGCGCGACGCATCGCACACCGCTACCTGCCGTCGCGCGAGGCCATCGTCGCCATTCTCGAGGCGGTGCTGGACCTGATGTATCCGGGGTATTTCGGCCGGCAGGACCTCGATCGCGAGAATCTGGAGGCGCACGTCTCGCAGGCGGTTGCGGCGCTCGCGCCGCGGATCGAGCGCGAGATCGAACATTGCCTGTGCTACGGGCAGGAACATCGAGGGGCGGCGCGTGAGTGCGCGGGGGTGGTCCGCGACGCGGCTGTGACGGCACGCGGCGTGAGCCGGGACGGCGGGGGCGCCGCGGCCGACGCAGCTGCCCGCGACGGAGTTCCGGCCGGCGGCGCCCGGGATTGCGCGCCGCAGGCGCACGAATTGACGGAGGTGTTCCTGCGGCGCTTGCCGGAGATCCGGCGGTTGCTGGTGTGCGATGTGCAGGCGGCGTTCGACGGCGATCCGGCGGCCACCAATCTGGACGAGGTCATCCTGGCGTATCCGGGCCTGCTGGCGGTGAGCGTCTACCGCGTGGCGCACGCGCTGTACGATCTGGGCGTGCCGATGATGGCGCGCATCATGACCGAGTGGGCGCATTCCAAGACGGGCTGCGACATTCATCCGGGCGCGAAGATCGGTGCGGGATTGTTCATCGACCACGCCACCGGGGTGGTGATCGGCGAGACCACGGAGATCGGCGAGGACGTGAAGCTGTACCAGGGCGTCACCCTGGGCGCGCTGTCGTTCCCGCGCGATGCCAGCGGTCAGATCATCCGCGGGCGCAAGCGCCACCCGACGGTGGAGAGCGGTTCCACGCTGTATGCCAACGCCACCGTGCTGGGCGGCCGGACGGTGGTGGGCAGCGACAGCGTCATCGGGGGCTCGGTGTTCCTGACCCACAGCGTGCCGGCGCGCTCGCGGGTGTCGCTGAAGGAGCCGGATCTGCGCGTGGCGAGCCGGGATGGCACGGCGGAACCGGACGCGATCTACTTCGACATTTGATCCTGCGGCGATCGCGCGGCGCGGCTGGTCCGGGCGTGCGCCGAGCGCGGCAA
>CAZZWZ010000161.1:0-8441 GCA_964657955.1 uncultured Steroidobacteraceae bacterium
GCCAAAGATGGCGCCATATACGTACTCAACCGGGATCAGCTGGGCGGCTTCGGCGATGGGGTCGCCGTGCAGAAGATCAACGTGGGCCATGCGGTGTTCGCCACGGGCGCGCTGTGGAACAATCGGTACTACCTGGGCGGCAGCGGCGGTCCGCTGACGTCCTATCTGCTGAACACGGCCAATGCCCAGTTCTCGGTGGCGTCATCCTCGGCGCACCTGTACGGAAAGTTCGGCGTCACCCCGTCGGTTTCCGCTGCCGGTAATCAGAACGGCGTGGTGTGGGGGCTCGACTCGGGCACGTATTGCACGAATCAGTCGAGAGCCTGCGGCCCCGCCGTGCTCTACGCCTACGATGCCACCAACATGACCACTGAACTCTGGAACAGCTCGACCGTGGCCGCCGACGCGGCCGGTAATGCCGTCAAATTCACGGTTCCCACCGTGGCGAACGGCAAGGTGTACGTTGGGACCCGGGGCAACAATACCGGCGGCGCCAAAGATTCCACCACCACCAACGGCGAACTCGACATCTACGGCCTGAAACCGTAGACGTCGCCGCCGGCGCCGCCCGGCGTTCCGGACCAAGCTGCTCGCCGTCAGCCCGCCGGCGCCCGTGATCGCGGCGCGTGGGGCGTTGCCGCAAACCGTTGCATCGTTCGGCCACTCTTGTGATATATTAGATATCAGCAAAAAGGCTATTCGATCGTTTTCGGGGGCGCTGGCGATGACTGCGGCTACGTACGCAAATTCTGCGCGAGCGGAGACCGCTCGATCAGTTCGTTCATCCGCCCGCTCGTCAGCGGCGCACGTCAGCGCCCTGCCACGCCTCCCGCGTGATTCGTTCAACCGGCGCAACCCAACCCAGAAGTAGTTTCATGACAAAAAATCTCCAAATGGCGGAACTCGACGTTCAAACCAGCGAGCTGACGGACGGTTTTCATCTCGTCATCGACGCCCTGAAACTGAACGGCATCGATACCATTTTCGGTCTGGTGGGCATCCCGATCACGGACCTGGCACGCCTGGCCCAGGCCGAGGGGATCCGTTTCATCGGCTTCCGTCACGAGCAGAACGCGGGTAACGCGGCCGCGATTGCCGGATTCATGACGCAGAAGCCGGGCGTTTGTCTGACCGTCTCGGCGCCCGGATTCTTGAACGGCTTGACGGCTCTGGCCAATGCCACCACCAACTGCTTTCCCATGATCTTGATCAGCGGTTCTAGCGAGCGCGAGATCGTCGATCTGCAGCAGGGCGACTACGAGGAGATGGATCAGCTCAACGCGGCGAGGCCCTATGCCAAGGCGGCTTACCGGGTATTGAAGGCCGAGGACATCGGCATCGGTGTGGCGCGTGCCATCCGGGCGGCAGTGTCCGGCCGCCCCGGCGGCGTGTACCTGGACCTGCCGGCGCAGCTCCTCGGTCAATCGCTCGATGCGGCCCGGGGCAGGAAGTCCCTGGTGCGGGTGGTCGATCCGGTGCCGCGCCAGATCCCCGCGCCGGAGGCGGTTGCGCGTGCCGTGGAATTGTTGAAGAGCGCGAAACGTCCGCTGATCTTGCTGGGCAAGGGTGCTGCGTACGCGCAGGCCGACGCCGACATCCGGGCGCTGGTGGAGACCTCCGGCATTCCGTACCTGCCGATGTCCATGGCGAAGGGGCTGCTGCCCGACACCCATGCGCAGTCGGCCTCGGCGGCCCGGTCGTATGTGCTTGCCGAAGCGGACGTGGTGCTGCTCATCGGCGCGCGCCTGAACTGGCTGCTGGCCCACGGCAAGGGCAAGACCTGGGGCGCTCCGAAGCAGTTCGTGCAGGTCGACATCGCGCCCACGGAGATCGACAGCAACGTCGCGATCGCCGCGCCCGTCATCGGCGACATCGGCTCGTGCGTGGCGGCTCTGCTCGCGCAGATCAAGACGGGCTTCGGCAAGCCCGCCGCCGAATGGACCGGTGCCATCCAGGCCCGCAAGGACAAGAACCTGGCCAAGATGGCGGCCACGCTCGAGCTGAATCCCACGCCCATGAATTTCCACAGCGCGCTGCGGGCCATCCGCGACGTGCTCAAGACCCGTCCGGACATCAACGTGGTGAACGAGGGCGCGAACACGCTCGATTTCGCTCGCAGCATCATCGACATGCACCAGCCGCGCAAGCGCTTCGATTCGGGGACGTGGGGCATCATGGGCATCGGCATGGGCTACGCCATCGGTGCGGCGGTGACCAGCGGCCTGCCGGTGGTGGCCATCGAAGGCGACAGCGCGTTCGGCTTCAGCGGCATGGAACTGGAAACCATCTGTCGCTACCGGCTGCCCGTGGTCACGGTGGTGTTCAACAACAACGGCGTCTACCGGGGCACCGACGTGAACCCCACCGGCGGCGCGGACGTGGCGCCCACGGTGTTCGTCAAGGGCGCGCGTTACGACAAGATGATCGAGGCGTTCGGCGGCATCGGCCATCACGTGACGACGCCGGCCGAATTGTCGAAGGCGTTGCTCGATGCCATCGCGGCCGGGACGCCGGCTCTCATCAACGCCGTCATCGACGAGACGGCGGGCACCGAGAGCGGCCGCCTGACCAATCTGAACCCGGCCAGCTCGGCCGGCAAGAAATAGCACCATTCAAATCCAAACCGTTCGAAGGAATCAGTCATGACCATGCCATTAGAAGGGATCCGCATCATCGATTTCACCCACGTCCAGGCGGGGCCCGCGTGCACGCAGTTGCTTGCCTTCTACGGCGCCGACGTCATCAAGGTCGAACGTCCCGGCTCGGGTGACGTGACCCGCAGCCAGCTGCGCGACATCCCCGGCGCCGATGCGTTGTATTTCACCATGCTCAACGGCAACAAGCGTTCGTTGACCCTCGACACCAAGACGCAGGAGGGAAAGGAGGTGCTGGAGAAGATGATCAAGACCTCCGACGTGCTGGTGGAGAACTTCGGCCCCGGCGCGCTCGATCGCATGGGCTTCAGCTGGGAGCGGATCCAGGAGCTGAATCCGAAGCTGATCATGGCGTCCGTCAAGGGCTTCAGCGACGGCCACTCGTACGAGGACTTGAAGGTGTACGAGAACGTCGCGCAGTGCGCGGGCGGCGCGGCCTCCACCACGGGATTCTGGGACGGTCCGCCCACGGTGTCGGCCGCGGCGCTGGGCGACAGCAACACGGGCATGCATCTGGCGATCGGAATTCTGACCGCGTTGATGCAGCGGGAGAAGACCGGCAAGGGTCAGAAGGTCTCGTGCTCCATGCAGGATGCGGTGCTGAATCTGTGCCGCGTCAAACTGCGCGATCAGCAGCGCCTGGACAAGGTGGGCTTCCTCGAAGAGTATCCCCAGTATCCCCACGGCACGTTCTCCGACGTGGTGCCGCGCGGCGGCAACGCGGGCGGCGGCGGCCAGCCGGGCTGGGTGTTGAAATGCAAGGGTTGGGAAACCGATCCGAACGCCTACATCTACTTCACCATCCAGGGCCACGCGTGGGAACCGATCACGCGCGCCATCGGCCGTCCGGAGTGGGCCAACGATCCGGCCTACATGACGGCGCAGGCGCGGCAGGACAAGATATTCGACATCTTCTCGACCATCGAGGACTGGCTGAAGGACAAGACCAAGTACGAAGCGGTGGACATCCTGCGTAAATTCGACATCCCCTGCTCGCCGGTGTTCTCGATGAAGGAACTGGCGGCATCGCCGGACCTGCGCAAGAGCGGCTCCATCGTCGAGGTGGACCACAAGGTCCGCGGCAAGTACCTGACCATCGGCAGTCCCATCAAGTTCTCCGACATGGAGGTGGAGGTGAAGCCCTCGCCGGTGCTGGGAGAACATACGGACGAGGTGCTCGCCGACCTGGGATACCGTAAAGAGGAGATCGCCAAGCTGCATACGGCCAAGGCGGTGTAGGGCAGGCTGGCCGTGGACGCCGCGGCGGTCGCGTGACCGCCGGGGGCGTCGGGCCGCGGGCGGCCAGTCGCCCCCGGCCGGCTGTCGAGGAGTGAATTCATGAGCACCACACCCGATCTGGCGGCGCAGCTGGTCGACGCCATCGGCGATGCCGTCATCGTCGCGGACCGGCATGGCCGCATCGTGTTGTGGAATGCGGCGGCCACGCGGATCTTCGGCTTCAGCGAGACCGAGGCGCTGGGCCACGATCTCACGTTGATCACCCCCGAGCGTTTGCGGCAGCGGCACAACACGGGCTTCGACAAATCCATGGAGACGGGCACCACCCGTTACGGCTCGCAGCTGCTGAAAGTCCCCGCCATTCACAAGGACGGGCGCACGTTGTCCATCGCGTTCACCGTGGCCATGTTGTTCGCCGCGGACCGCACGGTGAGCGGTGTGGCCGCGGTGATTCGCGACGAGACCGCCCGCTTCCAAGAGGAGCGCCAGCTGAAGCAGCGGCTGGCGGCGGCGGAGAGCCGGTTGGCGGCGCCCGCCGGGGGCGCGGCTCAAACCGGCGGCGCGGACAAACCCGGCTAGGAATGAACCGGCGGTGGCGGGCGGCTGACGTGTGGGAGCGCTTGTTGCACTGGGCGATCGCTGCCGCGCTGTTCGGCGCCGGCGCCGGTGCTGCCGGGGCAGCGGTGCAGCGCGTGGAAATACTCGAGCGCGTGCCCTTCGCCGCCGGCGTGCGTTTCGGCGATGCGGGCGAGTACGAAAAGATTCGTGGCATCGCGCATTTCACGCTGGACCCCTCCGCGCCGGCCAATGCGCGTATCGTGGATCTGCAACTCGCGCCGCGCGGGCAGGACGGCCTGGTGCGCTTCGAGAGCGAGTTCATCGTGCTGCGGCCGGTCAAGGCGGCCGTGTCCGATTTGATTTACGACGTCAACAATCGCGGATCCATCGCCATTCTCGGGCAGATCGACGGCCGTGGGCCGGCGAACAACGATCCGACGACGGCGGCCGACGCCGGCGATGGATTCCTGATGCGGCAGGGGTTCACGCTGCTGTTCTCGGCATGGACCTGGGATGTCGCTCCGTCCGCTCCCGGATCGAGACCGCTGATCTTCGCGCCGCCGGTGGCCACTTCCGGCGGCAAGCCCATCGAAGGGAGGGTGGCCAATGAATTTATCGTGAATGCGCCCGTGCAGATCACGACCTACGCCGGCCAACGCGGACTCACCTACGAACCGGCGACTCACGACGATCCGCAAGCCGTGCTCACCCAGCGCGAGCGGCCCGACGATGCGCGTGTGCCCATCGCCCGTTCCCGCTGGCAATTCGTCGCGCCCGAGCAGGCGGGTGGCCCGGGTCGCGTGCGCCTCGAGGGCGGCTTCGAGCCGGGGCGCATCTACGAACTGGCGTACACCGCGAAAGACCCGTTCGTCGCGGGGACCGGGCTGGCGGGCATCCGGGATTTATTGAGCTACTTCCGCGACCAGCCCTTCGCCGGGGTTGCACCCCCGCGGCACCTGCTGATTTTCGGCATCAGTCAATCGGGCCGGGTGATCGGCCGCATGCTGCACGACGGCCTGGATGTGGCCGAGAACGGGCACCTGGCGTTCGACGGGGCCTATCTGCAGGTGCCGGGCGCGGGCGGCTCGGCGGGTTTCAACGGCCGCTTCGTGCAACCGACGCGCCATCCGTCGCTGCTCGAGGAGCACGACTACCCGTCCGACGCATTTCCGTTCACCACGTCCCCGTCCCTCGATGCGGCCACCGGCCGCCTGGCATCGACGCTGGACGAAGCGCGGGACTCCACGGGGCGCCTGCCGAAGATCATGATCGTCAACACGTCCACGGAATACTGGAATCGGGACGCATCGCTGGTCACCACCGCGCCCGACGGCACGCGCGACGTCGCGCCGGCGGAGGATGTTCGCGTGTACGGCTTGATGGGCGCGCAGCACTACGTCGGGCGGTCCCGGACGCGCACGCCCTACGTCAACTGCGTTTCCACCACCGATCATTATCTGACCATGCGCGCGCTCCTGCTGTCGCTGGATCGCTGGACGGCGGGCACCGACCCGCCGCCCAGCGCCTATCCCGCGATCGGCGACGGCACGCTGGTCACCGTGGCCGCCTACCGCAGCACCTTCCCCCGGGGGATCGGCCTGACCCCGCCGGACGGCAATCTGCGCGAACCGCGGCTGGACTTCGGCCCCGACTTTGCGCAGAGCGGCGTTGCCGCCTGGATTCCGCCGCGGCATGGGCCGGCCTTCGAAACCCGGGTGCCGGCCCCCGATGCGGATGGGAACGATCGCGGCGGCGTGCGGCTGCTCGAATTGCAGGTGCCGCTGGGCACGCACACGGGCTGGAACCAGCGGTCGCCCGAAACGGGCTTTGCCTGGGCCACGGCACGTTTCGACGGCAGCTTCGCGCCGTTCGCCCGCACCGCCGCCGAACGACGGGTGGCCGGCGACCCGCGGCGCAGCTTGCAGGAGCGCTATCCCACGCGCGCCGCCTATGTGGCGCAGGTGCGGAGCGCAGCCGCGGGCCAGGCTGCCGCAGGGTTTTTATTGACCACCGACGTGGAGCGCGCGGTGGCGGAGAATACCGGCTTGTATGACCGGATCATGGCGCACGATCCGGCCGACCGATCCTGTGGTTATCTGTTCGCGGATTGATGCGGCACGCGCCACCCGGTGCGGCTCTTCCGGTAAGCCGGCGGGCTGCCGCTCAGCCTGCGGGCTGCCGCCGCTCAGCCTGCAGGTCCCGAAAACTCGCGCAGACGGTGACTGGAGGCCGAATCGAGATCCAGTTCATAGATGCGCTTCAGCTCCGCGATCTTCTGCAACGTGGAGTCACTGAACGGCAGCTTGCCGTCGAACGCGTGCAGGACCACGCCCTCGAGCAAGTCGCCCAGCGAGAGGTCCTCGTATTCGGCCAGCGCCTTCAGGACCTTGACGAGGCGGCGCTCCATGCGCACGCCCGTCTGCACGCGCACGACGCGGCGTTCGGCAGGAACTGTCATGGGGGACTCCATTGCTTGACAATGTACCATGGTACCTTAAAACGCCCGGCCTGCACAGCGGCGGGACGGCCGCCGTGGTCGCAAACTCGTTCGCCGCGCAGCGCTGGTTTATTCTGCAGCCTGTTCCGTCAGGCAGGAATCACCCTTGAGATTTGCTCTCTTGTTGTTGCTGGCACCGGCCCTCGCGCCGGCCGGCGTGATCTACGATCGTGCCACCCGCCAGGTCGACCAGTCGGATCTGACCCTGCCCATCGCCGGCGCGGGCGCTGCACCGGTGGTGACTCATTTCGCCGTTGCGGACGGGAAGGTACGGATCGATGCCGCGAATGCGAAGACGGTGTACCTGTTCGAGGAACGCACCATGTTCGTCATCGACAACCCGACGAAGACGGTGCACGTGCTGAAACATGCCACCTTGAGCCAGCTGGCGGCGCACTACGCCGAGGCGGTCCGCCAACTGGAAACCGCCGCGGCGCACGCACCGCCCGAGCAGCGTGAAGAGGCGGCGCGCAAGGCGGCCGACATGAAAGAGGTCAGCGACCGCATGCGGCAGGTGGCGCCGCGGGAATTTCGGGTCACGGTGCGTTTCGAGTCCGTCGACGGACACGCCTGTCGGATCTGGGAGGAGCGCGAAAAAGACGTCAAACGGCTGGAAGTGTGCGTGGCGTCGCCGGCGACCGTCCCGGGAGGCAATGAAATCTTGAGCGGCCTCAAGACGCTGAGCCAGTTTCGCGAAGGCTCCGATTTTGCGCTCGGCATCGACTTCGGCCTGTCGGAATGGTGGCCGGATTTCGTGACGCTGGGCGGCGTGCCGCTGCTTATCCGCGAATACAAGTACGACAGCGAGGTCGCGGAGGTCATGCTCTCCGCGATGCGCCAGAGCGCGCCCGATCGGCTGCTCTTCGAACCGCCCGCAGGGTACCGGGTCCAGGAGGGTCCGGACTATGCCCGGTGGTACGTGCGCTGATCCCGGCCGGTGCCGCCGGTCGGAGCGGCACACCGTCAATCCAGCCCGGGCACCGTCACCATGGTCAGCGTGCGTTGACCCAGCGCCGCGTTGTCGCTGGCGTCGTCGATGACCACGTAGAAACTGCGCGGGTCCCGTCGCCCCGGGTCCGCGATGACCGGGATTTCCAGGGTGGCGGCGCTCTTGCCGTCTTCGATGTGCTCCACCTGGGATTTGACGGGGGTGAAATCCCGTCCGGGCTTGGCGGTGCCGGACTCGGTCCACCAGCTGAAGCTCACGTCGCCGCGCAAGGTGCGGGTGCGGCGCACCACCACGCGCGCCACGGATTCGCCCGGCGCGACGTCGATGTTGTCGGCGCCCAATTCCAGCCGCGCGGCGGGGCGCGCGACGGCAACGGCGGGGGAGGGGGACGGGGTCGCCGTTCCAGTCTCCAGGGCCCGCGGCCCGTTGCGCGTCGACACCGGCTCCGGTGGCGTCTTCGGGGCCGCTACCGTGGTGTCCGTCCCGGAGCGGGGAGCCGCGGCGCCGGCCGTTCCGGTACCGGCCGCCAGGGAGCCGGCCGCCG
>CAZZWZ010000162.1:0-8350 GCA_964657955.1 uncultured Steroidobacteraceae bacterium
CATCCCTAAAGGCCATAACCACATGAGTCCGGTCTGCCAGAACTGGTGCGCACGATAGTCCTCGATCGAATGAGGCCGGCCTTGCTTGCCGCAATACCCTCCATCACCGCAGGGATGAATCGGCGAGTCCGGAAAGCGAACCAAGCCGTAAACAAAAAATCCCAGCATCGTAGCCATGACGACACCACCAAGGATTTTCCACACATGTTTCATGAAACTTGCCTCGCGTGCACGAGGATAGGGTCGCAATTAGAGGCGAAACATTTCTCGGATGACATGGACATGCACCGTTCAGTTCTCGCGATTCCAATACACCACGCGTTGCTCGGTCCGTCAAACAGTTCTGACCAGCAATTAGGCCGAAAAATGTGACTGACCGCTCCTTTGCGAACGGCCGGTATCGGGCACCCACTTTAGTATCGCCGATTTCCGGTTCTGGCCGTCTGCCGCCCGACGCGGACAATTGAGCCTCCAGAGTCAGGACTCGACCCGAACCAGACCTTCACTAATGATCGTTACCGCGCTCGCCACTGCGAGGACGCGCTGGATAAAATGCGTCGAAGCATTCCGCAGTGCCGCTACTTGCTCGTGCCAAGCTCGTCTTGTTCCGTCCATCGCATGTTGTTCACGCCCATAACAAGGAGCCAAAGCGTCAGGGACGCCTCGCCGACGACCGCTGGGACAACAATGTAAGGAAAGAAAAGTCGCTGACCGAGCGGCGGCCATAGGAAGATCAGATATGCTAAACCTGCCAACATCATCAGCATTCCGAGAAGCCGAGGAAGAAATATGGACCTGAGGATGAGGTAGCCCGTAAGAACGCAATGAACACCAAAAGGTATCAAGGCAATGCCGTACCCATCATTGAACGAGGCCGAAGAGTGCGAGACCTGCAAGAAATCGAGGACGCCAAAATAACTCAGTGAGTTGAAGCCCATTACCAGGACAAAGAAGAGCCTGAAAAGCGACGCATAGAGCGAGAGTCTCCTGCTCACCGGCCGGAACAGGTAATAGAAGGTGACAGCCACCCCGACATCGGCGGCGAGATTCAATAGCATTTTCAGCGGCGTGGCGCTTTCCGCGCCGCTTGGGGCCGCAATGAAGACGAGCAGGTACAGGAGGCCCGCCATTCTTGCTATGAAGCGCGGTGACATTTCTGCGAGCGGCTTCATGAATCACGGGCCTCGAACTGGGAGATCTAGAGTCCAGCTTATGGTGCGAACGGTCGGTAACGGGCGATTACATTGATATCGCGAGTGCCCGCTCGGCCAGTGACGGACCGTCCTTGACCCGCAGGGACCCGTCGTGAACTGCAGTGCGAGCGATACCACATGCCTCTCAGAAGCAACCAGAAGCCCAACCCGATCTCCCCAGCGGCCGCAAAATCCCGTCTTGACGATTCACAGCGTGAAACATTTTGTAAAACGCCAGGGGCAACAATACAAACGCAACGCAGTTTGGGAGCCACAATAAGATGCCAAACCGATACATCGCTTCATGTGCGGTGATGCTGTCGATGACCGAATTGGCTTGCCCGGTTAGCTCCGGGTGGCCCGGGACGTAAGCCAGGCTGTATATGCCGATGACGATCACCACTATAAGCAGACCACCAGCGATCCGAACAGCGCTGTCTGATTCCATCGGCATCTGTCGCTCCGCGGCCCAAGATTGCCTGCATTCTGAACGTCTCTTCTGGAGCTGGCAATTTCAGAAGCCGAATGTCTCAAACTGGCCGGAAGCCGCCCGTTCACCGATTGCGCGGAGGCAGAGACCAGTATCGACCCCAAGCTGCCCTACGCTGAAGTCCGCTTAAGAGCACCGTATATCGCAAACTGAAAAAGGCGCGCGTCACTTTTGATGGAACGCATAGAAGTGGACCACCAGCGAGAGCCGTTTTAGAGAGAGGCGATAGATGCAACCATAAGCATCACTGGCGTACGGTTGTGTCCTGTGACAGCGTGCTCGAGGGCACCGGTGACGGTCACGCGCTGACCGACCAAATTTTCCACTTGTTTAAGATATTCATTGTGCGGTCCTGTATCCGTGACAACGAGTTGCATCACGATGACGTTAGCTTCAGGCTGATCGTTGTTCCAATTTGTATTGTCTGCCGTGACGCAAGCCGGAGTATCCAGAACAAGGATCCAAGCCTCTTCCAGACGATCCGTGGCGGGCTGCTCACCCCAATTGGGCGGACCCCAGTAGGTTCGCTCTATCAACTCCCCGGTCAAAGTGACCTCCCTTGGAACAGAGGATCGGCCATTGACGATGGAATTTGGTTCGTGCTGGTACTGGAGGCAGGGGGCCGGTTTCACTCGATTCGCCGCCGCAGCAAGGGTGCACCAGAAAACACCGGCAAAGAGCACAGATACTGGATTCACTCGCATTTGGTGACGCCCGGGAATTACTTTCACTCTCCAAAGTTTACGTCACATCGTGACTGGCCGCTTGAAGGCAGCCATTTTTCGGGGTCCACCGCCCGCTCTTGACCGACTGCCGCCCCGGAGACTCCTGCTGTCGGTTATCGTGCGAGGCCAAGAAACACAGTCAGCGCGCGATTTAATCGAACGACATCCTCATCGTTTAGCTTTCCGATTCGCTTGCCGAGTCGCACCTTCGGGACCGTTGTGACTTTGTCGATCATCAAACGCGATGCGCTCGAAAGACCGTTGCGATCGGTCGGCTCGATCAGCATCCGCAGCAATGGCGCGTCTGTCGGGTCGGTGGTAAATACGCAAAGTGTTATTGAGAGCGTAGAGTCAAAGCGATCTTCCTGCACGATCACTGCAGGGCGAGGCTTACCAGCATACGGGCCACCGCCCGACACCGTCCAAACCTCACCACGCTTCATTCGGCAGTGTGATCGGAAATGGCGTCGATGAACCCCTGATCTGCCTTTGCTCGCTTGCTGGTAGCCACGGCCTTCGACTGCTGACTCGCGGAACGGGCGAAGGAACGTGCATGGACATCCGGCACCCATATCTGAACCGGCCGCAGCCCCTGCGCGCGAAGCCGTTCTCGATGTAATCGCACCTTGTCCCTCGATGAACGTGCATTAGTGAGCATGGACCCATTCCCCCCGTGGTTACATGTAACCTAACGGATAATTTGGATAGCGCAACAACATTCGGCCTGTCGCGTTTGGTTGATTACCTGGGTCATATTCGGGTCGAGGCGCTCCCTCGGACGGATCAACGCCCCACCGTGCGCGGTCCGCCGCGTAGCAGGCGGGCGGGCAGCGAGAGAATCGCGCGCAGCAGCTCGAACACCCCGTCGAACGCGATTCCGAGCAGGCGGAACGGCAGCGACAGGAGCCAGAGCAGCGGCCACAGGACGATCGCCACGATCGCCAGGGGCCAGCAAACCACCAGGAGCACGAGCCAGAGCAGAAATTTCGTCATCGGAGTTTCCTCGCTTGTCGCCGTTCATTATCGCATGACGATGGGGCCGGGCTCTACGATCACAGTCGCCGCGGTTCCGAGGGCTTCGCGCACTTTTTGAGCGCCCGAGTGGCGTTTTCTGCATGGATCGGGAAAATACCGGCATTGGCATTTGCACCGTTGCGGCGTATGCAACGGCATGTTCATCCGGGAGAAACCCTTGACCGACTCGCCGCCGTACTCGACCGGGATCATCGTTCTGATGCTCTGCGCCATTTTCGCCGGTGGCGCGTCGGTGGCCCGGGACCAAGGCGCGCCTCCCACGCCGGTCGGCCAGGTCACGAATACCTACCATGGGGTGACGGTATCCGATCCCTACCGATGGCTCGAGGACCACAGCGACGCGCGCGTCCAGGATTGGGAGGCTGCGCAGGATGAGCGCACCCGGACCTATCTCGACTCGCTCCCCGTTCGCAAACCGGTCTTCGCGCAGTTGTTGCAGCAGACCCAAGCGGCATCCAAACGCTTCTATGACATTTACGCCACGGGGAACCAGGTGTTCGCGATGCTCAACGACCCGGCGAAACAGCAGCCGATGCTGGTGGTCATGGGCAACGACGCCGATCCGGCCGGCGCGCGCGTGGTCTTGGATCCGAATCGGCTGAGCGCGGCGGGTGCCACCGCCATCGACTGGTTCGTCCCGTCGGTCGACGGCAAATTCGTCGCGGTGTCGCTGTCGGACAACGGCAGCGAGGACGGCAGTCTGCACGTCGTCGACGTGGCGACCGGCCGTCAAACGGGTGAAGTCATTCCGCGCGTTCAATACCCCACGGGCGGCGGCAGCCTGGCCTGGCGCGCCGACGGCTCGGGCTTCTGGTATACCCGCTACCCCGGTCCGGACCGCCCCGATGCCGAACAGCATTTCTTCCAGCGCGTCTATTATCACCGTGTCGGCGACGACGCCGGGAAGGATCTCTGCGTGCTCGGCAAGGACTTTCCCAAGGTTGCCGAAATATCGTTGAACAATCGCCGTGATCCCCGGGAAGTCCTCGTGACCGTGGCGAACGGTGACGGCGGCGAGTATGCCCACTACGTCATCGCGCCCGATCAGAGCACCCGGCAGATCACGCGCTTCGAGGACAGGATCGTCGGGGCGACCATCGGTCCCGACGGCACCGTCTACCTCACCTCCCGGAAGGATGCGCCGCACGGCAAACTTCTGGCCCTGGCGCCCGACGATTTGCGCCTGGATCACGCCACCGTGGTGATTCCCGAATCCGCCGCGGTCATCCAACCCGGCGGAGAATTCGGCGGCGAACCCGTCGTCGTCACGGCGGACACCATTTACGTCCGGGAATTGGTCGGCGGCCCGTCCCGCGTCGCGCTTTTCGACCACGCGGGCAAACCGCAGGGCTTGTTGCCCCTCCCGGACGTCGCCACGGTTTCGGAGGTGGAACCCGTGGGCGACGGCACGGTGCTCTATTCCATCGAAACCTACCTGCGACCGCCCTATTTCTCGCGCTTCGACCCGGTGTCCCGCAGATCCACCGAAACGACGCTGGCGCAGACGACTCCCGTGTCGTTCGACGACACGGAGGTGATCCGCGATTTCGCTCCGTCGAAGGACGGCACGTCGATCCCCGTCAACATCGTCCGCCGCAAGGACACCAAGCTCGACGGGACCAACCCCGTGCTGCTCACCGGCTACGGCGGTTACGGCATCAGCGAAAGGCCGAATTTTCTCGGGCCGTCCACGCGCCTGTGGCTCGATGCCGGCGGTGTGTTCGTGATCGCCAATCTGCGCGGCGGCGGCGAATTCGGCGAAGCCTGGCACGCGGCCGGAGCCTTGACCCACAAGCAGCACGTGTTCGACGATTTCATCGGCGCGGCACGATTGCTGATCCGCCGGCACTACACGTCGCCCGCGCATCTGGCCGTTCTCGGGGGCAGCAACGGGGGTCTGCTGATGGGCGCCGTCCTCACGCAGCAACCGCAGCTGTTCCGGGCCGTCGTCTCCCTCGTCGGCATCTACGACATGTTGCGGGTCGAGCTCGACCCGAACGGCGCCTTCAACACCACGGAGTTCGGCAGCGTCTCGGACCACGCGCAATTTGAGGCGTTATATGCCTATTCCCCGTACCACCACGTGAGGGATGGCACGAAATACCCGGCGGTGTTCATGGCCACGGGGTCCACCGACGGCCGGGTGAATCCGGCGCATTCGCGCAAGATGATCGCCAGACTGCAGGCCGCCACCGCCTCAGGTCATCCGGTGCTCCTCAGCATCAACTCGCACGCCGGACACGGCATCGGCAGTTCCCTCTCGATCAGGGTGAACCAATCGGCGGATCGTTTCGCGTTCCTGATCGACCAGTTGGGCATGCATTTTCCGCCCGCGGAGCCGCGATGAATGCTGGCTCGGCTGCCGGGGAATGCACGTGACGCGCACCAGATTTCTCGTGGCCATGGCCGTCGCGGCCCTGTCGGTGCAGCTGTTTCCCCGCCACGCCGACAGCATCCAGTGGATCGCCGTGGCCGTCGGCGCGGTCTATCTGGGCTCGGTGGCGTGGACACTCTATTTGCGACACTACGGTGACCGGCGCCGCGTGGAGGCCCAGCGTCGGTCGGACGAGGAGGAATATCGCCGGTATCGAGCGGACCTGGAGGCGCTGCGACTGAAATATGCGGTGGGCGACGCGGGTCCGGCCGATGACGTCGCGGGCGATTACGCGAGCGCGCTTGCGTCATTGCATGCGCGGCATCGGGACATGCTCGAAAGGAAATTCGGATTCGCTTGATGCAGGGCCAGCCGAGTCCTACACTCCTACGGGCCGAAACCGGATGGAGCCACGCGCTTCGGCTGTCTTAGGCTGCGCATGGCATTCCGCCGGGGTGCCTCGCACGGCGCGAAAATCGCTTACACTTGTCGGTTTATTCATCGGAGCGCTCATGCGGCCTACTCATGCCATGCCTTTCATTCGTCGGTGGCACTGTGGCGAGTGATCAGGATGTCTACCTGTTCCGTGAGGGCACCAACGCAAACTTGCAACGCATCCTGGGTTGTCGTTTGTCGCCGGGTGACAAGGGCACCGCGAACTTCGCCGTCTGGGCACCGAACGCTTCCGCGGTGTCCGTCATCGGCGATTGGAACGGCTGGCACGGCGGTGCGGACAATCTCGTGCCGCGCACCGACGGCTCGGGAATCTGGGAAGGCGTCTTCCACGGCGTGGAGCGCGGACAGGCCTACAAGTATCGCATCGTCGCCCGCGACGGACGTGTTCTAGAGAAGGCGGACCCGGTCGGCATCCTCTGCGAACTGCCGCCCAAGACCGCATCCCGCGTATGGACGTTGGATTACGAGTGGCAGGACAGCGCGTGGATGGCGGCCCGGGGCTCTCGCAACGGTCTGGATGCGCCGATGTCGGTTTACGAGGCGCATCTCGGCTCGTGGCGCCGCAAAGACGGGCAATTCATGAATTATCGCGAGCTCGCGCATGCGCTCGGCGATTATCTCGACGATCTGGGTTTCACCCACGTCGAACTGATGCCCATCACCGAGCACCCCTTCTACGGCTCCTGGGGTTATCAGACCACGGGCTATTTCGCACCGACGGCCCGCTACGGCACGCCGCAGGATCTGATGTACTTCGTCGACTACCTGCATCAAAAGGGCATCGGCGTGATTCTCGACTGGGTGCCGTCGCATTTCCCGAACGATGCGCACGGCCTGGCCGAATTCGACGGCACGCATCTCTACGAGCACGCGGATCCCCGGCAGGGCTTCCACCCCGAGTGGAATTCGGCGATCTTCAATTACGGCCGCAACGAGGTCCGCAGTTTCCTGATCTCATCCGCCCTGTTCTGGTTCGACCACTATCACATCGACGGCATCCGGGTGGATGCCGTCGCCTCCATGCTGTACCTGGACTATGCCCGGCGCGAAGGGGAGTGGATTCCCAACTGCTACGGCGGCAGGGAAAACCTCGAGGCCATCAATTTCCTGCGTACGCTCAACGAGGCCGTCTACCGCGACCATCCGGATGTGTCGACGATTGCCGAGGAATCCACGGCTTGGCCCATGGTGTCGAGGCCCACGACCATGGGCGGCCTGGGCTTCGGCATGAAATGGAACATGGGCTGGATGCACGACACGCTGCGGTACATGAAGCTCGATCCGTTGTTCCGGCAATATCACCACGGCGAGCTCACGTTCTCGCTGATCTACGCCTTCAACGAAAACTTCGTTTTGCCGCTGTCGCATGACGAGGTGGTGTACGGAAAGGGATCGCTGATCGGCAAGATGCCGGGTGACGACTGGCAGATGTTTGCCAACCTGCGCGTGTTGTACGGGTACATGTGGAGTCATCCGGGCAAGAAGCTGCTGTTCATGGGCGGGGAATTCGCGCAGCGTCGCGAGTGGACGCACGAGGGTGAGCTGGAATGGTGGGTCACTGCATTCGGCGAACATGCCGGCATGCAGAACTGGATGCGCGATTTGAACCGGGTCTACCGTCGCGAGCCTTCGTTGCACCGGATCGATTTCTCCTCCGACGGATTCGAGTGGATCGATGCCGGCAATTCGGGTCAGAGCGTGCTCGCGTTCCTGCGCAAGAGCGCGGAGGGTCCGCCGGTCCTCGTCCTCGTCAACTTCACCCCCATACCGCGGCGCAATTTCCATGTCGGTGTCCCCAACCGTGGCCGCTGGAGCGAAGTGCTCAACAGCGATGCGCCGGCGTACGGCGGCTCGGGCTGGGGCAATCTCGGGGGCGTCGAATCGGTGCCGGTCAGCTCGCACGGTAGAACGGACTCGCTCCTGCTCACGTTGCCACCGCTCTCGGTGGTCATGCTTCGATGGGATGGTCATGGTCGATAAGAGGAAAGACGCCGACGGCAAATCGGGTACACCCGGCTCGCGGAAGAAGTCGAAAACCAGCCCCGGGACGGTGACGTCGGTGGCCCAAGCCGTGCAT
>CAZZWZ010000163.1:0-8342 GCA_964657955.1 uncultured Steroidobacteraceae bacterium
GTGCCGGCATGCGCCGCCAGCGCCTCGCCGAGGATGCGCGCCGCCTGTTCGCCGTCGGGCAGTGCTCGCAAGCTCGGTTCCGGGCGGGTGATCTTGCCGGGCCTCAAATGAGGCCAGGTGATCAGATAGCCCATCCTCTCACCGGAGGGCAGACCCAGGGCAATATCCCCCGTATCGTCGCCGAACCGCTTGAAGGCGGCGGAATCGATCCGCGTGAAAGGAATGTTCATGGTCAACTGCACCGCCACGCCGTGGCGCAGGACGACGCGCTGGCTGGTGATGCTGTACACGGTGGAGCGGGCATTGAGGTAGGCCAGCAAGGACAGCACGCCGACGGCCAGGCAGGCCAGCAGGGTCAGCAACAGACACGAGGACAGGATGGCGGAGGGACCATGCCCCTCGTACATTCCCAGGCCCACGCGATAGGCGATCAGCAGCGCGAAATAGGCCGCGATCTTGCGCACGTGATACCCGCGCAGGGCGAGGGTCTTCCAGTCGGGCGCACCCTGCCACAGCAGACGCTCGCCCTGCGGCAACCGCGCCGGCAGTCCGCGCACCGGTTCGAAGTCGAAATCGTCGTGGCTCATAGCAGGGGCTCCGCGCGACCCGGGGTCGCGTACAAATTGCCGCTGGAATAATACGCCTGTATCTGATCTTCCTCACGCCGCGTGATCTGAACGTCGCTGGCGGTGGCCGGCACGGTGGCGAACTGGGCGCCGAGAATGGATCGTACGTTGACGCGCCGCCGCCCGGCATCGAATTTGGCGAACGTGAACGGCAGCAGCACCTGGCGTGCCCCGGTCTTCACTTCGAGATAGCGAATCTGCGGTTCCGCCCGATCCACCCAGATCTCGGTGACCACGCCACCCAGCACGCGGTCGGCGCCGTAAACCTCCATGCCGATGGGGTTCGGATCCTTGCGGGATACCGCGTATCCCGGCGCCACCCGCGAAGGAACGATCATCGGCTGCCCGTCGATGGTGTGATCGGGATGGTTCGCGCGTTCGGCGAAGGACGCCGGGCCCACGCCATCGAGCATGGGGTTGCCGGTGGGCTGCAGCGGGGCACCCGGATAGCCGCCGATGGGCGCCGCCTTGATCGGACGCGTGTCGCGTTCCATGCGCGGCGCCAGCACCACGGTGCCGTCCGCGAGCCGGAAGGTCTTCGGCGCAGGCATGTTCGGATAACCCTGCACGTCGAGGGAACCCGATCGATCCGACTCGAGCGGATAACCTTCGCGCTTGTCCTCCCTGCGCAGGTAGATCATGAGCCCCGCGAAGAAAATCCAGAAACCGTACAACACGATTTGTGCCACGTCGAAATAACCTGTGATAGCGCCCCTGTTCATCTCGCAATCCCCTCTAGAAAGTGCTCTTGGGAAACTCAGCCATTTTGTAATCGTGCGGTGCGTCCGTGCGGCTGCGCACTCCGGAACGCACCAGCGGCCCGATCGCCACCAGCGTGGCGAAGAGCAGCAGGATCTCGATCTGATACACGGCGGAATAACCGGTGGACGTCCCCGTCAGTGCGGGGCCCAGCGAACCGTGCGCCGCGAGGCTGGCGACGCCGTCGCGTACCGCACCGCCGAGCGCGATGGCGAGTCCGGCGCTGGTCGCCTGCACGGCACCCCAGGCGCCGAGCGCGAGACCGGTCTCGCCGTTGCGCTCGCGGGCCATGGCCCCCGCCAGGGTGCCCACCGAAAAGAAGCCGCCGCCGAAGCCGATCATCGGCACGCCGATCCGGAACATGGGCGCCGATTGCATCGGTGCCGCGAAGATCACCAGGGCGAAGGCGAACAAACCGATGACGGCACCGTAGGCGGCGATGCGGTAGGGATCCGCGCCATGCACCAGGAATCTGGCCGAGATGGAAAAGGCCGCGAGCATGCCGCCGGCCAGCATGGCGGTGAGCGCGGTGGTGGCGGCGACGGGCAGGTGCAATATCTCACCGCCGTACGGCTCGAGCACGATGTCCTGCATGTTGAAGGCGGCCGTGCCCAGTCCCACCGCGACCAGGAAGCGGATGGCACGTCGATGCTTGGTGAACTCCCGCCAGGAGTCCGCGAACTTCGCGGTCGACCGCGCCACCGCCGCGCGCACGGTGCCGCGGGCCTCCTGTTTCCACAGCGCCGTCAGATTGAGCGCCATGGTCATCACGGCCGCGCCCTGGATGACCTGGATCAAGCGGATCTCGGAGAAATTCGCGAGCAGCCGGCCGAAGGCCAGTCCGGCGCCCACCATGCCGACGAGCAACATCACGTACATCAGCGCCACGACGCTGGGACGCGAGGCCTCGGGTGCCAGATCGGTGGCCAGGGCCAACCCGGCGGTCTGGGTGGTCTGCAGGCCCGCACCCACCAGCAGGAACGCCAGCGCCGAGGCCAGCTGGCCGATCCAGATCGGGCCGTGCGTATCGCCGGAGAGGATCAACAAGGCGAACGGCATGATGGCCAGGCCGCCGAATTGCAGAAGCGTACCCATCCAGATGTAGGGTACCCGGCGCCAGCCCAGCGCCGACACGTGATTGTCCGACCGGAAACCGATGAAGGCGCGGAACGGCGCGAACACCAGCGGCAGTCCCACCATGAGCGAGACCAGCCAGGCGGGCACGCCGAGCTCCACGATCAACACCCGGTTCAAGGTGCCGATCAGCAACACCATGGCGATGCCCACCGACACCTGGAACAAGGACAGCCGCAACAGGCGCCCCAGCGGCAGCTCGGCGCTCGCCGCGTCGGCGAACGGCAGGAATTCGGTGCCGATGCGCATCCACCGCCCGACCAGCCTGTCCCGCATGCGGTTCATGATTTGACCAGCTCCATCGCTTGAGATTTGTAGAAGCCGCTGGCGATGCGGCGCGAGCGGCCCAGCCGCCAACCGCGCAGCGCCGGCTCGTCGGCCAGCAGGCGCCGCAGCGTGCGCTCGGCGACGGGCTCGAGCGCCGGCGCCCGATCGCCGCGCGGAAACAGGCGACCCACCGTCCACATCAGCGCCAGCAGCGGGGTCTTGGGTGCGAACGTGAAGACGATGGATCGCTCGGTTCGCGCCGCAAAACCCGCGAGCACCCGCACCACGTCGGCCGCCGCGTAGTGGATCAGGGAATCCATCGCCACGACGTGGGCGAAGGAGCCCAGCGCCGGATCGAACATGTCGCCCACGCGAAAATCGATGCTGCCGGCCCGCAGCCGCGAGGGCAGGCGCTCGCCGGCCAGACGCACCAGCGTCTCCGACAGATCGATGGCCACCACGTCGGCGCCGCGTTCCGCCGCTTCCACGCTCAGCGCACCCGTGCCGCACCCGGCATCGAGCACGGCGCATCCGGTCAGATCGGACGGCAGGAATTCCAGGAGCGTCGCCCGCATGGCATCGCGCCCGGCCCTCACCGTCGCGCGTATCCTGCTCACCGGCGCCGTCGAGGTGAGCCGCGCCCAGGCCTCCACGGCCGTGCGGTCGAAATAGGTCTGCAGCTCGCCGCGCCGCGCCTGGTAGTCGATCGCGGCCATCAGTCGAAACCCAGCAGGTCGAAGATGTCGCGGTCCTTCATGGATTCGGCGATGAGCGGATCGGTGCCGTCCCACAGGGCCCGTGCCAGGCGCAGATATTCATCCTTCACGGCGTCGAGTTCCGGCGATTGCTCCATCTCGAACAGCGTCGCCTTCTTCAGGCGGCTGCGACGGATCACGTCCAGGTCGGGAAAGCGTGCCATGGTCTTCAGGCCCACGCGGTCGTTGAATTTGTCGATCTGATCCGTGCCCGCGCTGCGATTGGCGATGACCCCGCCCAGGCGCACGGCATAGTTCTTCGATTTTGCCTGGATGGCCGCGACGATGCGGTTCATCGCGAAGATGGAGTCGAAGTCGTTGGCCGTGACGATCAGCGCACGATCCGCGTGCTGCAGCGGCGCGGCGAAACCGCCGCATACCACGTCGCCGAGCACGTCGAAGATCACCACGTCGGTGTCCTCGAGCAGGTGATGCTCCTTCAACAGTTTGACGGTCTGCCCGACGACGTAGCCGCCGCATCCCGTGCCCGCCGGCGGCCCGCCCGCCTCGACGCACATGACCCCGTTGTAGCCCTCGAAGGCGAAGTCCTCGATGCGCAGTTCCTCGGAATGGAAATTCACCGATTCGAGCACGTCGATGACGGTGGGCACGAGGCGCTTCGTCAGCGTGAACGTGGAATCGTGTTTCGGATCGCAGCCGATCTGCAGCACGCGCTTGCCGAGCTTGGAAAACGCGACGGACAGGTTCGACGACGTGGTGCTCTTGCCGATACCCCCCTTGCCGTAGACGGCGAACACCTTCGCGTTGCCGATCTTCAGGTTCGGGTCGAGCGGCACCTGCACGCTGCCCTCGCCGTCGGCGGGCCGCGTGGCGCGAACCTTGAGCGCCGAAACCGGGACGGTGGCGATATTCATGCAGCTACCCCTTCGTAAATGCCTTCCAGCCGATCTTCCAATTCTTCGCCGGCCGAGCGCAGCGCCGCCAGCATCGTCTCGTCGGGTTGCCAGTACTTTCGCTCGGAAGCCTCCAGCAGCCGGTTGGCGACCTTGGCGGATGCCGTCGGGTTCAGTTTGGCGAGCCGCGCCCGCATCGCGGGGTCGAGGATGAAGGTTTGCGTGATCTGCTGGTACACCCAGGGCTGCACTTCGCCCGTGGTGGCGGACCAGCCCATGGTGTTGGTGACGTGAGCCTCGATCTGGCGCACGCCCTCGTAGCCATGCTCGAGCATGCCCTCGTACCACTTCGGATTCAGGGTGCGGGTGCGCGTCTCCAACGACACCTGCTGCGACAGCGTACGCACCGTGCCGCCGCCGGCGGTGTGATCCGCGATGTACACCGGCGTCGACCGACCGTTCTTGGCACGCCGGATCGCGCTGTTCACGCCGCCCAGGGTGTCGAAATAGGTGTCCACCGTCGTCACCCCCAGCTCCACCGAATCGAGATTCTGATAGGTCAGCTGCACGTCGGCGAGCACGCTGTTGAGCAGCGCGGCATGCTGCACCGGGCGTCCGCCGCGGCCGTAGGCGAAGCTCTTGCGCCGGGTGTAAGTCTCGGCCAGCTCCTCGTCCTTCTCCCAGCGCCCGTTCTCGATCAAATGATTGACGTTGGCGCCGTAGGTGCTCTCGGCGTTGCCGTACACGCGCAGCGCCGCGGTTTCCAGATCGCAGCCGTGTTCGGCCTGGTAGCGCAAGGCATGGGCGCGCACGAAATTCTGGTCGAGCGGCTCGTCGGCGGCGGCGGCCAGGTACGAGGCCTCGGCGAGCAGCTTGATCTGCAGCGGCAACAAATCGCGGAAGATGCCCGAGAGGGTGACCATCACGTCGACCCGCGGACGCCCCAGCTCCGCCAGCGGTATCAGGGTGGCGCCTGAGATCCGGCCATAGGCATCGAAGCGCGGCAGGGCGCCCAGGAGCGCGAGCGCCTGCGCGATGGGACCGCCCTCGGTTTTCAGATTGTCCGTACCCCACAGGACCAGCGCCACCGATTCCGGGAACGCGTTGTCGGCCATGTGCCGCTCGAGGAGCTGCGCGGCCTGACGTGCACCGTCGCGCACCGCGAAGGCGCTGGGAATGCGAAAGGGATCGAAACCGTGCAGATTGCGGCCGGTGGGCAGAACCGCGGGAGTGCGGACGATGTCGCCGCCCGGTGCGGGACGCAAAAACCGGCCGTCCAGCGCGCGCAGCACGGCCTCGACCTCGCCGTTGTCGCCGAGCAGCCGGTTGCTGCGCTCCAGGTCACGAAACTGTGCCACATGCGCATCGGTGAGCTCGATGTGCGCCTGCGCCAGCGCGGCTTCCGGCGTGGCGCCCGCGAGCAACGCCCGCACCGCGTCCGACAACCTGTCGCGATCCCAGTCGGCCGCGGGCGCGGCCTGCGCCATGGCCACCAGAAAATCCAACCGTTCCGGATCCGACGCGGCGCGACCCACCACGTGCAGACCGTGCGGGATCAACGTGTATTCCATCTCGAGAATCCTGTGATCCAGCTCGGCCACGGCCGCGTCGAGCCCGGCCCCCGACCACGGCGGCTCGCTCGCGGCCAGATCGAGTGCGGCGGCCTGCGCTTGAATGGTCTGTGCCAGATGGCCGCGTCGTTCCGCATCGTCCGCGCGCGCGCGCCAGCTCTCCAGCGACTCCTTCAATTCCAGCAGCCCCCGATACAGTCCCGCGTGCGTGACCGGGGGGGTCAGGTACGAGATCAGCGTGGCGCCGATGCGGCGCTTGGCGATGGTGCCCTCGGACGGGTTGTTGGACGCATACAGATACAGGTTGGGCATGTCGCCGATCAAGCGGTCCGGCCAGCAGGCCGCCGACATGCCGGATTGTTTTCCCGGCATGAACTCGAGCGCACCGTGCGTGCCGAAATGCAGCACCGCGTGGGCGCCGAAATCCTCCCGCAAAAAGCGGTAGAAGGCCGAAAAGGCGTGCGTCGGCGCGAAACCCTTGTCGAACAGCAGGCGCATCGGGTCGCCCTCGAAGCCGAAGGCGGGCTGCACCCCCACGAACACGTTGCCGAAGCGTTCGCCGAGCACGTGGATGGAAGCCCCGTCGGTTTGTTGTTTGCCCGGTGCCGGACCCCAATGCGCTTCGATTTCCTTCAGATGCCGTTCGCGCCTGACGTGGTCGTTGGCGGGAATGCGGCGGTGTACGTTCGCGAGCGCGCCGAACTGTGCGGCGTTGCCGCCGATGATCTTCTCGCGCAGGTCGTCCACCCCGGCGGGCAGGTCCACCGCGTAACCCGCCGACTTCATGGCGTCGAGGGTGCGGTACAGGGACTCGAATACGGACAGATAAGCAGCGGTACCGGTGTTGCCGGCGTTGGGCGGAAAGTTGAACAACACGATGCCGACCTTGCGCTCCGCGCGCGAGCCGCGCCGCAGCGCCACGAGTTTGGCGACCCGCGATGCGAGCATCACCGCACGCTCCGGACACGACTGCATGTCGGCGGCCGAATCGGTGGCCTTGAAGGTGCACGCATGATCGCAGCCGGTGCAGGTGACGCCGGCGCCCCCCGGGCGCCCGCCGAACACCATGGGGCCCGTCGCGCCGTCCAGTTCGGGAATGGCCACCATGATGGTGCTCTCCACCGGCAGCAACCCCCGCGACGACCCGCCCCACTGATCCAGGGTTTGGAATTCCAGGGGATGCGCCGCCACGTACGGCACGTCGAGGTTCGCGAGCACGTCCTCGGCCGCCCTCGAATCGTTGTAGGCCGGGCCGCCCACCAGCGAGAAGCCCGTCAGGGACACCAGCGCGTCGATCTTCGGCACGCCGTCCTGCACGAAGAAGCGCTCGATGGCCGGGCGCGAGTCGAGGCCGGCGGCGAACGCCGGGATGACGCGCAGGCCGCGGGCCTCCAGCGCCGCGATCACGCCGTCGTAGTGCCCGGCGTTGCCGGCGAGCAGATAAGACCGCAGCATCAACACGCCCACGGTCCCCTTCGGTCCCGGCGAAAACGGCAATTCCTCGGGCCGATCCCCATAGCGGCCCCGCATGCGCGGGTGATAGACGCCCACGTCCGGATACACCAGGGGCGCGGGGATCTTCATCACCGACTGCAGGCTGGCGCGCGGGCCGGCGGCGTAGCGCCGGATCAAGTAACGCACCAGGTTGCAGATGTTGTCCTCGGAACCGGAGAGCCAGTACTGCAGGGACAGGAAGTAGGCGCGCACGTCCTGGGCGGTGCCCGGGATGAAGCGCAGCATCTGCGGAATGCGTCGGAGCATCTTCATCTGCTGCTCGCCGCCCGTGGCGGACTTCTTCTTCCCGCCGCGCAGGCGCTTGAGCAGCGCCAGCGGTCCTCCCTGCGAGCCGTCCATGCTGAACTTGCCGAGACGGGTCAGGCGCACCACCTCCGCCGCCGACATCGCGCAGAACATGGCATCGCAGTGCTCGCGCCGATCCTGCAACGCCTGCAGCACGGGTCGGAAATGGTCCTCCATGAACAACATGGTGGCCACGACCATGTCGGCCTGCGCGATGTCGTTGCAGCACCGCTGCACCGCCGCAGGTTCGCTGCCCCATTCATCCGCCGCATGAATGGTGAGCGACAGGCCGGGGAATTCCTCGCCGAGCCGGCGGGCCGCACGGGCCGTCGCACTCGACAGGTGACTGTCCATGGTCACGATGACGAAGCGTAACCGGGTGCGATCAGCGGCTGAAGTGCGCTTTGGCATCGTACAAAGTCTCCACGGTGATCAGGGCGACCGCGCGTTCCGCGGCGAACCGTTCGGTGTTCCGGCGCGCCTTGCCGCGCACGAAAAATGGAATCTTGCCCAGCTCCTTCTCCGCCTCGGGCGCCCAGCTGGACGTCACCGTTTCCGGCGTGGCAGCGCCCGGCG
>CAZZWZ010000164.1:0-8321 GCA_964657955.1 uncultured Steroidobacteraceae bacterium
ACCGTTTCGCCGCGAGCGTTTCACCCCTCCGAGTTGGCCGGCACGGTCGCCCCGGGCGTCGCGGGCGCCTCGCCCGATTCGGGGGCGGCCGGCGTGTTCTTGCGCTGGTGCTTGGCATCCTGCCGGGCCTTGCGCGCGGCCTCCTTCTGTTTTTTCGCGTGACGATAATTCGGCTTGGCCAACTGACATCTCCTCGGACGTTCTGATGCCTGCGATATTACTCCGCCTGCACCGAAACACGAACCGATAAGCGATGCTCGCCGCCGCCCACGATCACTCCACGCAGCGGCGACACGTCGCCGAAATCGCGGCCCCAGGCGATGATGATGTGACCGGAGGCGACGCGCACGTCGTTCGTGGGGTCGAGGTCCACCCATCCGAACGGCGGACAGAACACCGACACCCAGGCATGCGAGGCGTCGGCGCCGATGTAGGCTGCGTCCGCCCCCGGCGGCGGCAGCGTGCGCAGGTAACCGCTCACGTAGCGGGCCGCGAGCCCGCGCGAGCGCAGGCAGGCGAGCATGATGTGCGCGAAGTCCTGGCAGACGCCGCGTCGTGCCGCGAACGCCTCGATGGCGGAGGTCCGGATGTTCGTGCTGCCCGGCGCATACTTGAATTCGCGGAACACCTTGCGCATCAAGGCTTCCGCGGCCCCGAGCACCGGGCGCCGCGGCGTGAAGCAATCGGCCGCATAATCCGTGAAGCTCTGCTTGATCCTCACGTAGCTCGATTCCATGCGATAACGAAGCGCGTCGAGCACCTCGGCGCCCACGGGCCGGGCCGAGAAGCTCAGCGCATCGCGCACCGCCTCCCAGGCGTGGCTGGCCTCGGCATCGTAGACCGGCGGCGCGCGCACCTCCACGCCCACGTCGGCCAGCACCTCGAGCCGGTCGTGCGGCAGATCGTATTCCAGCCGGGTCACCAGGTTGCCGAAGGCGTCCTCCCCGGCATGACGCGTGCTCGGCTGCGGCAGCAGATTGACGGTGCGCCGATGACAGCTCTGCTGCGGCGTATCGCGCGGGGTCAGATGCAGCAGCTGGTGAGAATGCGCGACATTGCCGCCGTAGTGATAGACGGTCTCGTGCCGCACGCGGTAACGCACCGCGGCGCTCATGCGGCCACGGTCCGGGTCTCGACGTCGATCATCGAGAAGTGCCGCAGCGACAGGCGGTCGGACAGCGTGCCGGCCGCGGCGGCCAATGAATCGAGGTGCCCGGCCAGCGTCTGGCGGGCGCGGACGGCGCGCGCGCTCTCGCCGTCCACGGCGGTCAACTCCATCTGCGCAACCAGGGCGACGGCCGCGGCCAGCGTCTCGTCCGGCGTGCCGCCGAGCGTGGCCGCGACCCGCACCACGGAATACGCGATGTGGCTCCACTGGTAGGCGAGCGCGCGCGGATTGGTCTGGTCGAAGACCAGCAGATCGATGGTCGGCCCGAGCCGCGGCGAGGCCAGGTATCGCGTGCGATAGGTGATGGTGCTGTCGCCGATGTCGAGCAGCCATTCCAGTTCGCTCTGGGTGGGCGTCGCGCCGCTCTCGAGCCGCAACGCCAGCAGCTCGGCCAGGAATTGCAGCCGCTCCAGACGGCGCCCGAGCATCATCAGACGCCAGCCCACGTCCTGCGTCATGTCGTCCAGGGCGAATCCCGCAAGCCCCGCCAGCGACAAGAGCAGGGAGTCGAGCGTTTCCTGCGGATCGTTCTTGACGCTCACCGACTCCTGGAAGTCACGCTGCAGCACGCTGATGGCCCGCCAGTTCTCGGCCGACAGTCGGCTGCGGGCCTGCGCCGCGCACCAGCCCAGCCGTTGCAGCTCCGCCCGCAGGCCCAACGGGTTGTCCTCCTCAAACAGCGGCAGGGTCGGATCGGTGAGCTTTGCCATGGCAATGAAATGTCGGGTGACGGCCAAGGCCGGCGGCCAGAGCACGGGATTGGTGCGCACCGCGAGCGTGGCGCGGAGCAGCCGCGCCTTGTCCTCGCAACGTTCGCTGTAACGCCCCATCCAGAAGAGGTTCTCGGCCAGCCGCGACGGCAGCTCGTCATGTCGCGCCACCGCCCGCGGCGCGGCCCCCTCCGCGGTCTCATCCGAGACCCGGCCATCGTCGCCCAGGATCCAGACGTCCTTGCTGCCGCCGCCGCGCTGCATGGAGACGACGTCGGCGGCGTCGGTCGCGATGCGGGCCAGACCGCCGGGCATCACCCGATACCCGCCGGGCGTGGAGATGGCGTAGACGCGGATGCCGAGCGCCCGCGCGGCGTAGCCGGACTCGCCGCTGCGCCACACCGGCGTCTGCGAAAAGGCCAGCCGTTCCTGGGCCACGTAGGCATGCGGGCGCGCCACCACACGCCCGAGCAATGCCGACCGCTCCGACGGCTCCAGGTCGCGGACGAACACGGCCTCGAAATTCTGATTCGGGTAGGCCGGCTTGATGACCAGACGCTCGAAGTGTTCGACCACGTAGTCGAGCGCGGGCTTCTCGCCGCACCACCAGGTCGCCACCGAGGGCAGCCGCAACTCTTCGCCCAGCAGCCGGCGGGCGGCCGCGGGCATGAAACCCATCCAGCCCGCCGACTCGAGCACGCCGCTGCCGAGCGCGTTCGCGATCTTCACGTTGCCCGCGCGCACCACGCCGATCAGCCCCGGAACGCCCAGCGCCGAGTCGGCGCGCAGCTCCACCGGATCGCAGAAATCGTCGTCCAGGCGACGGAAGATCGCATGCACCCGCCGCAGGCCGCCCAGGGTCTTCAGGCACACCGTCGCGCCGCGAACGGTAAGATCGTGGCCCTCCACCAGGGGCAGGCCGAGCTGTCGCGCCAGGTAGGCATGTTCGAAGTAGGTTTCATTGAAGGAACCCGGCGTCAGCACCACCGCGAGCGCTGCCTCCCCCTCGGCCGCATCCTTGAGCAGGTTCTCGCGCAGCGCGCCGAAGAACCCCCCCAGCGGGCGCACGCCGAGGTCGCCCAGCGCGTCGGGAAACACGCGCGAGACGATGTGCCGGTTTTCGAGCGCGTAGCCGGGTCCCGAGGGCGTCTGCGTGCGGTCCGCGAGCGTCCACCAGCGCCCATCCGCCGAACGCGCGATATCCACCGCATACACGTGCAGGCGGTGGCCCCCCGGCGGCGCGATCCCGTGGCAGGGCCACAGAAAGTTCGGGTGTCCGAACGGCAGCTCGGCCGGGATCACACCCTCGGCGAGCAGGCGTTGACCGCCGTACAGATCGTCCAGCAAGGCGTCGAGCAGCGCCGCGCGCTGCATCACGCCCGATTCGATCTCGCGCCATTCCTGCGCCGTCAGGAGCATGGGCAGGGGATCGAGCACCCACGGCCGGTCGCGTCCCTGCGGGTCCGCGTACACGTTGTAGGTCACGCCGTTCTCGACGATCAGACGCCGCGCCAGATCGGCTCCGCGCCGCACGGCGTCGTCGCCGTCCCGCCCCAGTCGCTCCACCAGCGGCCGCCAGTGGGGCCGCACTGCGCCGGCACGATCGAGCAGCTCGTCGTAGCGGCGCGGATCGCTCACGTAACGGTCAAGGCGCGCCACGGTCATGACTCGTCTTGCGCAGATCGAGGGTGAACGGAAACTCGCGGTCGGGCGCTGCCGGCCGAACGTTCATCGATCCGGCCGTGTGTCCCATCCTGAAGAAACGCGCCAGCCGCCGGCTCTCCGCTTCGAAGGAATTGACGGGAAAGCGTTCGTGACTGCGGCCGCCCGGATGGACCACGTGGTAACGACAACCGCCCATGGAGCGATTCATCCAGCTGTCGTAGAGATCGAACGTCAGCGGCGCGTGCACGCCGATGTAGGGATGCAGCGCCGACCAGGGCTGCCAGGCACGGTACCGCACCGCGCCCACGAACTCGCCGATACGTCCCGTGGGCTGCAGCGGCACCGCGTGGCCGTTGCAGACCACCCAGTACCGGTCGGGAGCGAGGCCGGTGACCTTCACCTGCAAGCGCTCCACCGACGAGTCCACGTAGCGCACCGTGCCCCCCGGCGAGCCCTCCTCGCCCATCACGTGCCAGGGTTCGAGGGCCTGCCGCAGTTCGAGCTCCATGCCGCGGGCCGCGAAGTCGCCGTATTTCGGGAAGCGGAATTCGAAATGCGGCGCGAACCATTCGGCCCGCAGCGGATAGCCCTCGCTCTGCATGTCCGTCATCACGTCGAGCAGATCCTGTTCGACGAAGTACGGCATCAGCCAGCGGTCGTGCAGCTCCGTGCCCCAGCGCACCAACGTCGCCGGCGCGTAGGGCCGCTTCCAGAACCGCGCCACCATCGCGCGCAGCAGCAGTTGCTGCGTCAGGCTCATCCGGGCGTGCGGCGGCATCTCGAAGGCCCGCATCTCGAGGAGGCCCAGGCGTCCCGTGGGGCCGTCGGGGGAGTACAGCTTGTCAATGCAGAATTCCGCGCGGTGCGTGTTGCCCGTGACGTCGATCAACAGATTGCGCAGCAGCCGGTCCACCAGCCACGGCGGCACCGGTTCGCCCGGTTGCGGAAACTGGCGGAAGGCGAGTTCGAGTTCGTACAGAGAATCGTTGCGCGCCTCGTCCACCCGCGGCGCCTGCGACGTGGGGCCGATGAACAGCCCGGAGAAGAGGTACGACAGCGCGGGATGATTGTGCCAGTAGCTCAGCAGGCTGCGCAGCAGGTCCGGCCGGCGCAGGAACGGCGAATCGTCGGCGGTCGCACCGCCGAGCACCACGTGATTGCCGCCGCCGGTGCCGGTATGACGACCGTCCAGCATGAATTTCTCGGTGGTGAGCCGCGACTCGCGCGCGGCGGCGTAAAGAAAAGTCGTGCCCTCCACCATCTCGTCCCAGCTCGCCGACGGCTGCACGTTGACCTCGATCACGCCGGGATCCGGCGTCACCTTGAAATTGCCGATGCGCGGGTCGGCGGGCGGCTCGTAACCCTCGAGCACCACGGGCTGCTGCAGCGTGGTCGCGGCGGATTCCACGGCGGCCACCAGCTCGAGATAGTGTTCGAGCTCGCGCGTCGGCGGCATGAAGATGTAGAGCACGCCGTGACGCACCTGTGCGCACATCGAGGTGCGGGTGAGCGAGGCCGCGGACTCGTGGCGTGCCGGCGGCGCATCGGTTGCCGGCGCGTCGGGCCGCCCGCGTTCGCCGGTCCGGCGGAGCTCCGCGTGCGGGGCCAGGGGCGCGCGGCGTTGCGACGGATCGGGGGCGTGGATGAACGGGTAGTCGCCGGCGGCCGTCCAGGCCTGGGAATCCAGCGGCAGACGATAGCCGATGGGCGAATCTCCCGGAATCAGGTAGCAGCGGTCGCTGCGCAGGTGCCAGGATCCGGTCTGCCACCGCGCATCGTCCGCGGTCCGTGCCACCGGCAACACGTATCCGACCACCTGGTCGAGTCCGCGTTCGAACACCTGGCTCAACCGCGCGCGCTCCATCTCGTCGGCGAGCTTGGAATCGAACGGATCCACGTTCACCGGCAGGCGACGTTCCCGCCACAGGTAGTAGAAGGCGTCCTCGTAGGCGGCGAACACCCGTTTCGCATCGAGACCCAGCACCTCGGACACCTGCGAGAGGAAGCGTTCGGCGGTGGCCGCGGTCACGCGGTAGTCGCGCGTTTCATCGGCGACCAACGCCGGCTGCGTCCACAGGGGCTGGCCGTCCTTGCGCCAGAAGCAATTGAGCGACCAGCGCGGCAGCTGCTCGCCCGGGTACCACTTGCCCTGGCCGAAATGCGCCAGACCCTCCGGCGCGTAGCGCGCCTTCAGACGCTGGTAGAGCACGGCGGCGAGCTGACGCTTTTTCGGACCCAGCGCCGCGGTATTCCACTCGGGGCCGTCCGGATCGTCGATGGAAACGAACGTCGGCTCCCCGCCCATGGTCAGGCGCACGTCGAGCGCGCGCAGATCCGCATCCACGGCATGGCCCAGGGATTCGATGGCCGCCCACTGTGCGTCGCTGTAGGGCTTGGTCACCCGCGGCGCCTCCCAGATGCGCCGCACGCTCATGGTGTGTTCGAAGGTGGTCTCGCACTCGTCCACGGCCCCGCTGATCGGCGCAGCCGCGGAGGGCTCCGGTGTGCAGGCCAGCGGGATGTGCCCCTCGCCGGCCAGCAGGCCCGAGGTGGCGTCGAGACCGATCCATCCCGCCCCCGGCAGGTACACCTCGCACCACGCGTGCAGATCGGTGAAGTCCTGCTTGGCGCCCACCGGACCGTCCAGCGACTTCACGTCCGGCACGAGCTGGATGAGGTAGCCGGACACGAAGCGCGCCGCCAAGCCCAGATGACGGAACAGTTGCACCAACAAAGCCGCCGAATCGCGGCACGACCCTGAGCGTCTGGAAAGCGTCTCCTCCGGCGACTGCGTGCCCGGCTCCATCCGGATCAAATAACGGATGTCGTTCGCCACGCGCCGGTTCATCTCGACGATGAAGTCGATGGTCCGGGCCCGCTGCTGGGAAATGCCGGCGAGGTAATTCGTGATCAGCGCGGTGGCCGGCGCCTTCACCAGGTAAGGCACCAGTTCACGCCGCTCGTTCGAGTCGTACTTGAAGGGAAATTGCTCGGCATACGGCGCCAGGAAGAAATCGAACGGATTCTGCACCGACATCTCGGCCACCAGGTCGACCTCGATCCGCAGCTCCCGCGTCTCGTCGGGAAACACCAGCCGGGCCAGGTAGTTGGCCTGCGGGTCCTGCTGCCAGTTGATGAAATGATCGGTGGGCAGAACCTTCAGGGCATACGAGAGAATGCGCGTGCGGCAGTGGGGTGCGGGCCGCAGCCGGACGATCTGGGGGCTCAGCCCGACGAGGCGGTCGTAGCGGTAGTGGGTGACATGGTTCAAGGCGACGTGGATCGACACAACTTCTCCGATGCAGGCATGGCGCTGCCGGCGATTTGACATAAGAACTGCGGGACGCACCACGAAGGTGCGGCGCAGCGGTCCATCCTCGGCGCCCTTCGTATCCGCCCAGTGTATAACGTCGTCGCACTGCGTTACGGGCGCATTGCTAAGATGCGTTCCCGATGCCTGAACAGAGCCCCAAGTCTTGGCTGCATTCCGCGGGGTGGGGCCTCGCCGTCCTGTCGTTCATCAATTTGTTCAACTACCTCGATCGCTACCTGGTCTCGGCGCTGGTCGAGCGTTTGAAGCACTCGGAGCTGGCGCTGACCGACGGCCAGCTCGGTGCGTTGATGACCGGTTTCCTCGTCGTGTACACCGTCACGGCCCCCGCGTTCGGCATGCTGGGCGATCGCTGGGCCCGCCCCAAGCTGATCGCCTTCGGCGTCGGCTGCTGGAGTGTCGCGACGGCCCTGTCGGGTCTCGCCGGCAGCTACATCGCCCTGCTGGCCGCCCGGGCGTCTGTCGGCATCGGCGAAGCCGCCTACGGCACCATCGCGCCGAGCCTGCTGTCAGACTATTTTCCCCTCGCCCAGCGCGGCCGGGTCATGGCGGTATTCTTCTGTGCCATCCCCGTGGGCTCCGCGCTGGGTTACATGGTGGGCGGGGTCGTGGGCACCCACTTCGGCTGGCGCGCCGCGTTCTTCGTCGCCGGCATCCCCGGACTCGCACTGGCGCTGCTGTGCCTCTGGCTGTACGACCCGCCGCGCGGCAGCCAGGACCCTGCGCCGGCCGGCGCGCCGGGGTCGCGGGGCGCGCCAACGTCCGCGGGCGCGCCGGGCATGGGCGCGGCCACCAAGGCCACCTACCTGCTCCTGCTCAAGAACCGGCCCTACGTGTACACGGTGCTGGGCTACGCGGCCTACACCTTCGCCATGGGAGGACTCGCCTACTGGATGCCGGCCTTCCTGGAGCGCGTGCGCGGCATCTCACCCGAGAAATCCACGCTGCAGTTCGGCGAAATCGTCGTCGTCACCGGATTCCTCGGCACATTCATCGGCGGATGGCTCGGCGATT
The DNA here is from genome assembly GCA_964657955.1 of uncultured Steroidobacteraceae bacterium. GTDB lineage: Bacteria > Pseudomonadota > Gammaproteobacteria > Steroidobacterales > Steroidobacteraceae > Bog-1198. The sequence continues at coordinate 7,889 of CAZZWZ010000164.1, forward strand.
ATTGCGCCAGGTATTCGAAACAGGCGTACCTGATCGTATCCGCCGCGGCGACGCTCATCGCGGCGCCGTTCGTTTGGTTCGCCCTCACCACCGCCTCGCCGGTGACTTACCTGGTCTGCATGGTGATCGCGCAGTTGCTCTTGTTCCTGTCGACGGGCCCGATCAACGCGTCCATCGTGAACCTGGTGATGCCCACGCAGCGCGCCTCAGCCGTGGCGCTCGAGGTGTTCGCCATCCATTTCTTGGGCGATGCGATCTCGCCGTATCTGATCGGCGCGGTCTCCGACGCCTCGTCGCTGGCCCAGGCCGTGAAAATCGTACCGGCCGGCGTGGTGGTTGCAGGGCTCTGGTGGGCCTGGGCCGCGCGTTCACAGGGCAAGGCGGCCGGGTCGACCGCCAAGGTTGATGGGCCGGTTGGCGCCAGTTGATGAGG
>CAZZWZ010000165.1:0-8293 GCA_964657955.1 uncultured Steroidobacteraceae bacterium
GAACAAGCGGGGGTGGGCGCGGGCCGCTGACGCGTGCCGACCGTCAATCGTTGCCGTGCAACGCGCCGATGTGGCGTTTGACGATCATGTCGGTTTGATGGGCGAAGGTCTTGAAGGCATCGCCGCCCTCGGTCGCCTCTTTCGCGAACAACTTCTCGTCCTTGTCGTGTATCTGCTTCATGTCCTCGATGTAGGCATGATCGAAGTCCGCGGCGGCTGTCGCACGCAGGGTTGCGAGACGCTGCTGGAAGGTGGCATTGAGCGTCGGGGCGATCTTGATGCCCGCGGCATCCGCGATCTTCTTCAAGTTGGCGTTGACCAGTTGATGATCGTGCACTTCCGTGGCGGCCTGATCCTTGACGTCCGGAGCCGACGCCCGGTGTTGCGCGAGCATGCTGGCCTCCACTTCGTAGCGGCCGCCCTGCGAAACGTTACCGACGAACTCCGCATCCGGCGAGGAGTCCGCGGACATGGCCACACCGGCCATTGCGATCGCAGAGAGGGCGATGGAAATCGAGCCAAGTCGAGCGAGTGAATTCATGAAAGTCCTTACGAGATTGAAAAGTTTCAGCGCATGCGAGCATCGGGGACCAACCACCGAGGAGTGAGCCGCCTGCCGCGTGGAGTCTACCCGGCACACCGCCTGTCGGAGGCGTCCCCCGGCACCGTCGGTTCAGGTAGGCGCCGGACTACACGCCATGCAGAACGCCGCGGGCGTACCGCAATGCGCCGCAAACCTGATCCATGCCGAACCGAGCGCTTGGGCGTAAACTTCCCACCAGGTTTCAGAGCTCAGGCTCCAGAGGTACGCATGAACACCAGGGCGCCCATGTCCGCCGCCGCAAAGCAGCCACTCGACCGGGGTATTCCGGCTTCGCGCGCAGTTTCCGCGACGCGCACCATCGTTGCCGTGCGCCGAGTTTGCGCAACGCGCGCCGTGGGCGTGCTGGGGACCGTCCTCGCGCTCGGGGCCTGCGCCACTCCGCGCTCGACACCCGTCGCAACAGCCGGGCCGACGCCCGTCGAGAAAATCGGCTGTTCCGCCGGCACCGGTTCGCGCCTGCCGCCCGGCGACGGTCGCTGCGGCGAAGCGCAGCGCTCCTATTCGAGCGAGGACATCCGTCGCACCGGCAGCGTCGACGCCGGCGATGCCCTGCAACTGCTCGATCCGTCGATCACCGTTCATCACTGATCGGGCCCGAGGTCAGGCCACGGTGGGCGCATCAGCCCATGACCGCGGCCCGCGGCCGGTTCAATCCCGCGACGGCGCGAGCATCTTCAGTACGGCCAGCACCAGCGCGCCCGACGCCGCCGCGATCAAGAGCGCCTTGCCCGGGTTCTTCTTCGCATAGCCGATGGCGGTGTCCGTGGCGTCGGAGACCGCATCCAGCGCCTGCTGCGCCGTGTCGTTCAGCGCGCCGAAGCTGCGCCCCGTCATCGACTGCACCTGATCGGTGGCATCGTCCAGGAACGCTCGACCCTGTTTCGCAAAATTTTTGACGGTTTTGTCCATGAATATCCTCGATGATGGTGACACTGCCGATCGATCCTGCCGCGGGGCCGTGCCGACCGCAGCTCGAACCGCTACTGTGCCGACCGAGAGGCGTACGCCGTGTCAGCGGGTTCGCTGAGTCCCTGTAGGACGCGACCGCTCACGGCACGATGCCGTGTTTCTCGAAGGCCTCGGCGATGGGCCGCCACAGCGCCGCGGCTGCGGCCAGATCGTCGCGCCCGCCGCTCTTTCCTTCACGCAATTCATCGATGCCCCTGCCGTACAGCGCCCAGGCATCGTTCGGATTGAGGTCGAGCGACGTCCGATAGTCGTCCGTGGATCGGGCATAGTCGCCCAGCCGCAGCCTGACGAGGCCCCGGGCGTTGAACACCCACGCCGCATCGGCGTTCTTCTTCCCGATCTGCCGGAGCGCGGCATTGCAATCGTCGAGTGCCTTCGGCAGATCCTGGCCGGACAACGCCGCGACCCAGCAGCGTTGGCCGCGCGCGGGACCCAGACGCGAGTCCGCCTCGTGCGCGGCGATCCACAGATCCAGCTGGGTCCTGGCTGCCGCCAACCGGTCGGCGTGCGCATAGGCGGAGGCCATCCGCAGGCGTGCGTCCGCCTCCTTCGCGGCGACGCGGTCGGCCGTGTCGAGATCGGCGATGCCATGAATCGCATCGCCGTCGCTCAACCGTTCTTCGGCCCGCGCCACCAGCGCCGGCACATGGTCGGGTTTCAGTACCAGGGTTCGATCGAAATCCGCCAGCGCCTCGGCGCGCCGGTGATCGTCGCGATACATCACCCCGCGTTCGTAAAAATAATCCGCATGGTCGGGAGCCAGGTCGCAGGCGCGGGAAAGATCGGCGATGGCATGATCGAAATCGTGCCGCGCCGCCGACGCGGCGCCCCGCCGGCTGAATGCCTCCGCGGTCTGCGGCGCCCCCGGCGCCACCCCGGCCCCAGCCCCGCTGCCCGCGGCCGCCGCTTCCCCCGCCCCGGCGTCGGTGCCCGGCGGCGCGGGGGCGTCTGCATGCGACACGGACAGATTGAAGACGGGCCCGCCGTTGTACGTGAAGAACAATTTGCTCTGCTTGCTCGCAACGTAGATGCGGTGGGACAGGAAGAAGTCCGTGCCGATGAGCATGTCCGCCGAATCGGTCACCGCCTCGCTGATGCGAAGGTGCGTGTGACGGACCTCCTCGTCGCCGATCTTGAAGACGGCCACCGGGGCGATCCACGTCTTGAGCATGGCCCGCCCGATGCCGCGGCTGTATCCCGCGTAGACCACGTCCGGCCCGTCGACTTTGATCCCCGCCCGCTCGGCCGCGTGGGCCGAGAGCATCGAGGTGTCCGCGCCCGTATCGAAGAGCACCCGGATCTTGACGCCGTTCACGTAGGCAGCGCCGGTGGTGCCGGGCTCCAGGGGGGTGGTCCAATGAATGTCGATGACGGAATAGGGGTCGGCCTTGTTGGTGACCCAGTACGCGAGCACCGTCTTGCCGCAGTCCTCCTCGTGCATCAGCCGGATGATGCCCCGGGCCAGGTCGTATTCGACGTCGCCGATGCGGAAGACGTTCTGACCCAGCAATCCGGCGGCATTGCCGCCCACGTCGCCGCCGCCGACGAGAAATTCGATGTCGTGGATGGGGATGCCGGCGAGGTTGAACGACTTGACCGTCGCCACCGACATCTTCGCCTCGCCGCCGACGCCGGTGACGGACAGGCCATAGGGTGCCGGACCGGTGCGCAGCTTCAGTTGCGCGGCGCTCGCCGGGCTCAGCGTGCTGTAGAACGCGCCGCTGTCCGCGACCAGCAGGACGTCCTGGCCGTTGATCTGTGCGCTCACCATGGGCTTGCGGTCGATCATGGTCACGGGGAGGTCGGCGAGCTTGCCGATCTTGCACGCGGCAAGCGCGGTCCCGGGCGTGCCGCACCCGGTCAACAACGCCGCGATCACCATTCGATGCAACATGTCCCTGTCCCTCGGCGGGCCGGTCCTGCAACGGGATACGGCGTATGCCGTGGTTCAGGCCCGCATCTTACCCCCGTGCAAGCGCGACAGCAGCTCGGCCTCGCCGCGGCTCAGGCCGAATTGTGCGGCGAGCTTGTCCGGATCGACCCCCTGGCGTGCCCATTCGATCGCTTGCTCGAAGGCACCGGTTCCGGCCAGCGCCGGCGCGCGCGACTCCACCACGTCCACCCGCTCGGCGACGTCGGAGAATTCGTGCTCGACCCGCTGCACGCGGCGGCCGGTGCGCACGCTGATCGAGGCCACCAGCTCCATTTCCCGCTGCAAGCCGGTGATGCTGGCCTCCAGCGACGCGCAGCGCGCCTGTGCGAGCCGGGCGGCACGCAGGGCGGCCAGGGACGCGGCGAGGGCACCCAGCGCCACGCACACCGCGGCGATGCTCCAGATCAGGGCGGGATTCATACGGGTGTGCCCGGAGTTCAGTTCGGCTGTGGCGGCGGCTCGGCCGCGCTCGTCTGCGGGAGCTGGCCGGTCATGCGCGCCGTCACCGGCGTATTGGCCGGCGCCACTTCCTCCAGCACGAGCACCGCCACGCGCCGGTTGGCGTTGCGCCCCTCGGCGGAGTCGTTCGACTGCCGCGGATGGAATTCGCCGAACCCGACGATCTCCAGCCGCAGCGGGTCGATCCCCATCTTGGTGAACCCATGCACCACGCTCGCCGCCCGCGCCGCCGACAGCTCCCAGTTGGACGGGAACGCGGCGGTGCGAATCGGCCGGTTGTCGGTATGACCTTCGACGCGGATCGGATTCGGAAAGGGCTTGAGCACTTCGGCGAGCTTGTCGAGCACGGGTTCGGCCGCCGACGAGAACTCCGCCGCGCCGCTCGGGAACAGGATGTCGGTGTTGATCTCGATCTCGAGCCACATGTTCTCGCGTTTGACGGTCACGAGTTTCGCGTCGATCAGCGCCTGCATGGCCTGCTGGACCTGGCGCTCCATGCGTTGCAACGAGCCCGGCAGGTCGTCCTTCGCGAACCCCTTGTCGGCATTCGGTTCCGTGGCGGCGGGATCGCCGGCGGGGGCATGCTTGCCGTCCTGTTTGATCTTCATGAGGACGGTGGGCGAGATGCCCACCAGCGCCTTGTCGCCGCCCTTGCCGCCCGGGGGCTTGTCGCCGATGTTGACGGGTTGCATGCTCTTCGGCGAACCGTGAAACGCCGCGATCATCGAGTCCGACAGCACGCGGAATTTGCCCTCGTTCACCGACGACATGGCGTACATGACGGTGAACAGGGCGAACAACAGCGTCACGAGGTCGCCGTACGGGATGGCCCAGGCCTCCGCGTTCACGTGCTCTTCGTGCTTCTTCTTCCGCGCCATGTCAGGCCGCCGAGGGTTGCCGGTGGTTCAATGGTGAAAATACCCTTGCAGCTTCGACTCGATGTTGCGCGGGTTCTCACCCTGGGCAATTGCGATGATGCCCTCGATCACCATGGTGCGCACCTGCGTCTGCCCGTGGATCACCGATTTCAACTTGTTGCCCATGGGCAGGAAGAGCAGGTTGGCGAACGCGATGCCGTAGATGGTCGCGATGAACGCGGCGGCGATGCCGTGGCCCAGCTTCGACGGATCGGCGAGATTCTGCATGACGGCCATGAGCCCCATCACCGCCCCGATGATGCCGAGCGTGGGCGAGTAGATGCCCATGGCCTCGAACACCTTGGCGGCCTGGTTGTCGAAATGCTCCATGGTGTCGAGTTCGATCTCCATGCTGGCGCGGATGGCCTCGGGCTCGCCGCCGTCCACCAGGGACTGCAGGCCCTTCTTCAGGAAGTGATCCTTCTCGCCCTCCACCGCCGATTCCAGTCCGAGCAGCCCCTGCTTGCGGGCGATGTTGCTCCACTCGACGATCTTTTCGATGACCGCGGCGGGATTGTTGGCGGGCGGCATGAACACCCACACGACGATCTTCCAGGCGCGCAGGAAGGTCGCCATCGGGGTCTGCACCAGACTCGCGGCGAAGGTTCCCACCACGACGATGACGAAGGCGGCGCTGCCCACCAGGGCGCCGGCGCTGCTGCCCTTCAGGATGGCGCCGCCGATGATGGCGATCAATGCCAGCACGATGCCGATGATGCTGAGTATGTCCATGGGTTCAATCCGGAATTAGCCACTCGGAAAGCCGTGCGCGCAGGCGAACCAACGCTTGGCCGTGAATCTGACAGACGCGCGATTCGGAGACTTCGAGCACCGCGCCGATCTCGCGCAGGTTCATGTCCTCGTCGTAGTAGAGCGAGAGCACGAGCTTTTCACGGTCCGGCAGCCCGTCGATGGCCGCGGCGAGCGCGCTGCGGAAGCCGGAGTCCTCGATGTGATCGAGCGGTCCCGGCCCCTCGTCGCGCGCGTGGTCCGCCGGACTGGACTCGTCGTCGTTGGCGCCCATCTGATCGAAGCTGAACAGGCGGCAGCTGGCCGCATCCTGCACCAGCTTGTGGTACTCCTCCATGGAGACGCCCAGGCCTTCGGCGATGTCCGTCGCGCTGGCGTCGTGGCCCTTCGCATTCTCGATCTTGCGCACCACGTCGGCCATTTCGCGCATGTTGCGATGCACCGACCGCGGCGTCCAATCGGACTTGCGCACCTCGTCGAGCATGGCTCCGCGGATGCGGATGCCCGCATACGTCTCGAAATTGGCGCCCTTGTCGGCCGAGTAGTGCTTGGCCGCATCGAGCAGGCCGAGCATCCCCGACTGGATGAGATCGTCGACCTCCACGTTGGGCGGCATCCGGCTCACCAGATGATAGGCAATGCGCTTGACCAGGTCAGCGTGCCGGATGACCAGTTCCTGTTGCGGCACCTCGCCCACCGCGGTGTCCGCGTGGGGCGCCGGATTGCCCTTGCGCGTGTTCGAATAGCTCGTGCTTGCTCTCATTGCAATACCGTCGTGGGACCGTTTCCGGCCCCCACCATGCGTTCCACGAAGAACTCCAGGTGCCCTCGCGCACCCTGGGGTGCAGACCACTTGTCGGCCTGCAACGCGAATTTCTTGAGCGCCACGGATGAAATACAGGCCGGGTAGGCCTCCACCACCGCCGACTGTTTCTGAACGGCGCGTCGCAAATAATCGTCATACGGGATGGAACCTGCGAACTCGAGAGTGACGTTGAGAAACCGGTCACAAACCCGCGAAATTTTCTGGAACAGGTCCGGTCCTTCGCCCGAGCGCCGGGTCTGATTCGCCAGGATCTGAAAGCGCCGCACGCCGTGCTCGCGGCTCAACACCTTGATCAACGCATAGGCGTCGGTGATGGAGGCCGGTTCGTCGCACACCACCACGACCACGTGCTGCGCCGCCTGACTGAAGGTGAGCACGCTGTCGTGCAGGCCCGCCGCGGTGTCCACCACCAGCACCTCGACCCGGTGATACAGGTCGCTGAAGGCACGGATGATGCCCGCCTGCTCGCTCTCGGACAGGTTGGCCATGTGCTTGATCCCGGACGCCGCCGGCACGATCTGCAGGCCGTGCGGACCGGTGACGATGGCCTCCTCCAGGGTGCATTCGCCCTTCACGACGTGACCGAGATGAAAGCGCGTGTGCAGTCCGAGGATGACGTCCACGTTGGCCATGCCGAGATCGGCGTCCACCAGCATCACGTCGCGGCCCTGGGCCGCGATGGACACCGCGAGATTCGCCGACACCGTGGTCTTGCCGACGCCGCCCTTGCCGCCCGTGACGGCGATGACCTTGACCGGGCGTGTGGCGTTGAGTTCTTCCATGGTCGCCGCCTGGGTGCGGGAAAGTCGGGTATCACGCATGGGCGGACGCTCGGCCGAAGTTGCGGGCGAAATAAGCGGCGTCGGGCGGCGGCGCCCGCTCCTTGAGCTTGAGTGCCGTCCGGATGAGCCACACCTTGCGATCGTGGGCCGCATGCAAATCCTCGGGCACGCGTTGCCCCGTGCACAGGTACGCCACCGGCAGTTTGTGACGCAGGGTGGTGGAAATCACCGCGCCCAGGCTCGCCGCCTCGTCGACCTTGGTCACGACGGAGGCGGTGGGTTTGACGCTCGCGAACGAACGCACGATCTCCTCCAGCGCGTGGGCCTCGCCCTGGGCCGGCAGCGCCAGCAGGACGCGCGCGCCGGACGCGCCGAGTTGCAGCGCGGCGAGCTGCTCCGACAGACGCACGTCGCGCGGCCCCATGCCCGCGGTGTCGATCAGCACCAGCTTCTTCGACTTCAGCCGCTCGAGGACACGGGCCAGCTCCTTGCCGTTGTTCGCCACGTGCATGGGGGCGCCCAGGATGCGCGCATAGGTCATCAATTGTTCGCGCGCGCCGATCCGGTAACCGTCCGTGCTGACCAACGCCAGGTCCTTGCTGCCGTGCTGCATGCTCCAGCGCGCCGCGAGCTTCGCGATGGTGGTGGTCTTGCCGGCACCGGTCGGACCCACCAGCGCGATGACGCCGGAGTCCACCCCGTTCGCCCGGTCCATCACCGGCAGGTGCCGCACGAGCATGGCGAGCGGGATGTGCGACGGATTCTCGAGACTGGTCCGGCTCGGCGTGAGAGCCGCGAGCGCCAGCGCCACGTCCGGCGCGATGTCCATGGCCGTGAGTTCCTCCAGGACGCGCGCCTGCAGCGGCTCGCGCAGCCGCTTGTCGTTCCACGACATGTGCTGAAGCTCGCCCTGCAACAGGTCGCGCAGGTCCCTGACCTCGCGCTGCACGGCCGCGAACCCGTCGTCCCGCGACATGGCGGGGGCCAGCGACGCCGCCTGCGTCGAGTGCACGGCCGGCGGCGGCGGCACCGCAACCGGCGGCAGCGGCGCCA
>CAZZWZ010000166.1:0-4541 GCA_964657955.1 uncultured Steroidobacteraceae bacterium
ATCAACCTGGGCCTGGCCCACGGACCGGCGCTCGGCGCCGCGCCCGGTGCCGGGAGGGGGGATTCTCTTGTTCGGCCAGCTCGGACAGGACGTGCGCGCGGCCGGGCCCGGCCGGGTGGTGTACACGGGCAGCGGCATCCGAGGCTACGGCAATCTCATCATCGTCAAACACGGCGACAACCTGCTCACCTCGTATGCGCACAACCGCGAGATGCTCGTCCACGAGGGCCAGGACGTGGCCATGGGCCAGACCATCGCGCACATGGGCACCGCTGCGCATCAGACATCGGCGCTGTATTTCGAGATCCGCTTGAACGGCAAGCCGGTCGATCCGCTACGCTACCTGCCCGCGGCGAAATGACGGGCGCTCACAACAGGAGCAGGGCCACCGCGCGCCGTTGCTCGCCCACCAAGACGTTGAACGTGCGGCATGCCGCGCCGGTGTCCATGACTTCGAAACCGATGCCCAGCCGCAGGAATTCCGCGCCGAAAAAAGCCGGCGGAAATATCTGCCGGATGCCCGTGCCCAACAGGACCAGCTCCGGCTCGAATTCGCGCAGGCGCGCGGCATGTTCGAGCGTCAGGCCGGCGACCGCGTCGAGCCCCGGCACCGCGCTCATCGCCGACGGGGTGACGATCATGGAGACCGCGAAGCTGTCCGCGTTGATCCGCAACTCGCCGGCACCGTAGCCGCGAATGACATTCACGCTCGCATTCTGATCCTGGGTGAACCGCATGCCCGTCACCATACCGAAAATACCGCCCGGGTACAGGAGATCCGGAGGGGCGCCGCAGCGTGCCGGCGTCGCGCGTCGGGGCGCACGGTCTTGAACCGGGTGGTCTACGTTCGCCTGGCGATTCCGCGGCATGCGACGTCGATGCGCGCGCCGGTGCTCGAGCGGCTGCTGGCGTGCGGTGCGGCACCGATCGCGATCGACGATTGGCGCCGCGATGCGTTCGCGGTGGTTGCGGCCGGTGCGCAGCCTTCCGTCGCTGTGCCGTCGCCCGCCGCGGCGGCGTTGCATGCCGCCGTCGGCCGGGTCGCCGAACCCTGGGTTTGCCTGGCGTCGCCGGTGCATCTGTTGGCCGGCATGACTCACGTCACGCTGCCGGAGGAGGGCCTGCTGCAGCTCGAGCCGACGGAGAACGCCGCGCTGGCCGCGGACTTCAACCGGGTGTTCCTGGGTTCCGGGACACGCTTGCTCACCGGATCGGGTGCGCTGTTCTGTGTCGCCGAACGCAGCTTCGACGTGGCCACGCGCGAGCCGGGCGAGGTCCTCGGCGAGAACGTGTTCGCCTTCCAGCCCACGGGTGCCGACGCAGCACGACTGCGCCGGCTGATGAGCGAGATGGAGATGTGGCTGTTCGATCATCCGGTGAACCAGGCGCGCGCGGTCCGGCAGCAGCCAGTGCTCACAGGACTGTGGTTGTGGGGCGGCGGCGCCACGCTCGCGGCGCTGCCGAGGTTGCCGGGCTGGACCGCCGGCGCGGACCCCCTGTTCGGGGCTTTCGGCGATCGGCCGGCGTTCGAGGCGGCCGACGGGGGCGGGGTGTTGGTGTGCGCGGAGCAGCCGGGATCGGCGGCCTGGGGACTCATGGAGCAGCGGTGGCTGCTGCCGCTGACCGCGGCGCTTCGCGCCGGTCGCATCGGTCGCATCGAGTTCTCCTGCGCGGATCGCCTCGTGGCGGTGGAGCGCGCCGTGAACCGGCGCTTCTGGCGCCGGCCGCGCCCGTGGTGGGAAGTCTTCGGACTCGCGGGCGGCGCGGAGTGAGCCTGACCACGATCAAACGGCGCACCGCCGGGCCCCCGCTGGCGTGCGAGCATCTACACCCGGTGTTGCGGCGGGTGTACGCGGCACGCGGCGTTTGCCGGCCCGAAGATCTCGATCTGTCACTGGAGCGCCTGCTGCCCGTGGGTTCGCTCGACGGAGTGGAAGCGGCCGTGCGACTGCTCGCGGCACACCGCGGGCAGGGCCGCATTTTGGTGGTCGGTGATTTCGACGCCGACGGCGCCGCCAGCAGCGCGCTCGTAGTGCGCGCTCTGCGGGCGATGCGATTCGCTCACGTGGATTATCTCGTACCCGACCGCTTTCGCTTCGGCTACGGTCTCACCCCCGAAATCGTCGCGCTCGCCGCGATGCGCCGCCCGACGCTGATCGTGACCGTGGACAACGGGGTGTCGAGCGTCGACGGCATCGATGCCGCCCGGGCGCTGGGCATTCCCGTGCTCGTCACCGATCATCACCTGCCGGGCGCGGTGCTGCCGCGTGCCGCGGCCATGGTCAATCCCAATCTCGCGGGATCTGCTTTTGGGAGCACGGCGCTGGCCGGCGTGGGGGTGGCCTTCTATGTCATGGCGGCGCTCGCACGGGAACTAGAGCGCACGTCGTTTCGTGCCGCGGACTTGCTCGACCTGGTGGCGCTCGGCACCGTGGCCGACGTGGTGCCGTTGGATCGCAACAATCGCATCCTGGTCGCGCAGGGCCTGCGGCGCATCCGCGCGGGTCGTTGCGTTCCGGGCATCCGCGCGTTGATGGATGCCTCCGGACGTCGCATCGAGCGCGCCGGCGCCGCCGACCTGGGCTTCGCCGTGGGTCCACGGCTCAACGCCGCGGGACGACTCGCCGACATGAGCGTCGGCATCGCCTGTCTGCTCGCGGACGATCCCGCGGAGGCGGCGCGCCTCGCGGGACAGCTCACGCGGCTCAACGAGGAGCGTCGCGACATCGAGCACCGCATGCAGCTCGAAGCCGTGGATCTCGCATCGGCGTTGCGCTTCACGGCGCAGGGCGCGGAGACCTCCGGCCTCTGTTTGTTCGACGCCGGCTGGCACCAGGGTGTGGTGGGACTGGTGGCGGGCCGGGTGAAGGATCGCCTGCACCGCCCCGTCGTCGCCTTCGCGTGCGCCGACGGCGGCCTGCTGCGCGGCTCGGCGCGTTCGGTGAGCGGCGTCAACATCCGCGATGCGCTCGACAGCATCGCCGCCCGTCATCCCGGCCTCATCGTGAAATTCGGCGGACATGCCATGGCCGCGGGCATGACCCTGGCCGCAGACGACCTCGACCGTTTTCGCGTCGCGTTCGATGCGGAAATCGCGGTGCGCGCCGATCCCGACATGCTCGCCGGTGTGATCCATTCCGACGGCGATCTGCAGGCCGTCGAACTGTGTTTGGAGACCGCGCAGGCGCTCGGCAACGGCGGCCCTTGGGGGCAGGCCTTTCCGGAGCCGATCTTCGACGGGATCTTCGACGTGGTGGAGTCACGCCGCGTGGGCACCCGCCACCTGAAGCTCAGACTCGCGCAGTCCGGCGCCGGCCGCGGCCTCGATGCCATCGCCTTCGGTTATTTCGACGGATCGGAGGACGCTTCGGCGGTTCGCGCCGGCGAGCGTGTCGAAGTGGCGTACCGGCTCGAAGTCAATGAATTTCGCGGGGTCGAGAGCGTGCAGCTCAACTGCCGGCACCTGCGGCGGGCCTGAACATTCGTGTTAGAGTCTCAGCATGGAAATCAATCAGCTCAGCCGGTTCATCGAAGATCTCGAGGAGCGCACCGCGTCCTTGAGGAGGTATCTTTGATTACGACGACAAACGCGAACGCCTGCAGGAAGTAACCCGCGAGCTGGAACAGCCCGGCATCTGGGACCAGGCGGAGCGCGCGCAGGAACTGGGCCGGGAGCGCGCCCGATTGGAGCAGGTGGTCGACGGTCTCGACGGCCTGTCGCGCGGCTTGCGGGATGCCGCGGAATTGCTGGAGCTGGTTGCCGCCGAAGCCGACCTGGACGCCGCCGCCGAGATCGAATCCGACGTGACTGCGCTGGCCGCGGCGGTGGAGCGGCTGGAGTTCCAGCGCATGTTCCCGGGCAAGATGGACTCGCACAGTGCCTACCTCGACATCCAGGCCGGCGCCGGCGGGACCGAGGCCCAGGATTGGGCCGCGATGCTGCTGCGCATGTATCTGAAGTGGGCGGACAGCCACGGCATCAAGACGGAGATCATCGACCAGAGCGACGGTGAGGTCGCGGGCATCAAGGGCGTGTCGCTCAGCATGACCGGCGACTACGCCTATGGCTGGCTGCGCACCGAAACGGGGGTGCACCGGCTGGTGCGCAAGTCGCCGTTCGATTCCGGCAATCGCAGGCATACCTCGTTCGCTTCGGTGTTCGTGTCTCCCGAGGTGGACGACGACATCGACATCGAGATCAATCCCGCCGACCTGCGCACCGACGTCTACCGGTCGAGCGGCGCCGGTGGTCAGCACGTGAACAAGACCGAATCGGCCGTGCGCATCACCCACGTGCCCACGGGCATCGTGGCGGCGTGCCAGAGCGAGCGCAGCCAGCACAAGAACCGCTCCACCGCCATGAAGATGCTCAAGGCGAAACTGTACGAGCTGGAGTTCAACAAGCGCAACGCCGCCGCCCGGGTGCTCGAGGATTCCAAATCCGACGTGAGCTGGGGGAATCAGATCCGCAGCTACGTGCTGGACCAGTCCCGCATCAAGGATTTGCGCACCGGGGTCGAGGTGGGCAACACCACGGCGGT
>CAZZWZ010000166.1:4551-7337 GCA_964657955.1 uncultured Steroidobacteraceae bacterium
CCCTCGATCAATTCATGCAGGCCAGCCTCAAGCAGGGACTATGAGCGACAACGACGAGAATCATCTGATCGCCGAGCGACGCGCGAAGCTCGCCAGGCTGCGCGCGGGCGGCAATCCGTTTCCCAACGATTTTCGGCGCGATGCCCTGGCGGCTCACCTGTCGGCGACCTACGACGGCAAGAGCGCGGAGTCGCTGGACGCCGGCCCGGTCCGGGTCAGCGTGGCCGGCCGCATGCGCGCCAAGCGTGTCATGGGCCGGGCGAGCTTCGCGCAGCTCGAGGACTCGAGCGGTGCCATCCAGGTGTTCCTGCAGCAGCAGGCGCTCGGCGCCGTGTACGACGACTTCAAGACGTGGGACGTGGGCGATGTGGTGGGTGCCGAAGGCGTGTTGTTCAAGACCCGGACGGGGGAGCTGTCGGTGCGCGTCGACCGGCTGGTCCTGCTGACCAAATCGCTGCGGCCGCTGCCCGACAAGTGGCACGGCATCGCCGACACGGAAATGCGCTACCGCCGCCGCTACGTCGATCTCATCATGAACGCGGACACGCGCCGCGTGTTCGAGACGCGTTCGCGCATCGTCGCCTATCTGCGTTCGTTCCTCGACACGCGCGGTTTTCTCGAGGTCGAAACCCCCATGCTGCATCCCATTCCGGGCGGGGCGGCGGCGCGGCCGTTCAAGACCCATCACAACGCCCTCGGGATCGACATGTACCTGCGCATCGCGCCCGAGCTGTACCTGAAGCGGTTGACGGTCGGCGGATTCGAGCGCGTGTACGAGATCAACCGCAATTTCCGCAATGAGGGGGTGTCGACGCAGCACAACCCGGAATTCACCATGCTCGAGCTGTATCAGGCCTATGCGGATTACGAGGACCTGATGGAGATGATCGAGACGTTGTTCCAGGGACTGGCCGATACGCTGTCGGGGTCGCGCCGGTTGACGTACCAGGGCACGGAATTCGACCTGTCGAAGCGTTTCGCCCGCCTCAGCATCGAAGAGATCATCCTGGCGAACAATCCGGAACTCGACCCCATGTCGTTGCGCGATGCCGTCTATCTACGCCGCGTCTGCGACCGGATGAACATCGCTTACAAACCCGGCGACGGACCCGGCAAGCTGCAGATCGAAATCTTCGAGAAAACCGGAGAACCCACGTTGCTACAACCCACGTTCGCCTATGGCTATCCGGCGGAGGTGTCGCCCCTGTCGCGACGCAACGACCGGGATCCGTTCATCACCGATCGCTGGGAATTCTTCATCGGCGGCCGCGAGCTCGCCAACGGTTTTTCCGAGTTGAACGATGCCGAGGACCAGGCGCAGCGGTTCAAGGAGCAAGTCGAACGCAAGGACGCGGGCGACGAGGAAGCCATGTACTACGACGCCGACTACGTCCGCGCCCTGGAATACGGCATGCCGCCCACGGCGGGCCTGGGCCTGGGCGTGGACCGCCTGGTCATGCTCTTCACCGATGCGCCCTCCATCCGCGACGTGCTGTTGTTTCCGCACATGCGCCCCGAATCCTGAAGCCCGCGCGCCGCATCGCGGACGAGCGCCCTGCACGCCCCCGGCCGGCGATTGCGCGGCCGACCGAAGTCTTATACTGACGCGCCCCGACGCGGGCCGTGCCGGGGGCGGCGACGAACGGAGGTCTTCATGAGCGACGAGCAGAGCAAACTGTCACGACGGGAGTCTTCCGCCCTGGCGATGGCGGCGGGATTGGGCGCGGACACCGGCGCGGCGCGTGGCGGCGGCGCGCAGGTGAGCGATGCCGATGTCGAGATCGAGATCGAGACACCGAGCGGCACCTGCGATGCCGCGCTGATTCACCCGCAGGGCGGCGGCCGGTGGCCTGCCGTGATCTTGTTTCCCGACGCGCTGGGCTTGCGACCGACCATGCGTGACATGGCGAAACGCCTGGCGGCGAACGGCTACACGGTGCTGATCCCCAATCCGTACTATCGATCCGCCAGGGCGCCCGGCGTCGAGCCCGGATTCGATTTCTCCAACGCGGCGGACCGCGAGAGGCTCTCCGAGCTGCGGGCACCGTTGACCGGTTCGGCCGTGATGGAGGATTCGGCCGCGTACGTCGCCTTTCTGGACGGCCACGCTTCGGTGGATCGCCAGGCAAAGATGGGCGTGTTCGGTTATTGCATGGGCGGTGCGATGACCATCCAGGCGGCGGCGGCCAATCCCGAGCGCATCGGCGCCGGCGCCTCATTCCACGGCGGTGGCCTGGTCACGGACAAGCCCGACAGCCCGCATCGGCTCATCGCGAAGCTCAAGGCCCGTTACTACGTGGGCGTGGCCGTCAACGACGATGCCAAGGAGCCCGACGCGAAGACGGCGCTCAAGGAGGCCTTTCGCGCGGCGAATCTGTCCGCCAAGGTCGAGGTGTACGACGGCTGTCTGCACGGCTGGTGCATCAAGGACATGCCGGCGGCGGCCGGCAGGCCCATTTACAACGAGCCGCAGGCCGAGCGCGCCTGGAACGAGCTGGTGACCCTGTACAAAAAAGCGCACGTGTGACGCGGCTCGCGGACTGTTCCGCGGGTGCTGCCCATACTCGCCCGCTTCGACTCCTCGGAAAGGTCCAGATGCGGGCGAGCGTACCGGTCAACTCTCTATTGAACCGTCCGGAACAGCTGTTGTATGGCCGGTTGGTGCGCGCCTTTCCGGGGCACGTCATCCTCTCGCACGTGGCATTGGGGCGGTTGGCCGCGATGCCGGCGGTCACGGTGATCGCCGATTTCGTCGTTTGCCGGGCGGATTTCACCGCGGTGGCCGT
>CAZZWZ010000166.1:7347-8280 GCA_964657955.1 uncultured Steroidobacteraceae bacterium
GGCCGTGCTCGATATCGACGATCCCGAGGCATCCGAGCCGTCCCGGCGCCGCGACCGGCGCCAGGATGGGCTGTTGCAAGCCGCGGGCGTCAAGGTGATCCGGGTCTCCGCCCGCGATCTTCCGCACGAAGCGGCGCTCAAGGCGCTGGTCGCCGCCCACCCGCTCAATTCCTCCACCGAACAACTGGCGCGCAAGGCCTCGTAACACCTCGGGGCCGGACCGCGCCCGGCAGTTGCGGACCTGCGGCGTCGCTGCGATTGACGCTACACTGCGCGCCAGTCTTGGTGGCGGAGAACGCGATGTTCGTATTGCAGATCAACGGCATGGCGCACTCGGTGGACGTGCCCCCGGACATGCCGCTGTTGTGGGTGTTGCGCGACGTGATCGGTCTGACCGGCACCAAATTCGGTTGTGGAATCGCCCAATGCGGCGCGTGCACCGTGCACCTCGCCGGCGAGGCGGTGCGCTCCTGCGTGCTGCCGGTCCGAGCGGTGGGTGCCAGGCCGGTCACCACCATCGAAGCCGTCGGCGAGACGCCGAGCGGCCGGAAAATCCAGCAGGCGTGGCTGGCGGTCGACGTCGTGCAGTGTGGCTATTGTCAGTCCGGACAGATCATGTCGGCGGCCGCGCTGCTCGACCGCAACACGAATCCCAGCGATCGCGACATCGATGCGGCCATGGCGGGGAACATCTGCCGATGTGCCACGTACGTGCGCATCCGGGCTGCGATCAAACAAGCCGCCACCGGCCGGGCGGAGGTGCCCCAGGCCGCGGGACCCGCCGCGCACGCATGAACGCCACCGGCCCGCGGGTGCGTTCGCGCATCGACACCGGCCGCCGTCGCGCGCTCAAGCTCGGCGGCTTGACCATCGCGTTCCTGTGGACCGGCGCCGCCGGCGCGGCGCGCGCCGCGATGAATGCGCGCCGCCTGC
>CAZZWZ010000167.1:0-6352 GCA_964657955.1 uncultured Steroidobacteraceae bacterium
GCCCCCGCCGCCGAAGAGCCGGCTCTGCGAGATCAGCGAAGCCACGCGATGAAGGTTGGATCCTGTGCGGAAGACAGTCGTCGGCCGTAGTCGCCTCCTCAGTCCGGTAGACTAGCCGGGCCTGTTCAGGCAATCGGTCGGAGTCGAGGCTGTGTTCTTAACGAACCGCCATGCCCCGATTGGTTGCGTGCCTGGGGAAGGCGTCACGGTCGGCGGCTACCAAAAGAGGCCGTTGGAACGCTTCATTTCCGCGGGCGCATTCCCGGGCCCGGCGACTTTGTTCCCGGTACGCGCGGGCAAAAATTAAACAAGGGATTCATGGCGCATCCGCGTCGAACGGCAGCGAGGTGCGCGGCGCCAAACCGCGCCGGATCCCGGAAACAACCCCCGGGGTCAGCCCGAACCGGGCCGCGTCACCGGGCAGAGAGCGCCGCAGGTCATCCAGCTCCGCGCGGGCGCGGCCTGGCTCGTGGGCGGCAAGGTCGGCCTGCGCCAGCTTCAGGCCGAGGCGGATGAGATCAATCGGCGCCGTGCTTTGGCTCCGCGCCAGCTCGTAGGCCTGGGCGGCCGCCGCGGCGGAGCCCGGAAATTTCTGCAGGAGATCGCCCAGGCGTTCGTGCAGCACGGGCCCCGCATCGGGCAACTGAAACGCTGCCGTCAACAGGTCCGCGCTGGCCGGCGGGTGCGCGTCCAGCTGACGTTCGAGGAGTTGCAGCCGCAGCCAGTCGCGATGCTCGCCGGGCGGTGCGGCGGCAATGGCCTGCTCCAGCGGCTGGCGAAAAGGGCGGTAAAGCGGATCGCCGATCACCGTCGTCATCCAGGAAAGCCCCAGCTCGGAGGCATAGGCCGCCTCGGCGAAAAAGTCGCCGTCCAGCAGGCGGCGCGTGAAAATGTCGAGGTGCGGGGTCAGGCCGAGGTAAGGTTCGTAGACATTGCCCATGGTGGCATCGGCCCCGTGCGCGATCAGCGGCCCGACCCAGTTTTGCGTGGGGCTGCGCACCGTCCAGGCGCTGAACGAATGCAGATGATAGGCGATCGCCCCCGGCACGAAGCGGTCCGGCGGCGTGATCCACGGTCCGTCGGCCGCCGGCGTGTACCAGCCCAGGTAAAGCGCCACTTGGTTGATCGGTTCGGTGGCGGAAAGCGTCTCCGGCCGGTCGTCGAAAAGCACGGGCCAGCCATCCGCCGCCAGCCGGTCGCGCGCGCGCCGCAGCCAGGCATCGCCCTCCGTGTACCCGTTCTGGATGTCGGTGAAGCCGCGGCTGTCGATCACCGCACAGCCCGCCAGCCGCTCCTTCTCCGCGGCCAGCGAGTCGTCGATCATGCGCCGCACATCCGCCACCGTCGGCCCGTCGAGCCGCGTGACCAGGATGAGACGGAGCGCGAGTTCCGGGCCGGCGCGCACCTCGCCCGTGTCCGACCGGTCATAGAAGGGATTGGGCACAAAGCCGCCCGGCGGCAGGCCAAAGACCGGCAGCAGCGCCAGCTCGCTGTCCACCGCCGCGGCCGTGGTGCGGAGCTGCGGCTGCGGTTCCATGCCCTGCTCGTCACTCGGGCTGTCGGCGATTTTCAACGGCACACCCCGCATCAGCACGATGGCCCAGATGTCGTTGCGCGTGGCCGCGAGCAGGTCCAGCGCGCGATCCCCGATCTGCACCGTCTGCGGCCCGCGCTCGATCCAATGATGGGCGAACAGATCGTTCAGGATCGGCTCGCGAATGGTGCGCTCGTACGCATCGCGCGTGATCTCCTCCTGCGTCGGGCAGGCGATCGCCAGCACCCGCTCCGGCGGGATGGCGCGGCGCTCCGCATAATAGCGGGCCAAGGCGCCGCTGTCAGGATCGTTCGCGTTGGCAACCACCAGCAGGTGCGCCGCGAGATCCTCCGGCTGGCCCGCCGGATTCACCAGCGGAGGTGGCGCCGGCACCGTGAAATGGAGATCCGCCTCGGCTGCCGGCGGCATGGCGGGGGAGCTGGTGTCCGTCGCCGGCGCGCTGGGTGGCGGGACGCGCGCGGCCGTGCCGATCTCCGAAGCCTCCGGCCGGTTGGAAGTCAGCGGCGGCGGCGCGAGGAACGGCGAGGGCCGCGCCGGCGGCGCATTCGTCGAAGTCTGCGCGCGGCCTGCCGCGCTGGGGACCGCCAGCATGCCGGCGACGAGTAAGGCGCAACCGCGCCGGGTCGACGGGCGCGCCGCGGTCTTCACGCGAGATCGAACTCCAGCTTCATGCCATCGTAGACCACCCCGACGCCCGGCGGCAGGTCGCGTTCCCGGTCGGCATGTTTTTTGTCGTGCGTCTGGTGCGTCAGGTAGGTCCGTTGCGCGCCGATGATGCGTGCCGCTTCGATCGCGCCCGCCACGTTGAAGTGGGTCGGGTGCGGCAGGTCGCGCAGGCCGTCCACGATCAGCACCTCCACGCCGCGCATCCGTTCCGCCGCTTCCTCCGGCAACGCCTGGCAATCGCTCAGGTAGGCGAGCAGCCGGCGACCCTGGTGCGAAAAGAGAAACCCGGTCGTCAGCACCGCGCCGTGCGGCACCGCCATCGGCGTGATCGTCAATCCCCCCAGCTCGAACGGCGCGGCGATCGCGTGTGGAATCACCTGCACGTAGCCCGGCACCGTCTTCTTCGGGTTGAAGGCATAGCCGAAGATGCGTTCCAGGCTCTGCAGCGTCTCGGGCGAGCCGTAGATCGGCAGCGCGCCGCCGCGCAGGTCGCAAAAACGGCGCAGGTCGTCGAAGCCCATGATGTGGTCCGCATGCGCGTGGGTGAAGAGCACGGCGTCCACCCGGTCGAGCTTCTCGCGCAGCGCCTGCACGCGCAGCTCCGGCGTGGTGTCCACCAGCAGGCAGGCCTCGGGCGCGCGCAGGAAGATGGAGGAACGGGTGCGGTTGTCGCGCGGATCGGTCGAGCGGCACACCGGGCAGGCGCACCCGATCATCGGCACGCCCTGCGAGGTGCCCGAGCCGAGGATGGTGACCTGGAGTTTCGCGTTTTCCGGCATCGGGTCAGCTTGTCCAAGCCGGGGGAGATTTCACGCTCAAAGCGGGAATTCGTCTTGTTTTCAACCATCGCCGCCTTACCATCGCGCGATGATCCGGCGTGGCCTGCTCGGGGCGATCCTGCTTGTCGCGGCCGCCGTCGCGCTCCACGCCCAGGTGCAGCTCAGCGCCCAGACGGTGCGCAGCCACTTCCTCCTCTTCGAGCGGGTGGACGTGCTGGTCACCGTAGGCAACATCGGCAATTCCGACCTCGAGTTAAACAATGATGAGGGCCGGCCCTGGCTCAGCTTCATGGTCATGGGCGAGGGCGACCAGCACGATTTCCTGCCCGTGCATTCCGAGCGCCAGAGCAACTTCGCCCCCATGACGCTGAAGGTGGGCGAGACGCGCACCCTGCGCGTGAACATCACGCCGCTCTACACCATGCGCGCCGAGGGCAACTACCGCGTCTCCGCCGTGGTCGACCTGCCGGGCGCCGGCCAGATCGTGACCGAGCCGGTGCCCTTCACCATCGAGCGCGGGCATGTCGAGAACCACGCCCTGCGCATCGTCGACACGCTCGAGCGCGATTACTCGCTCGTCCGCTTCTCGCCCGATCCGCAGGACACCAGCCTCTATCTGCGCGTGGAATCGCCGACCGAAAACACCGTCTACGCCAATTACGCGCTCGGCCCCATGGTCTCCTCCATCGATCCCTCGATGCTGTTCGATCCGCAGGGCAACGTGCACGTCCTGCAGCCCATGTCCCAGGGCACCTACCTCTACAGCCGCACGGATGAGAACGGGAAGCTCATCACGCAGCGGCTTTTCAAGTCCACCCTCGCCAACGACGGCTCCGGCATGCGGGTGCGGCCGCTGTTGACCAAGGGCCCGGATGGCAGCGTCTTCGTCAACGGCGGCATTGAGGAAAATCCGAACGAGCCGCACGAAAAACTGTCCGACACGCAGCACGGCCAGAAGATCATGGCCCCCACCTCCGCCGACCTGCAGGTGCAGCAAATCCAGCAGGACCGCCTCTCCCGCGAGACGCCCCCGGCCCCCGCGCCTGATTCCACGCCCGCGCCCGCCACCGAGTCGGCGCCGCCGCCGCCGGATTCCGCCCCGCCCCTTGTCGGCGATCCCGGCTCCGCCGCCCACGGCGCACCGAACGATCCCACCTCGACCGACCTCCCGCCCGCCAGCCACTAAGGCTCCCGCCTTCGCGCCGGATTTCGGAACCGCGCAGCCCTCCGTCGTGGCCGGCATTGGCCCTAAGCCGGAAGTCGCGGCAACGGCCGGCATGCCGTCCCCCGGTCGAACGTGCGATCGCGCCGGTTGCTCGGTGAAAACGATACCAGCCGTCAGTCAGGTAGCCGGCGCTCTCCGAGCGCCGGTCCGAGTCGAACACGCGTCCGCAACGACCAACGCTCGAAGACCGCCGGCTACCTGTTATCTCGGCCAATGTCATTCCAGCAGCGGACCGATCCCGGCGAACGCCTGCGGCACCCTTCGAATGCTGCCGGACGACAAGGCCGATCCGGTGCCCATGTCCCACAAGGCGGTCATCGACCGCCGCCCAGGCCACCCGCTCGAAGCCCGCCCCCATCTTTTTCGCGCGGATCGCCCAACTCGCGCGTTTCGTTAGCATGACCCTCGTGTCCGCGCGTGAGCCTGCCCAGGAGAATGCCAGCGCCGCGCCGCCCGATCGCGCCACCTGCGCCGCCGCGCTCGCCGGCGACGAGGCCGCGTTCGAAACGCTCATCCGCGCCTACGGCCGCCGCCTCTACGCCATCGCCTTCGCCATCGTCCAGGATGTGGCCGAGGCCGAGGACATCGTGCAGGACACCTTCCTCAAGCTGCACCAGGGCCGCACGCGCGACGCCGATAACGTCCCCGCGTGGCTCATGACCGTGGCGCGCAACGCCGCGCGCGACCGCCTGCGCCGCCGCAAGCCCCAGGCCACGGAGGAAACCTTCCACACGCTGCCCGACCACGGCGTCGCGCGGCCCGGCGCCGCTTTGCAGCAGCGCGAGTACCACGCCCGCCTGCGCCGCGCGCTCGGCTCGCTGCCGGAGGAGCACCGCACCGCGCTCACCCTCCGCTACCTCGAGGGCCTCGATTACCGCGCCATCGCGCAAACCATGGGCGTCACCGACGGCGCCCTGCGCGGCTTGCTCGGCCGCGGGCTCGGCACCCTCCGCCGCATGCCCGCCCTGCTGGAGGAACGCCCATGAAACCAACTTCGCAACCCCACGACCCGCTCGACGAGTTGCTCGCGGCCGCCGTCCACGGCGAGCTGACCGCCGCCCAGCGCGCCGAGCTCGACGCCCTGCTGCAGCACGACCCCGCCGCCCGCGCGGCCAACCAGGAGATCCAGACCATGCACGACCTGCTCGAAAAAAATCACCGCGACCTGAAGCCCGACCCGAATTTCGAAGACCGGATGATTTCCGGCGTCCGCCGCAAGGTGCGCGAGAAATCGCAGCGCGAGACGGCCTGGGAAAGTGCGCTCGTGCTCTGGCGCGGCCTGCGTGCCTTCTGGGGCCGGCCCTCGTGGAAATCCTACGCCGGCGCGCTGGCGATCGTCCTGGTTTTGGCCGGCATCAGTTTCGACGGCATCAGGCGCCATCAAACGCCGGCGATGTTTGGGCTCTTAAGTCAACCCAACCTCACGACGCAAGACAAACAATTCGCCGACGTTAGTTCGATGCAAGTTCAGGCGATGAAGCCAGCCGACATGCCGGAGGGAGCCAGCTCAAATCTGCGCCGTCAGGCTCAGCTTGAGGAATCCCGGTCCATAACGCCCGCGCCTCCCGCCGCGTCCGTGCCCGCACCGGCAGCTACTCCGGTCATGGCCCCTACGCCGACGGTCCTAAGTCCCCCGCATCTGTTCCATGCGCCGCCTACGTCCAGCGCGAGCTCGGCAGTCGGGACGGACAGTAGCACGAGCATGGACGCCATGACTGATGCTCAACCCCAGCATCAGTCCGGCAGGAACGACAATGGTGATCTGAAAACAGAGATGGCGAATGAAAAATCGGGCCGTGACATTGCCCAAAAGAAAGACGGGACTGCCTATCGCGAAACGGCAGAAAAGGGAATAACGCTCAGCGGCTACGTTGACACCAGCCGGACCGTTCAATTTGCCGGGGCGCTGGAGCCGGCTGCCACTCCGGCCAGCGCAGCGGCTGGGAGGACTTACGTGCCCTCACCCCAACCCCAAGACTCCACGCCCCTCGATCAGATGACGAATGCGCTGAAGAAAAACACAGTAGCCACGGCATGGGATCCTAATTGGAAACCTGGCGCAGGGTCACTTTCCCCCGCCACCCCCGAACCCACCCGCAAACTCATCCGCGACGCGACGCTCGACCT
>CAZZWZ010000167.1:6452-8208 GCA_964657955.1 uncultured Steroidobacteraceae bacterium
CCCCCGCCACCCCCGAACCCACCCGCAAACTCATCCGCGACGCGACGCTCGACCTCGAAGTAAAAGCCTACCAGCCCACCGTCGATACCATCACCGAGCTGGCCCGGGCCAACGGCGGCTACCTCGACAGCAGCAACTCGCAGCGCGGCGGCAACGGCAAGCTGCAGGGCACCGTCATCGCCAAGGTCGCGCCCGACAAGCTCGACGCCTTCCTGCTCAAGCTGCGCGAACTCGGCACGCTCAAGAATCAGTCCGTCAGCACCGAGGACGTGACCAAGGATTACTACGACATGCAGGCGCGCCTGGACAACTCGCGCCGCATGGAAACGCAGCTGCAGGAGCTGCTCAAGCGCGACAACGGCAAGGTCTCCGAGCTGCTGCAAGTCGAGCGCGAGCTGGGCCGCGTGCGCGGCGAGATCGAGCAGATGCAGGGTCAGCTCAAGCTCTACGACTTCCAGGTGCAGTACGCCACCGTCACCATCTCCGTCGCGGAAAAGGACCTCAACAAGGCCGCCGCCTACCTCTTACAGGAGCACGACCAGTTCGCGCTGTTCGTCCACGACGTGGAGTCCGCCTTCGCGCAGGCCAAGGCCGCGGCGGATACCTACAAGGCTCAGATTCTCAACGCCGATCTCGAGCACGGGTCCGACAACACCATGAACGCCACGCTCGCCTTCTCCGTTCCGCCCGACCAGGTGGACGCGTTTCTCGCGAAAGTGAAAGGCCTCGGCCGTGTGGATAATTTCACCCGCACGACCAACCGCGTGGCCAACGACGGCGGCGATTCCGACGAGCCCGCGGACGAAACGCGCACCGACAAGGACCGCGCGCAGGTCCAGCTCACCATCCACGCCGAC
Organism: uncultured Steroidobacteraceae bacterium; assembly: GCA_964657955.1. GTDB lineage: Bacteria > Pseudomonadota > Gammaproteobacteria > Steroidobacterales > Steroidobacteraceae > Bog-1198. The sequence continues at coordinate 7,310 of CAZZWZ010000167.1, forward strand.
GACGAGTCCCCGCGCCAGCAAACGCAGCTCGCCGTCGCCTCCACTGGCGACATCGACACCCAGGCCCAGCAACTCAAGGACGGCGCGGCGGCCAGCGGCGCAACCGTCACCGCCTCCAGCTTCCAGCGCGCCACCGACGGCACGGAGACCGCCACGCTCACCTTCCGCCTGCCGCTCGCGCAGGTGGGTGCCTTCATGCCCCAGTTGCAAAAGCTGGGCCGGGTCGAGTCGCTTTCCGTCCAGCGCAACGACCAGCCCGGCCAGGCTACGGCCGACGCGAATGCCCCGGCGGAGATCGACCTGACCCTGCACAACGTCGCCGCGGCCAGCATCGAAAATGAGACGCCCCGGCAGCAGACGCAGCTCGCCATCATCTCGACCGGCAATGTCGATGCGCAGGCCCAGCAGGTGAAAAGCGACGCGCTGCATGCTGGCGTAAGCGTGACCAGTTCGACCTTTAGCCGCTCGCCCGACGGCACCGAGCAGGCCGCGCTGACCTTTCGCCTGCCGCTCGCGCAGGCCGCCGACTTCACCGCCACGCTGGAAAAGCTCGGCCACATCGAGTCGCTCGCCGTCCAGCGCAACGACGTCACCGGCCCCAACAGCACGGACCCCAACGCGCCCGCGGAGATCAGCCTCACGCTGCATAACGAACCCGCCCTCGTGGCGGAAAATCGCGGCCTCTGGCCCACCCTGCGCCACCTCCTCGGCGGTAGCGTCACCGCGTTCCTGCACAGCGTGGAAACGATCGGCGTGCTTGCCGCCTTCCTCGCCCCCTGGCTCGCCGCCGCTGCCGTCCTCGCCTTCGCCGCCCGCCGCCTCTGGGTCCTCCACCAAGCCGCGCGCGTCCGCTGACAGATGGTAGCCGCCGCTGTCCCCAGCGGCGGTCAGTCACGGAC
>CAZZWZ010000168.1:0-1039 GCA_964657955.1 uncultured Steroidobacteraceae bacterium
GCGAGAGACGCGCCGCCAACAGGAGATGCCCGGTGAAAGCCATTGTCGTCGAGAAAGACCAACCTGCCCGCCTGGCGAGCTTCGATCCCGCCGGCCTCATGCCGGGCGAGGTGACGATCCGGGTCAGCCATTCCACCGTCAACTACAAGGATGGACTCGCGCTCACCGGCAAGGCGCCCATCGTGCGGCGCTTCCCCCTCATCCCCGGCATCGATCTGGCCGGCGTGGTGGAGAGCAGCACCCATGCCGACTGGCAGGCGGGCGATGCCGTGCTCGTGACAGGCTGGGGCATGGGCGAGAGCCACCATGGGGGCTATGCCGAACTCGCCCGCGTACCCGCGGCGTGGCCGGTGCGGATTCCCGACGGGCTGGACGCGGCCACCGCGATGGCGGTCGGCACGGCCGGTTTCACCGCCATGCTCTGCGTGCTGGCGCTCGAGCGACACGGCCTCGGGCCGGCCGCCGGTCCGGTGCTCGTCACGGGGGCCGCCGGCGGCGTCGGCTCCGTGGCCATTTCACTGTTGAAGAAGAGGGGCTGGCACGTGATCGCGAGCACGGGTCGCAGGAGCGAGTCCCCGTACCTCGAAGCGCTCGGCGCCGCCGAAATCATCGACCGTTCGGAACTGTCCGCGCCCGGCAAACCGCTGGGCAAGGAGCGCTGGGCGGCGGCGGTCGACTGCGTCGGGTCGCACACCCTGGCCAACGTGCTCTCGCAGACCCGACGCGGCGGTGCCGTCGCGGCCTGCGGTCTCGCTCAGGGCATGGATCTGCCCATGTCGGTGGCCCCGTTCATCCTGCGCAACGTCGCCCTGCTCGGTGTCGACAGCGTCATGTGCCCCGCCGAGCTGCGCGTACAGGCCTGGGCGCGGCTGGCGGAAGATCTGGAACGCAGCCACACCGCTTCCCTGATGAAGACCATATCCCTCGGAGAGGTGATCGGAACGGCGACGGACATCCTCGCCGGCAGCGTGCGGGGCCGCGTCGTGGTGGATGTCGCAACCCGATGATCACACCGCCGCGGGGTTGATCACCCCGCCGC
>CAZZWZ010000168.1:1049-8197 GCA_964657955.1 uncultured Steroidobacteraceae bacterium
CGAGGGTGATCAACCGCCACCGAGCACGGTCCCGTCAGAACTTGTACTTGGCCTCGATGGTGCCCTCGCGACCCACGATCGACCGTCCGAAGCCCACGTTGTTCTGCACCGAGTTCCCGCCGAATCGGGCATTGCCCTCGGTGAGGCCGAACTGATTGGTCAGGTTCGAGCCGAGCAGCCGGAATTCCCAGTTCTCGCCCACCGTGGCCACGATGCCGGCGCCCAGATCGTAGTAGCTGCCCAGGGGGGTGAGGTTCGTGTTGTCCTGGTAACGCTGAGCCACGTGCTCATACATCACGTACTCGGTCACCGTGCCCCAATCGAAGGCCTGCATGTCGCTCGGCGTCACCCGCACCTGGAACTTCGGCAGGCGCTGGAGTTGCAGGCCGTTGACCGTGCCGCAGACGTTCTGGCCGGTGATGTTCTGATAGATAGCGCAGCCGACGAAGTCCTTGTACTTGGCATCCTCGTAGTTGGCGTTCACCTGGATCTTGAAATCCCGCAGCGGTTGCAGGTCCATGTCCGCCAGCGGATTCACGGAACCGACCAGGCGCGCGCCCTTGGAGTTCGTGCCGTAGGTGGTCGGCAGACCGATCGGCTGATCGTACTGATTGACCGGCTTGAACAATATTCCCTTGAACTCCTTGTCGTAGATCGCGAGGTCGATGTAGGTGTACTTGTTCTGGACCTTGAAACCGCCCTCGTAATTGCGCACGGTGGCGAGCGGCGGCCTGACCGGACAGCTCGTCGACCCGTTGTTCACGTTGCAGCGGACATCGTCGAACTTGTCGAAGAACACGCCGTTGTTGACGCGGACGTAGGCGCTCATGTGGTCGCTGAATTCGTAGTTGGCGCCCACCGAGAACGTCGGCATGGTGTTGACCTCGCCGGCCGGCGAGTACGTGCCGTTGGGCAGGTTCACGGCGTTGTCCCACAGATCGTACTGGCTGCCCAGCTGCTTGCTGGTGAGGTTGGTGGTCTGCTGGTGCATGTTGATGTGCTCGACGCGCGCCGAGGCATCGAGCAGCCACTGGCCGATCTTCCACGAATCGGACAGGTACATGGCGATGTTGACGGCGCTGCCCTGTTCCAGGATGTTGTAGCCGCCGTTGGCGATGACGCCCTGGGAACTCGTGAGATTGTAGATGTTGCCGCCCGCGACGCCCTGCAGGCTGATCGGACTGGCGTTCGGCACGTTGTCCATCAGCACGTTGGAGCCCAGCGACCAGGCATCGTTGTCCTTGTAGAAAGCCGTGTACAAGCCCGCGGTCAACGTGTTGCCGAAGCCCAGGTCCTTGGCGACGCGGAACTCATCCGTGAGATTCAGCAGCTTCTTGCGGATCTGCCACGCCTGCTCGGTGATCACGCTCTGCGTGCCCGGAACGGCCTGACCGTCGGCGTAATGCGCCTGGACGGCTCCCGCCGCCAGCCCGGCGGGCAGGGTCAATCCGCCGATGTAGGCGGTCAACGTCGACGGGTTGCCGTTGTTCACCAGCGCATTCGTGGGCACGTAGCCGCCGTCGAACAGGAAGGTGTTCGAGATCGACCAGCCGCCCTCGAATTTGAGATCGAGATTCGAGCCGAAGTAATTCAGCGACGCGCCGCGACCGTTGCTGATGTCGTCGTTCACGAAGCCGCCGCCGGGGCCCGGTATCAGGATGTTCTGCAGCTGCTTGCTGTTGTACGTGTTGTTGAGCTGATTGAAGCCGGGGTATGCCGAGACCTTGCCGTTGACGACCGTGTAGGGGAAATCGGCCACCCACTGATTCTTGTCGCTCAGGATTCTGTACCAGAACATCAGCGACCCATTGTCCAGATCGTGCTTGAGCGTGGCCGTCAGCTGTCCGCCGATGTCGGACGGATACTGCGGATTGCGCACGCCGTCGGACACGCGGTAGAAGCCGCCGATGCTGCCGTACCAGCCGTCGATGATCTTGCCGCTGTAGAACGCATCGACGCGCTCCGAGCCCTCGGAGCCGTAGGTGAAGCCCACCGAGCCCTCGGTCTTGTCCGAGCCGGTGCGCAGGATGAAATTGGCCGTGGCGCCTGCTTGTCCGGCGCCGAAGATGGCACTCGTGCCGCCCTGGACGATTTCCACCCGCTCGATGGTGTCATCGAGGCGCACCAGGGAGCTGGAATCCATGAACGACAGATCGGCCGAGCCGTACAGCGGCGAGCCCTGGATCATGGTGGTGAAATAGGGAGAATCGCCGCCGCCGTTGGGAAAACCGGCCACGTCGATGTTGACGCCGGTCTGACCGCCGGAGGACTCGGGCCAGATTCCGGGGGAGAGCTTGAAGACTTCGGCGACGCTCGCCGGATTGGCATTCTTGATCTCGTCGAGGGACACCGACACGATGTTGTAACTCGCGTCCAGCTTCTTCACGCCCTGGGCCGAGGCGGTCACGACGATCTCATCCAGGTCGTTCTTCGGCGCAACGGCCGGCTCCGAGGCGGGTGCGTCGGCGGGAGTGTCCCCGGCGGGCGCTGCATTGCCGCTGCCGCAGTACAAGACCGCTGCGATGGCCACGGCCAGAAGATGGACGGTGCCGCAGTCGCGAGTGAAACCGGCGTCGGCCGGCCATTCTCGGGGTTGGGTCATGCACGGGGCCGGCGGTGTTCCGGTGTGGCGGGTGGTGTTGCGTTTTAGTTTCACTTGGTCTCTCCCTCAGCAGCCAGTTTCGGGCGGCAGCGCCGCGTTCGTTCGTTCTCGTTCGACCCTCCAAGAGGGTCGAAGCGAAGCCTTTGCGGGAGAAGTTCCAACCGACCGCCACTCGATGTTCGCGTCTGCATCGACTGCCGCAAGGCAGTTCCTGCACGTGGCCAGGTCGGGCGATCGAGCGTTATCACCTTGAAAACCGGTGTCCGGTCTCCTGACACGCAGGCGACGGAACCGTCCGAGTAACCGCTCTATGGATTGCCGGCCAGGGCCAACGACGCGTGTCGTCGCCTGAAGCATGGTGCACCTCGATCGGTGCGCGCTTCCACGCTTGTTGGCCGGATACCACTCCCGGCCGGCAATGTAATTCTATTGACGTGGAATATCAACAGGCGATGTTATTTTGCAACAAAAAGCCGCTGCGCGGCTGTTGGACGGCCTTCCGAGATGTTGCGCTGGTGGCCTGCAGAAACGACTTGCGCTGAGTCACATCGATGCGCGTCTGTACGGTAGGGCGCTTAAGCGACGGTTTCACGCAGCCACCACGCGCACCCAGAACCGACCGCCGACGGCGGTCTTGTTTTATTCCTTCGACGGGAAACGAATGACGACTTCCGCGGCGCCACCGTCATCTGATCGACCACGTGCGACGGCGGCATCGAGGTGGTTGGAACGAACGGGACCGTTGAGCGTCACGTTGCCGGCGACCGCGACGTTTTCACGTTGTGGACGCAGGTGCACGAGGGCTTGTCCGCCATCACGCTCTGCCGGATGCGGCGCGTGAGCGACACGTCGGTGGCGTCGTTCTTCTGTGCCGCCAAGGGCGATTTTGTCCGACCCGGGTCGATGCACGCGGTACAATCTCACGGGGATTCACAGGTTTTTTCTGACCCGGGCCATCCATGAGTAGTATCGAAAGCGACGAACCGGAAACTCTGCTGTTCAGTCTGGTGTATTGCAGCCGGGCGTCTTCGAATCTCGAACGCGACGAACTCGATGGCATCATTGCGGTGGCACGACGGAACAACCTGCGCCGTCACATCACCGGCTGGCTGGTTTACAGCAGCGGCATCTTCTTTCAATGGCTGGAAGGCCGGCGGGAGGACGTGGAGCGGTTGATGTCGACGATCTCCGCGGACCCTCGTCATGAAGCCATCGTCGTGTTGAGCGAAACGGAGGAGATACGGGAGCGGCTGTTTTCGGCCTGGGACATGGAGCTGGTCTCGGCGGCCGACATCCGCGCCGTGCTCTTCGATGCCATCAGTTCCTCCACCGACTCCAAGAGTGTCAGAGCGCTCAAGCGGTTGTCGAAAGAGCTCGATGCCCGATCCATCGCCGGGGAGGCGTGATCCAATCCCCTCCGCCGGTTCGATGACGCGCAGCCTGCGCGCAGGGCAACCGGTCCTGGTCGCGATCGGCTTGCTAATGGTCTCGATGGGAGCCGGAGAGCAGTGCATGGCGACCGAGCGTACTCAATATTCCGTCCTCGTCAGCGAGGCGCCGTTCGAGATCCGCGATTACGGCGTCTCGGTGGTCGCGACGGTCGCCGTCGACGGTTCGCGCAGCGATGCGGTCAATTCTGGTTTTCGGATATTGGCGGGCTACATCTTCGGTCAGAACCAGCGCAAATCCAAGATTGCGATGACCGCACCGGTGACTCAAATCCCCTCCGATACGCGCGCCATCGAGGGATCGACGTCCCTGCCGACCGTCAACTCGTGGATCGTCCGCTTCATGATGCCCGCCGGCTACCGTCTGGAGTCGTTGCCGGATCCGTTGGACACCCGGATACACTTCGAACAGCTGCCCGGACACCGGGTCGCGGCGGTTCGTTTTTCCGGGTTTTGGAGCGACGACAACCTTCGATCGCACGAGTCCCGGCTGCGGGGTTGGTTGCGGACGCGGCATCTGGCGGCGACCTCCGCCGCCACGTTCGCGTATTACGATGCGCCGTGGACGCCCTGGTTCATGCGCAACAACGAGGTGCTGATCGATGTGGCTCCGGCTTCGTGACGGAACGCCCGGATGAACGTACCCGCCCAACTTGCGAGGCCGCCCATCGTCGCGTGGCTGGGCTACGGTGGCTTGGTGCCGTTCGTCGTCCTCGCCGCAGCAACGCTCGTCGATCGTACGCGAGCGGGGCTCTGGCATGACGATCTGCTTGCCTATGCGGCGGTGATCCTGAGCTTCGTGGGCGCTCTGCACTGGGGCCTGGCGATGACGGCCGGCCTCGAGGCCTCGCAACGCAACGCGATGTACGCTTGGAGCGTCGTGCCCAGCTTGATCGCATTCGTCGCGCTCATGGTCCGTTCGGCGCTGGGGGATGCCCTGATGATCGGCGGTTTCACCGCACATTACTGGCGGGACGTGCGTCTTGCGGCGACCGCCGAGCTTCCCGCCTGGTATCTGCCGCTACGACGACGGCTCAGCGCCGTTGCCATGCTGTGCATCGCGACAGGTGCCTTCGGCAAGTACTGATCGCGCCCGTTTCATTGAGGCGTCGCGGAGGTGCGGTACGCCCGGGTGTCGGTGGTGGTCAGCTCGCTGCGCGGCTCGCCGAGCAGGTGAAATGGCGCCGATCCGCCGGGGTTGCCCGGAGGAATGGAAAACACCACGTCGCGCGCCTGGCCGGGGGGCACGTCGAGTGTTCGGGTCTCGCGCTGATCATAGACGGCCGTGCATTTCTGGCCCGCCGGGTTGGCGCCACGGGCACCGATGCAATCCTGCACCACGAGATAGTACGAATAATCGGTGAGCGAGTATCGGGGCGAGTCGTTGTACAGTCTGGCGCGGATCGAGCGCAGCGTGCCCGGCTCGATGCCTGCGACCGCCTGAATCTGGTCGAAGCGGATTTCCGCCGCCGGGATGCGACTCTTGGCCTCGGGGTCGTCCGCGTCCTTCTTCGCGCGCTCGTACTGGTCGAAGTCGAAACGCGTGGACTTGGCGGTCGGCGGAGTCGGCGCGAGCCCGGCAGGCGGATTCGCCGGAAGAGGATTGCGATTGAGCACGATGGGCGCGAGGAGCACCAGAAATATCCCGCCCACCACGGTGAGGCCGATGAGACGCAATCGCGGCGGGGCGAACAGCAACCCGAGAGCGATCGCTCCTAGTATCAACGAAAACATCTTCCAACCCCTCGCCGGGTGATCAGGTCACGCAGATCGGCTGGCCACCCGAAATCGACGGTTTACTGCGTCTCGAATCATACCAGCCGCCGCCGCCCGGCACCGGGCGGCGTGCGCTCTTGTAGGTGTTCGCTGAGGTCATGGTTGCCGATTGGCCACTACCTTCGACGGCGGCGCTGATATTTGCTACGGGGTGAGCAACGCGACAACCAATGAGGCAATTTATGACAAACGCGCCGGTGGCATACCGTCCCGATATCGAACAGATGCAAACCAACGAACCGGAGACGGTGCAGCAGCTCAATTCCGCCTTCGACACCATCCTGGAGCGGACCGCCGAGGACTACGGCCATGCCGTGCGCTCCGTGCACGCCAAATCCCACGGGGTGCTTGAAGGTGAATTGACCGTCGATGCCGGGTTGCCACCGGAACTGGCCCAGGGCTTGTTCGCGACGCCCGGGACCCACAAGGTGTTGATGCGTCTGTCCACCAATGCGGGCGACATCCTGCCCGATGCCATCAGCCTGCCGCGCGGTCTTGCGATGAAGGTGTTCGATGTGCCGGGTGAGCGGCTGGCAGGATCGGAGGGCGCCGCGCAGGATTTCATCATGATCAACGGCAAGGTGTTCACGGCCACGACGGCCGAGAAGTTCCTGGGCAACCTCAAGATGCTGGCCAAGACCACGGACCGTCTCGAGGGGACGAAAAAGGTGGTATCCGCCGCCCTGCGGGGCGTACGCCACGCGTTCGAAGCCGTCGGGGCGGAGGCACCTGCTGCCGTCGATGCGCTCGGGGGCGCGCCCAATGTCGAGCCGCTGGGCGAGACCTATTACAGCGCGACCCCGTTTCGGTATGGCGACTACATCGCCAAGTTCAGCTTGAAGCCCGTCGCCGCCGCGATGACGTCGCTGACCGGCTCCCTCGTTGCGATCGAGGGTCGCCCGGATGCCATCCGCGAGCAGGTGCAGCGCGAGATGCGCGACATGGATGCGCAATGGGAATTTCGGGTACAGCTCTGTCGCGATCTCGACGCGCAGCCCGTCGAGGACTCGACCGTGCCGTGGGACGAGACGCAGGCGCCGTTCGTCAAGGTGGGCACCGTCCGCGCTGCAGCACAAGACAGCTGGGACGCAGCGCGCGTGGCGCGCATCGACGAGCAGACGCGCTTCAGCGTTTGGACCGGGCTGGCCGCGCATCGGCCGCTCGGCAACGTGAACCGCGCCCGCCGGGACACCTACCGGCACTCGGCCGACTTCCGCGCCCGCGTGAACGGTTGCCCGTATCATGAGCCGGTTTCGGCCGGCGCTGCGAAAGCCTGACAGGCTGCGCGGGGGGCGGCGCTGGCCGTCCGCGTCACAGCCACG